>JAADFJ010000001.1 GCA_013152955.1 Campylobacterota bacterium
AAAATATCACAGAAACAAACGAAACCGCTGTTCCGAAATTACGATTAAGACACAGTTTCGTGACTCATCTGCTTGAATAAAGGATAGATTACATGTATATTCAGAAAATATGAGAACTCCTTTAAAAAGAAAAATGAGCGGAACTACTTCAACTGAACTGCCTCATGATGAGTTTTTTAATAAATTAATAGCAGAAGAATATGCCAGAGTTGCAGAAAAAGGACATACCTATCTGGACTTCACCGGCGGCAATTTATATGCTAAATCTCAATTGGCTAAGCATTATAAGTTGTTGAATAAAAATGTATTTGGAAATCCTCACTCTACGAATCCTACATCGCAATTATCCGCCAAATTAGTTGAAGATTCCCGAAAGAAAGTGCTTAACTTTTTTAATGCTGATGACTACTTCTGCGTTTTTACTCAAAATGCCTCAGGCGCTTTAAAGATTATCGGAGAGTGCTACCCGTTTAATAAAAAAGGTGCTATGCTGCTGCTGGCTGATAATCATAATTCGGTAAACGGAATAAGGGAATATTGCGCCAACAAAAGCGGCTGTTTTGAATACTGCCCGATTCAATATGAAGATCTTCGTATCGATATCGATAAATTAGATTCCCTTTTGGAAAAGAGATCCGAATATATCAATAAATTGTTTGCTTTTCCTGCTCAATCCAATGTATCGGGAGTCAAACATGACTTAAACTGGATACAAAAGGCGCAGAAACTGGGGTGGGATGTGCTTCTGGATGCAGCGGCATTTGTTCCGACTTCAAAGCTCAATCTGTCGATTGTTAAACCGGATTTTGTTTCAATCTCATTTTATAAAATATTTGGATATCCGACAGGGGTCGGTTGTCTTTTAATCAAAAAATCAAAATTCAACAAACTTGTTAAACCTTGGTTTGCCGGAGGAACAGTTACATTGGCTTCCGTTCAGACGAGACATCATTATCTGGCAAATAATCATGAACGATTCGAAGACGGTACCATTAATTATTTAGATATTCCAGCTATCAGAATAGGGTTGGATTACATTGAATCAATCGGCATCAGAAGAATAAACGAGCGTATAACCGGATTGATTAATTATTTAATCTCAGGGATAAAAGAAATTAAGCATAATTCAAAAGTAAATGTGGTAAAAATTTTTGGTCCCGAAGATAGGAAAAATACCGGCGGAACCGTAATCATGAATTTCTTTGATAAAAACGGCAGACTCTATCCTTTTGAGCAGATTGAACAAAAAGCAAATGCCGAATTGATCTCAATTCGATCGGGTTGTTTCTGCAACCCGGGAATTGATGAAATAAATAATTGTTTAACAACAGAAGAATTATCCAATTATTTCACCAGCAGAGATAATGGCAATTATGATGATATGATCAACTTTCTAAACAAAATGAGAGGCGCAACCAGAATTTCAGTCGGAATAGCAACCGGAAGAAAAGATATAGAAACCTTTATCTCATTTGTCGGGAATCTGAAGGATAAAAGCATAGAACACCTCTAATAATTCTAAGCTTTAGATTGAAAGTCCGAATTAATCTCGTCAAGGCGTAAATTGCAGGCAACAGGGTTATTGTCAAAATTTGCAGCGAAAGATAAGACCGATTCGGACTCTGGATCTAAAACGCTTAGAATTAACGGAAGTGTTCTATAGAATCTTAATTTCCTTAAAGATTGCCCGATATTAGTCTTGCCTGCGGGTTTTATGAGGTTTCCCATATATTTGTCTTTTGTGCTTCTTTGAACTAACCGGTTAGTTCTTCGGAAGTTTGCCTTGTCTATAGAAAACCTCATGAAAAGCTGTGAATTTGTTTACTATACAGTGATCTCATTATTTATAATTATCCTTTTTTTATTTAACTGCAGATGCGCAACGTTCAAATAGGTTAAAGAGTAGGAAATGAAGTTTCTAACACTCTGTGAAGATTCAGCGCTTGAGGTGACCCAGCGCTAAAGATAGCGAATAATATGAGTTAATAACTGGAGCCGGCGGCTGGAATCGGACCAGTGACCTGCTGATTACAAATCAGCTGCTCTACCAACTGAGCTACGCCGGCATCCTGGCAATTATCACAAAAAAAGATTGCATGTCAATAGGATTTTTCAAGAATTAACTTGTCGTCCTCTCTTTTATGCAATCCTAAAATTTTACAAAGGTTCTCCAGCGTTTTAAGCTCATTATCATCAATAATTTCCATTTCATTAACAATCAAAAACAGATAATCCGGGAAAATCTCCGATATGGTCTCTTTGCCTTTTTTTGTTAAAGAAACAGTTATAAAACGTCTGTCAGATCTGGAACGCACCCGTCTCACAAGCCCGCTTTTTTCAAGATTATCAACTACAAGTGTTATGTTTCCGCTGCTTTTTAAAACCTTTGCTCCAAGAGTGCGCTGATTCATGGGACCTAAATGATAAAGCGTCTCCAATATGCTGAATTGTGTCATTGTCAGATTGGTAGGTTTAAGACCTTTTGCCAATCTTCCTGTAATAGAATTCGCCGCCCTCATAAGCTTTATATAAGCATTAAGGGCATTGATTTCATGCCTGCTTCCTCTGTAATGAGTTCCCATCTTTTCTCCAAACATAATTTAGTGCAACGATTAAATATTACGCATAAGCATCCTTGTCTTACAATATTAACGTTGCTTTGTCGGTCGCATAGATAGCATAGATAATATAATCATGAGGCAGCTAATAGTTTAATATAGAATAGCTTAAATAAAAGTTATGTCAAGCTGCATGACCTTTTTCATTAATAGAATATTCTATTAATGAAATGGTTTCATCATTTAATAACCGTTCCAAGCCTGAAGATCGGTAGATACATTGCAATCACAATAAATCCTATTACAGCACCTAAAATAACAATGATAATCGGTTCTATAAGTGTCGAAAGATTGTTTACGGTATCATCCACCTCTGCCTCATAGTAGTCGGCTGTTTTTTCCAGCATCTCATCTAATTTACCTGTTTTTTCACCAACGGAAACCATATGGCTTACCATAGGTGGAAAAAGTTCCGACTTTCGCAGCGGCTCTGCCACAGAAGATCCGTTAGCCACATCATCTTTTATCGATAGTAGATTTTCTTCTATTATAATATTGCCTGCTGTTCTGGCTATTATATCAAAACCTTCAAGTATCGCTACACCGCTTTTCATCAAAGATCCGAGCGTTCTGGTAAATCTCGCTATGGATGCCTTTTTAATCAGCATTCCAAAAATAGGAATACTGAGCAGCCCTTTATCAATCATCTTTCGTAACTTATAGCTCTTTTTATATAAATATTTGAACAAGAAAAAGATTGCCGCAGCTATTCCAACTATATAAAGAAAATACGATCTCAAAGCTTCGCTTATATTAACAACAATTCGCGTTGGAAGCGGAAGCAGCATCCCTGCGCTTTGATATAACGATGCAAATGACGGAATAACGACAATTAATATTAATGTTACGACTCCGGCAGCAACCGCACTAACCATTGTTGGATATATCATAGCACCTCTTATTTTTCGTTTCAATGCTATCATTTTCTCAAGATATGTCGAAAGTCGCCTGGTCACCTCATCCAGTGTTCCGCTTTTTTCGCCGGAATCAACCAAGTTTACATAAAGTTCGGAGAAAACTCCTTTATGTTCCGAAAGAGCAAATGTAAGAGTAGACCCTTCTTCCACCTTCGAATACACGTCTTTTATAACTTTCTTAAATTCAGGGTTTCTTTCTTGGTCCGCAAGTATGTCCAGACTGTCTAAAATCGGCAGACCCGAACCTATCATAACGGAAAAACCTTTTGTAAAAATTGCTACATCTTTTTCTTTAATCTTTTTTTTAAAAAGTTTTAGATTAATTTCAATACCTTTTGCTTTTATACCTTTGACAAAAATCCCGTCTCCTGTAAGTTTTTCTACAGCATCCTGCCTGTTTCCTGCGGTAATCTCTCCAGACTTTTTATTACCCGTCCTATCCCTTCCTTCCCATATATAAACAGTCATATGGTCCCCCCGTTTTTTAAGTTCACCTTTTTCTTTTGATCATATTTTCAAGCTCTTCTCTTTTTGTAGAAGCCTCAAGAATATGCTCGTAATCAACTTTTCTTTTAATGTACAGATTGTGCAGCGACTGATTCATTGTTACCATATTATATTTTGTCTGGCCTACCTGCATTGAGGCATATATCTGATGAACTTTATCTTCTCTTATAAGATTTCTTATGGCATTATTTACTATAAGTATTTCCATGGCAAGCACTCTTTTTGTCTGGTCGAGAGTTTTCAGCAGAGTCTGACTCACAACACCTTCAAGCGTCAGGGAAAGTTCGCTCCTTACCTGAGATTGCTCATTTGCAGGAAATGTATCAATAATTCTATTGATCGTCTGGGCTGCAGAATTGGTATGCAGAGTTGCAAAAACAAGGTGTCCTGTTTCGGCCGCTCTAAGCGCCATTGTAATCGTTTCCAAATCTCTCATCTCTCCAATTAAAATAATGTCAGGGTCCTGCCTTAACGCATGTTTTAATGCCTGCGCAAATGAAAATGTATCAGTTCCTACTTCTCTCTGATTGACAACGCATCTATCATGAGAATAAATAAATTCTATAGGGTCCTCTATAGTAATAATGTGAGCATCCTTGGTATGATTGATCTTATCTACTAATGCGGCAAGCGTGGTACTTTTTCCTGAGCCGGTTGGTCCGGTGATAAGCACAAGCCCTTTTGGAAGGTTTGCGAAATCTTGAACCACTTGCGGTATTCCAAGCTTTTCGAATGGAGGAATTTCTGTAGGTATGGTTCTAAACGCTCCGGCTATCGAACCACGCTGATACGAAATATTACCTCTGAAACGGGCAAGGCCTGATATACCGAAGGAAAAATCAAGTTCGAATTCAGACTCAAACTGATGCCTTTGAGCATCTGTCATAACTGAATAGCAAAGATGCATCGTATCAGATGGGCTCAGCTTTTCATAGCCCTCAATTCGAGACAGGCTGCCTATTTTACGCACCATAGGCGGCAGACCTGCTACTATATGAATGTCAGATCCGCCGCTTAAAACAGCTTTGCTCAAAATAGTTTGCAGTGACAGCTGATTTGCAGCACTTTTTTTTTCCATCATTGATTGCTCCTTTTGTGCATAACAGTTACTCTAAGGATTTCAGAAATTGTGGTTATTCCCTCTTTAATCTTTTGCAGTCCGTTTTCTCTTAGACTTATCAAAGATTCATCTTTCGCAATTTCTCTAAGTCTGGATATAGAACGATTTTGCAGTATCGCCTCTTTAATATTTTCTGTTATCTCAAGCAACTCATAAATGGCTATCCTGCCTCGATATCCGCTATTTCTGCAATACTTACAGCCGCCGCCTTCATAGATATTAACAGCCGCCGCCTCTTGTTCGTTAAATCCGATATTTAACAGTTCCGCCTGAGAAACTTCAACTTTATGTTTGCATTTCGGACAAATTTTCCTTACCAATCTCTGAGATATTATACAGTTAAGCGAACTTGCAATTAAATACGGTTCTATTCCCATATCAATCAATCTTGTTATTGTAGACGGCGCATCGTTTGTATGAATAGTTGAAAGAACCAGATGTCCTGTAAGTGCCGCTCTTGCGGCAATATCAGCGGTTTCGGTATCTCTTATTTCGCCTACCATTATTATATCCGGATCCTGCCTTAAAAAGCTCCTAAGGGCCGCTGAAAATGTAAGCCCTATTGCCTCTTTCACATAAACCTGGTTAATGCCCTCAAGATCGTACTCAACAGGATCTTCAGCAGTCATAATATTTACGTCCTGTCTGTTAAGCGTTGACAACGCGGCATAAAGAGTAGTTGATTTTCCTGACCCCGTAGGCCCTGTGGCAAGAATAATGCCATAAGGCAAAGCCAAAGCGTTTTTTAACTTTTTCAGATCATTCTCTTCCAAACCCAGGTCTCTTAAATCGGTCCTAAGATTATCTTTATCGAGCAGCCGCATAACTACTTTTTCACCATATACCGTAGGTATTGTGGAGATTCTGATATCAATAGATTTACGACCCTTTTTTGTGTTCAAATGTACTCTTATCCGCCCGTCCTGCGGCAGTCTTCGTTCCGCAATATCAAGCTTAGACATAATTTTTACACGGCTGATTATGGCGGGAGCAAGTTTTTTAGGAGGATTAACAACAGTTTCAAGAACACCATCTATCCTGTATCTTATTCTAAAACTTGTTTCATAAGGCTCAAAATGAATATCCGAACATTTCTCGGAAATCGCACCATATATAACCTTATTGACGAGCTGTATAATCGGCTTTTCTTCGGAGCTTCTTTTTGCTGCATCAATATCAAATCCGCTGTCGGTTTCCTCTGCCAGATCCAGATCTCCGCCCTCATTAAACGAAAATTCACTTATGTTGTCCGAAGTAAGTTTTACAATATCAGTACCGGATTTAGAATAAAAAATATCTATCAGATTAAGAATTTCAGACTGTTTAGCAAGAACAGGCGCAACCTTTAATCCGGTAGCAAATCGTATTTCATCAATTGCCAGAAGATTTGTAGGATCAGTCATGGCAACGGTTATTTCGTATACTCCTCTTTTTACAGGTATCAATTGATATTTCTTTGCCAGACTTTCAGGAACAAGATCAACAGCTTCTTTATCAATTTCATCTTCGACCAATTTTTGATATTGAACACCTATTTTTTTGGACAGGTAGTGCATCAATTCATCTTCTGTTATATATCCCTGTTCAACAACAATCTGACCAAGCATCTTGCCTGTCTTTTTCTGTATTTCGAGCGCCTTTTTTATTTGATCCCGCGTTAGCTTACCTGACCAGAGAAGTATCTCTCCTAAAAGCATCTAATAGTCGCCAAAACGTTGCCAGATGGTAAAGCTGATTTCAGCTTGTCTGTTAAGCATCTGTTTTCCATCTATTGCATTATTGCCGCACTTTTTAAATAATGCAACAATTGGAGTATTATTTTTCGAATACGCCAGATCAAAAAGTGCACTTTTTCCAAAATTTACAGGCAAGAGTTCTCCGTTTAGTCCGATTGGTGTTGCATTAATAATAAGATCAACATTAAGCTTATCGTCCCAGCCCTTTACATAAAATTGCGCAGTCACTCTGCCTGAAAATTGTTCGATCAATGTTTCTGCGCTACTTCTGTTTCTGCTTATTATTGTTATAGATTTAGCCAGATTTCCAATCGCAGCTATAACAGCTCTTGCCGCACCGCCTGTCCCAAGAATCGCTGCATCGCCATTCTTAATATCAAATCCAAGGTCATATTTCAGTGCTTTTTTAAAGCCGTCAATATCGCTGTTAGCACCGCAAAGTCTGCCTGCATTTTTATATATTGTATTTACAGCTCCGCAAAATCGGGCGTCTTCAGAAATTTCATCCAGTAAAGGTATGATTGTTTCTTTATATGGTATGGTAATATTCGCGCCCATAAAATTTTCAGTCACTCTAATTGAAGAGACAGCAGCCCGGAGATCGCCTGTTTGCATCGGTATATAAACGGCATTTACGCCATGTTTTTTAAATAATCTGTTTTGTATGGAAGGACTCATGGAATGACTGACCGGATTTCCTATAATAGCATAAATTTTTGTATTGCCGTCTATTCGGCAGTCAGCACTACTGTTCGTTTTTTATCTCCTGATATTTTTATTCTGATATAACTGTCAATTGATTTTTCCAGCTGTTTGCCCCACTCTATAATTGTTATATCATCACTTAGGTAGTTAGAAAATTCTTCCAATATCATATCTTTATTATATTGCTGCAGATTATAACGCCAAAAATCAATGTGGTTTATCTTCAAATCCCCCTCATACTGATTAGCTATCGTATATGACGGGCTTCCTGCAAATCCGTTTGCATTGATACCCGCTCCGGAAATTATACCGCTTGCAAACGTTGTTTTCCCCGATCCCATCTCACCTTCCAAAAAAATCACAACAGCTCTATGTCTCGCTGCGATTTTTGCCCATCTTCCGATAATCCTGCCAATTCTAATTGTTTTTGCCGGTGTGTCTGTTTTCCATTGGTGTAATTTCATTAACCCTGCTCGATACCCTTATTACAGTTTTAAGATTTCCTCTTGCTGCAAAATCTCCAATTACCTGAATAAATTTTGGTTTTAAGATTTTTTTAAGATCATTATATATATAATTAGTTGCATCTTCATGAGAAATATGCCTGCTTCTATAGTGATTTAAATAAAGTTTAAAGGATTTGAGTTCAATGACATATTCATCCGGAATATATTCAACCTTTATAGTTGCAAAGTCAGGATATCCGGATCGAGGGCATAGACATGTAAATTCAGGAAACTCCATCGTTACAACATAATCATGGTCGGTAATATTGTTTTTCCATCTTTCCAGCTCAGCCTTTTCTACGGCCTGCTCGCCATATTTCATCTATTCGCTGCTCTCTCCCTAAGCGGTAATCCCCATAAATAGCAAAACGCCTCTCCGTAGCTGTGTTTAAAACTATCTTCGGTTCCATATGTTGCAAGTTTTCTGTTATATAGTGAATTTTGAGACTCTTTCCCGGTCACGGTTATACTGCCCTTGTAAAATTTTACTCTTACATTGCCGGTCGCATACTCTTGAAGTGAATTAAAATAACTGTCCAAAGCTTTTCTTAAATCAGAGAACCACCATCCATAATAAACAAGCTCTGAGTATTTGGAGCTCATAATACTGTTGAAATGAAGCGTTTCACGGTCAAAAATCAGTTCTTCGAGCGCCTTATGTGCAGCTATCAACGTTACTGCCGCAGGTGCCTCATATACCTCGCGGGACTTAATGCCTACAAGACGATTTTCTACCATATCTATTCTGCCGACTCCGTGAGATCCGGCTGTCTCGTTTAATTTCTTGATTATCTCCAGAAGACTGAGCTTTCTGCCGTTGATTGCCGCAGGCCTGCCCTTATCAAAACTTATAGTTATCTCTTCCGGACTTTCAGGAGCATTTTGAGGATTTATCGTCATACTCCATACATCATCGGGTGCTCTGTTCATAGGATCTTCCAGTACTCCGCACTCAACTGCAATTCCCCATATATTTCTATCAATACTGTATGGAGATGCCTTTGTAACCGGAATCTCTATGCCGCAACTTTTGGCATATTCAATTTCCGCATCTCTTGATTTAAGTTCCCATGTTCTGAGCGGAGCTACAACCTTTATATCAGGATCAAGTGCCGCAATCGAAACCTCAAATCGCACCTGATCGTTGCCCTTTCCGGTGGAACCGTGGCAGATTGCATCGGCATTCTCCTCATGAGCAATCTCAACCAATCTTTTTGCAATTAACGGACGCCCAAGCGCTGTTGCCATGGGATATTTATCCTCATAAAGTGCATTGGCCTTTATAGCATTTAAAACAAAATTATCTACAAATTCCTCTTGAAGATCCTCAACATAAGCAGCTGAGGCTCCTGTTTTCATAGCCTTTTCTTTGATATGGTCCATAGGTTCGTTTTGCCCAAGATCGGCAGTATAGCACACAACATCACAGTCATATTTATCTTTAAGCCATTTTACGATTATTGATGTGTCAAGTCCTCCTGAGTACGCAACCACAATCTTTCTAATTTTTTTCATATAGTACTCCTAATCCTCCTGCAGATTTAATTCAATTAATTTCAGCATAAGCGCTTTTTGCGTATGCAATCTATTCTCAGCCTCCTGATATATCACAGAATGCTTACCTTTATAGATCGATTCGGAAACCTCCTGTCCTATATGCGCCGGCAAACAGTGCATAAACAGAAAGTCGGGTTTTGCCAACTTTGCAAGCTCCTGGCTCACCTGGTAGTTTTTCAGGTTGATGATCTTTTCATTACTTTCTTTCTGATTCATGCTGTTCCATACGTCTGTATAAAGCAGATCGGCGTCTTTAGCCGCCTCTCGAGGATTGTCGGTAATTTCGATATTATTTTTATTGCCGGAATATGCCATAGCTTGATGCAGAATTGCTGCATTCGGGGCAAAATCCTGAGGAGTAGCAACGGAAAGATGAAAACCGAAAATTGAAGCAGCTTCGATCCATGTATTGGCCATATTATTTCCATCTCCAAAGTATGCAATCTTCATTGAATCAAATCTCTTCCCTTTTTTCTCAACAATTGTCATCATATCAGCTAAAAGCTGGCACGGGTGAGTAAGATCTGTCAAGGCATTTATAACCGGAATGGAGGCGTTCCCGGCAAATTGTTCGATCCTTTCATGGTTGAACGTTCTTATCGCCGTCATATCAAGATATCTCGATAAAACCTTTGCGGTATCTTCAATCGTTTCGCCGCGTGAGATCTGACTGGTTTGGGGAGTTATCACAACGCAATTACCTCCCATCTGATAAAATCCCGCTTCAAATGAAACTCTTGTTCTGGTTGAAGGCTTTTCAAATAAAAGTCCCAAGGTTTTACCGCCCATTCTGTTAGAGATAGGTTTTTTCTTAACATCAATTGCAAGATCAATTATTTCATATAGTTCGTCTTTTGACAAATCTGTAAGTCTCAAAAAATGTTTCATTGTCTCCTCTCTTTTTTTATGATCCTAACTTCAATCGGAGCACCATAAAAATCAAAATCTTTATAAAGTCTGTTTTTTATATATTTTGTGTTGCGGTCATTATAGCCTTTTTGAACCTTTATTACAAACAGCGGATATGTCTCATTTTTTTGATAAATATATGATGCTCCTATTTTCGGCAGATATCTGTCTGTAAACTGCTCAAGTTCCTTTTTTGATATTTTTCGCTCAAGAGACTTCTCTATGCTTTTCAGTCTTTTTACTATTGTGCCGAAGTTGCTGCTTGTTTTGGCACTTGTCAGGATTAGCGGATAATAAGACAGAAATTTGTAATAAGATCGGAACCATCTCTCGTATGCCGTTCTGTCGGAATCAATTTTGTCAATCTTGTTTGCCACCAAAAGAAGTCCTTTCTTGTTGTGTATCGCGTTTGACGCTATCAGAGTGTCTTCTTTTGTAATACCCTCTGTTATATCAAATATCAGCATTACTATTTTTGATGCCGCTATCATTGCCAATGCCTTAGCTTTGGCAAT
>JAADFJ010000002.1 GCA_013152955.1 Campylobacterota bacterium
CTCTGTCTGCAAGTACCGATATCATATCATCCTTTATTTCAGGCTTTGCAATATCAACAAAACAGGTACCGAAAATTTGTATGTTCATAATAGATTTCCTCCTGCAAGAATAGTTATATTCATATAGATGTCAATACAGGAAACAGGAAAGCAGATTGCCGCGCTGTGCATATTACGGCTCAGCCATCAACTGCATCAGCACCATCTTTGAACAGTGGTTTTATATGCTGCAATAAAATTCACATAGCAAGCGGACATAAGGGGCAGGTAACATAAAATTGAAGATTTGCTAAAATGAAGTACAATCTAAACATAATTGGTAGAATTTCTCACGCAGGTGAGTTTTGCCGTTAGGCAATAATTTAGAAGGGAATTAACTATGCAAACTACTGCACCATGGAGTTCAACCGTATTTAATAGGTCTGCATTTAGACCAAGCAATAAAATTATGATTGTTAACAAGTCAAGGATTTTGGAAATAGTTCTAAAGTTGAAAGAAGAAAAAACACTTTCATCATTAAGAAATGAGACATTGCATCTAAAAAATCAATTGATTAATACAAAATCAGATGAAATTGGATTGATAAACATTGATTCTGATAGCGACACAATAAAAATTGCTCAGAGATACCTGTTTGATGAAATTCGACAAATTGCAGAAGCCCAAACGCTTGAAAGAGCAAAATATTATGTTGAGCGTTTTGAAAAAAGCATCACTGAAATTAAGACAAGTAAAGTCAATGATATTAATTTAAACCGTTGGAAGGAATATACAGATATTTATACCGATAGTTTGTGGATGTGTGACAAACGAGATAATTCCGGAGTTCACGCAGCAGGATATTGGGGAAACTTTATTCCGCAGATTCCAAATCAAATGATAAAACGCTACACCAAAAAAGGAGACTGGATTTTAGATGCTTTTGTTGGATGCGGAACCAGTTTAATTGAAAGTCAAAGATTGGGAAGACACGGAATCGGAATAGAGCTTCAAGAGAGTATTGCCCAAAAAGCACAAAAGTTTATTTCTTCCGAGCCAAATGAATATGGGGTTATTAGTAAAGTTGTAACCGGCGATAGTTCGGTTGTTGATTATAAATCACTTTTGCAAAAGTACGGCCAAAAATCTGTTCAACTTTTAATCATGCACCCCCCATATTTTGATATTATCAAATTCAGTGACGACCCAAGGGATTTATCTAATGCTTCATCAGTAGACTCGTTCCTGAAAATGATGAATAAAATAGTTGATAATACTTCATCAGTTTTAGATAGAGGAAGATATTTTGCTCTGGTAATTGGTGATAAATATTCTAAAGGTGAATGGATTCCATTAGGATTTTTAACAATGAATGAAATTATGAAACGAGGTTTTTCCCTAAAAAGCGTAATTGTGAAAAACTTTGAAGAGACAACAGGAAAACGCAATCAGAAAGAATTATGGCGTTATCGAGCTCTTGTTGGTGGATTTTATATTTTTAAGCACGAATACATTTTTCTGTTTAAGAAAAAATAGTGGAAAATATATGGCGAAGCATCCATAGGCAATGCATCATAGACATCCTGTCTGTGTTTTCTTTTCTTCTGTTCTGTATTTGAGACAAGGCATTAAGAAAGTCTCCTGATAAAATGTATGGAAAATCAGGTTTTGGTTTTCACAAGCATCATTGACATTCGGCATTCATCATTTATTGTCAATTGCTTAGATCAAATAGAAAAATTGCCTCCTTCGAAATTTCGCCATATCTATGTAAAATCTCATAAAAAGCTACGAATATGTTTACTGTGCAGAGGTCTCATAATAAAAGAGCAGGAAGCTGCGGCTTTACATACAGAGAAAAATGTTGTATCCTAAAGCATAATCTTTGAAAAAAAGTAGTAATAAATGGAGGACATAATGTCAATTACAAAAGAAAAAAAAGTAGAAATTGTTAAAGATTTCGGCAGGGAGCCGGACGATACCGGTTCACCTGAAGTTCAAATCGCAATTTTATCCGATCGCGTGGGTTATTTGACTGAACATTTCAAAACTCACAAAAAAGACTATCACTCGAGAATGGGGCTTTTGAAAATCATAGCCAAAAGAAGAAAACTTTTGAAATATCTGAGAAGAAAAGATATAAGAAGATATAAAACTGTTATTTCAAAGCTGAATATAAGGGACAAGTTTTAATTTATGAAACAATATTATCGTGTAGAAAAAGAGATAGCGGGGAAAAAGCTTTCTCTTGAAACAGGGAAACTGGCAAAAGAGGCTGACGGTGCCGTTTTTGCGCAATGGGGAAATACCGTTGTACTTGCTACCGCTGTTTACAGTAAAAATAACCCGAATGCTTATAGTGATTTCTTTCCACTCACAGTTAATTATATAGAGAAGGCTTTCGCTTCCGGTCAAATTCCCGGAGGGTTCTTCAAGAGAGAAGGAAGACCGTCGGAAAAGGAGGTACTCTCCTCAAGACTTATAGACAGACCTTTGAGACCTTTGTTTCCTGAAGGATTCAAGAATGAAACACAGGTAATTATTACCGTACTTTCCTCTGATGGAGCCATTGATCCGGCAATACTTGGAGTGATAGCCGCATCAAGCGCGCTTTCGATCTCTGAGATTCCGTTTGACGGTCCTATCGCGGCAATCAGAATGGGATACAAAGATGATGCCTGCATCGTTATGCCGTCTTTTGAAGAACTGAAGGTCTCATCACTTGATCTGGTGGTTGCAGGAGGCAAGAACGGCATAAGCATGGTTGAAAGCGGATCCAATGAAGTTTCTGAAGAATTTATGGTATCGAGAATCAGTGAAGCGGAAGAGATTATCAAAAAAATCATTGAACTTGAAGATGATCTTATTTCTAAAGTTGGCCGCAAGAAGATAGCTGTAGCCGAAGCCATGATAGATGAAGAAATAGCAGCTGCCGTTGAATCCAAAAAAGAATGGTTGAAATCAAATCTGTTTCAGAAAGAAAAGCTTGAACGTATAGACGCAGTTAGAACGTTTAAAGAAAGCGTGCTGAGCGAACTCCAGGATAAAGAAAAGGAAAATGTTGAATTTTGGGTCAATAACTTTACCGATCAATTGATAAAATCACTAATCAGAGAAAGAATGTTTCAAGACGGGAAGCGAATCGACGGAAGAGATTTCGATGAAATAAGACCGATAACATGCGAAACATCTGTTCTGCCTGTGACTCACGGATCTGCAATCTTTACTCGCGGAGAAACTCAGGCGATAGTTGTTACTACATTAGGATCAAAAAACGATATGCAGCTCGTTGAGGACCTAAATGAAAAGCGTTATGAACGATTTATGATGCATTACAATTTTCCTCCATACTCTGTAGGAGAAGTAAAGCGTCTCGGAACACCTGGACGGCGTGAAATAGGACATGGAAATCTTGCAAAACGCGCTATTTTGCCGGAACTTCCGGACGAAGAAAAATTCGGATATACAATAAGAGTGGTGTCCGAGATTGCCGAATCAAACGGATCTTCTTCTATGGCAACCGTATGCGGAGCAACTCTCTCGCTTGTTGATGCCGGTGTTCCTATGAGAAACAGGGTATCGGGTATTGCTATGGGTCTTGTTAAGCAGGATGACAGAGAGATTATTCTAACCGATATTGCCGGAGAAGAGGATCATTACGGTGATATGGATTTCAAAGTTGCAGGAACAGCTAACGGTATTAATGCTCTTCAGATGGATATAAAAATATCGGGTGTAACAACTGCGCTCCTTAGAAAAGCATTAGCAAAAGCACTTGAGGCAAGACTCTTTATTCTTGAAAAGATCAACGATGCATTATCAAACAAAAACGGAAAACTTTCACCTACCGCACCAAGAATGAAGAAAATTGAGATTAAACAATCGAAAATTAGGGATGTCATCGGACCTTCGGGCAAAAATATAAAAGAGATTATAGGAAAAACCGGTTCGGCAATCGACGTTAATGATGATGGTATTGTGCAGATATATTCCAAAGACGAAGAAAAGCTCAACGAAACAGTCGCACTCATAGAAGATATTATCAGAGATGTAGAAATTGGCGACGAATATGAAGGCAAGGCTACAAGGGTTGAAAAATATGGTGCGTTTATACGAATAACACCAAAAAAAGAAGGAATGGTGCATATATCCAAACTTTCAAATGAACATATCAAAAATATAGATGATTTCATAAAAGTCGGTGATACTCTTTCGGTAAAGGTAGTCGGAATTGATTATGCCGGAAAAATTGCGCTCGCTGCAAAAGATTATGATTTAAAGAAAAACAGCAGGGACAATAGGGAGCATACAAAAAGGAGACCCGGCGGAAATAGTCATGACTGAAATCATCGCCGATTATTCAATCGACAGACTGGATAATGGATTTTCCATCATCAAGATGCCTGCGCCCGGACGCTCCTTAACCGCTTCAATCTGGGTTAAATCAGGCTCTGCAAACGAAAGCAGCAGACATGGAATTTTTCACTTTATAGAACATATGTTTTTTAAAGGTACAAAAAATCGTACGGCTCTGGATATCGCAAAGGAAATAGAGAGTCTCGGAGGATATTCGAACGCTTTTACATCTAAGGAATATACTGCATATTATATAAAATCTCTCGGTGAATACGGAAACCATCTGACCGAAGTGCTGACTGATATGTTTTTTAATTCGGTATTCGATGAAAAAGAAATAGAAAGGGAAAGACAGGTTATAAAAGAAGAAATCAGTATGACAAACGATGATCCCTCATCTCTTGTTTACGATCTGTTTTTTGAAAACATACTGGATGACAAACAATTAAGTCACCCGATTGCAGGAACACATCAGTCTGTCTCTACCATAAAAAGAGATGATTTTATTGATACACTAAACTCGTTTTATACACCGGAAAACTGTTTTGCTCTATTTGTGGGAGACCTGTCGGGCATCAAATGGGAAGAGATCAAAAAACAGTTTTCTAATTGGAACAATGATAATAAGATTGTGCCTGTAAAGTCTGCTGCATACAAGTCGGGGACTTTTAAGCATAAAAAAGATCTCAATCAGGTAAATTTTATTTTAGGATTTCCGGCGTTCAAAAAAGATGACAAAAGGAGATATGCACTCAGTTTGCTAAACAGCATAGTTGGCGGCTCTATGAGTTCCAGGCTGTTTCAGGAGATAAGAGAAAAAAGAGGACTTGCCTATGCCATCTATTCGTCTTATTCGGGTTTTAGAAATAATGGTATTTTTTATATATACGGCGGAACCAATAACACAAATTTTGAGAAAACCGTAGAACTTGCAAAAGGTGAAATAAAAAAAATAAAGGCCGAGGGCGTAACTTCTGAAGAGTTGGAACGGGCAAAACGTTACTTCAAGGGTACATTTTTGATCTCAATGGAAAACAATGAATCGATTATGCAGCATGCTGCCATCAGTCATATATATCATAAAAAGATTGAACCTGTTGATCTGATCATAAAAAAAATTGAATCGGTAAAGGCAAAAGAGGTCAATGATCTTGCCTGTGAAATTTTTGATGAAAGCAGAATTAACTTGACCGGCCTGGGAAATTTTGACAGTCATAAATGAGTAGTGTTATAAAACAAAGACTGTTTACTCCCGGCCCCACTCCTGTTCCGCATTATGTCAGAGAGGCGCTCGCCGAACCTGCGATACACCATAGAACAGAGCAGTTTAAAGAACTTTTAATAGATACGAGAAAGAAGCTTTCAAAGATGGCTGATTCGAGCAGCGAGACTGTTGTTATAACAAGCTCCGGTACAGGAGCAATGGAAGCGTCTGTCAGCAATTTTTTTTCAACAGGCGAGAGGGTTGTTGTCATAAGAGCAGGCAAATTTGGAGAGCGTTGGGGAGATATCTGCAAAGTATTTGGGCTTGATATTACATATTATGATATCGAATACGGCAACTCTGCAGACCCGAACGAAATTGAGAGAATAGTTAAAAAAGAAAACCCTGCTGCGCTATTTATACAGGCTACAGAAACATCAACAGGAACATTTCATCCTATAGCTGAAATTGGAGAGATAATAAACAGAGTTTGTCCGTCATGTCTTTATATTGTGGATGGTATCTCAACTATGGGTGCCGTTGAGATAAAAACAGATTTATGGAATATAGACATGCTTATATGGGGATCTCAAAAAGGCTTAATGATTCCTCCCGGACTATCGTTTATCACAGTAAATGATAAAGCATTAAAGAAAGCGAGATTTTCAAATTTACCTCATTTTTATTTTAATATCGTCGATGAATTGAAAAAGCAGAAGAACGGATCAACCCTCTATACGCCCGCAACTGCTCTCATAGTCGCGCTGAAAAGTTCATTGGACAAAATTTTTGAAGAGGGTTTGGATAATCTTTATAAAAGACACAAATTGTTGTCGAAAGCAACAAGAGCCGCTCTTATAGAGATGGGCTTTTCAATATTTCCCAAAGATCCCTCCGATACTTTAACCGTTATAACGAAGCGGAACACAGATTTTGAAAAGATAAGATCCGATCTGCTCAGCAAATTTGGAATATTGACTGCAGGAGGGCAGGGTGATTTAAAGGGATCGATTATACGAATTGCGCATATGGGTTATTTCGATATAGTGGATATGATAGGATTTTTAGGAATTTTTAAACTGGTCTGCTCAAACTATTTTAAAATTGAAACTGATCCGGTAGAAAAGTTTCTTGAGATTTACAAAGCGTAAAAATCCGGACAATAGGTAAATATGATATACGATAAAACATCAATAAGATACAGATGAGAAGACCTTCGTTTCCTGAAGGCGGAGCATTTTTGCTTGCGCCTTTTGCCGCTCAAAGACGTAAGCTCGAAAACAAGCTCATTGAAATCATTGAGGAATACGGATATCAAGAAATAGCCACGTCGGTGTTTCTTTATGCCGATCAGATAGAAAAAGTACTGCCGTCTTCAATTTTTGAACAGTCGTACAAACTTACGGATCGATTCACCGGAAGAACCATACTTATAAGACCTGATATAACTCTTCAGGTAGCAAAACTGGTGGCAACTTTACCTGATATGAAATTTCCGCTTAAACTCTCATATTCGGGAAAAGTATTCAGAGATCAGACAAATCATACAGGTAAATCACGTGAGCAAAAACAGGTAGGCGCTGAGTTTTTCGGATCTAACGATCCGTCAGATATTTTCAATTTTATAAAAAAAATAGCATCAATGCTTTCTATTCCGATAAAATTGATATCAATTGGAAATGGAGCGGCGATAAGACGCATCATAAACGATTTGCACAGCGGAAAATCTGAAGCGGTAAAGGCGGTAGCATCAAGGGATAAGCTGACCTTAAAAAAAATTCTAACGGAAAATGATTATAATCTTGTAAGTAAATCTCTCGATATATATGACAGATCAACCATCAAAAATATAGAAAACCTGCCGACGCTGACTAAGCCGGAAGCAAAAGAGTTGAGGACGGTTTTTGATCTGCTTTCCGATAAATTTAAGAAATCCGATATTATTTTTGACGGTGCAGACATAGGAAGATTTTTTTATCATGACGGCCTCACATTCTCTTTTTACAGTAAAGACGGAAAGGAGATTGCCAGCGGAGGGGAATACAGAACTCTAATGAAAATGTTCGGAAAACCGATGGACGCCATAGGAGTTGCCATCAATCTGGATAATCTTTTTATGACCATAAAAAATCTGACTATATCTCATGATTTGGAGGAGATATGAAAAATATTGCAGTCATAGGCGGCCAATGGGGCGATGAAGGCAAAGGCAAGATAGTCGATTATATTGCAAAAAATATAGATGTTGTTGTGCGTTCTCAGGGCGGCGCAAATGCCGGACACACTGTAATTGTTAATGACAAAAAATATATCTTTCATCTCATTCCATCAGGCATAATTCATAAAAACGTAAAAGCAATTATAGGAAACGGAATGGTTTTAGACCTGCCGGAATTAATGGATGAGATAAAAATTTTGAATGAAAACGGTATCAAAACAACCGGCAGACTTTTTATAAGCAACAGAGCTCATATTACACTTCCATTTCACAAATATGTTGACCGGCAAAGCGAAAAAATTTCCGGTAAAAAAAAGATAGGTACAACCGGAAGAGGAATCGGCCCTACATATATGGATAAAATTGCCAGAGTAGGTATAAGAGTTGCCGATTTGTATGATAAGGACGTTCTTAAGGAAAAATTAGAAGCTGGTGTTGGTAAAGCTAATGAACTTTACGGTAAGCTTTATAATGCCATTCCATTTTCATACTACGAAATAGCAGGCGATCTGGCGGCTTATGCCGATATGATAAAGCCTTATACGGCAGATACTGTTTTTCTGATAAACAGGTTTGTTAAAAACGGATTATCTTTTCTGCTTGAAGGAGCTCAGGCAACATTGCTTGATGTTGATTTTGGTACATATCCTTATGTAACCTCATCAAATTCATCGATAGGAGGTCTGTTTACCGGCTCGGGATTTAATCCTTTTCTGCTGGATAAAACTATTGGAATATTCAAGGCATACTGCACAAGGGTAGGGGAGGGGCCGTTTCCTACAGAACAAAACGGTAATACCGGAGAATTTCTGCGTCAAAAGGGTTACGAATTCGGAGCGACAACGGGAAGACCGCGAAGATGCGGATTTTTTGATCTCGTGGGGGCAAAATACAGCTGCATGATAAACGGATTTTCAGATATCGCACTGACAAAACTGGATGTTCTGAGCGGACTTGAAAGTGTTTCCGTGTGCACAGGGTATGAGATAGAAGGCAAAAGGATCGATAAATTTCCTTCACAGATTAACATTCTTGCGAAAGCAAAACCGATTTACAAAATATTCGAAGGATGGAATGACAATATAAGGGATATAAAGCAGTTTGACGCCCTTCCTGTTCAGGCAAAAAAATATATTAAATATATTGAAGATAAGCTGAAAACAAACATAAGTCTGATTGCTACAGGTCCTGAAAGACAAAACCTGATAGAACGCTGATGTCTGTGAAATGCGGTATCGTCGGTTTGCCGAATGTCGGAAAATCAACCATCTTTAATGCTTTGTCTAATGCAGAAGCCGAGATTGCAAATTATCCGTTTTGCACAATAGAACCAAACATAGGTATAGCAAAGGTACCCGATAAAAGGGTTGATCAGCTGGCTGAGATTGTAAAACCGGCAAAGATTACACATCCGGTTGTTCAATTTGTTGATATAGCAGGTCTCGTCAAAGGTGCGTCAAGCGGGGAGGGGCTTGGAAACCAGTTCCTGAGTCATATCAGAGAAGTCAATGCGATAATTCATGTGTTGAGAGCATTCAGCGATCCGGATGTAGTGCACAGTTATGGAACTGTTGATCTGCTGCGCGATAAAGAGATTATAGATACGGAATTGATGCTTGCCGATCTAAATACGGTTGAAAAGCAGATTATTAAAACAGAAAAAATGATAAAAGCAGGCAATAAAGAGACAAAAGAGCGCCTTTTGCTGTTAAATGAAATAAAAAACATGCTTGAACAGTCAAAATCGCTGCGAAGCGCAAACGAAAATTTATTGAATCTGTCAAAAGAACTATTTCTGCTTTCAGCTAAACCGATAATTTATGTCATAAATGTTGACGATAATTTTATCGAAACTGAAGATATTAATGCCATAAAGCAATCATTAAAGAAAGAGGGAGCAAAGCCTGTTCTTCTTTCAGGAAAGATAGAATCGGAACTTGCAGAGATGGAAAACGACGAAAAACAGCTTTTTTTTGATGAGCTCGGAATGACAGAACCGGCACTCGACAGATTGATAAAGATCAGCTATGAGACTCTTGATCTTATAACATTCTATACTGCCGGACCTAAAGAAGCCAGGGGATGGACAATAAAAAGAGGATCAACCGCAAAAGAGGCAGCGGGGCAGATACACAGCGACATTGAAAAAGGTTTTATAAAGGCGCAGATAATAAAGTTTGATGATTTTATTCATTATAAAAATGAACAGATAATAAAGGAAAAAGGTTTAATGAATATTGTCGGAAAAGATTACATAATGGCCGATGGCGACATGGCCAATTTTATGTTCAAATGAAAGAACGTCTGATATTACGAAAAGATCGATTTCTGAAACTAATAGACTCAGACCTTTATATTAGCAACAGCAATGAGACAATCAGGTATTTAACGGATGCTTCCGGCTCCGGAATATTGTTGATAATAGATAAAACCGTTTATATAATAGCTAATCAACTAAGCTATCCTGCATTTAAATCTATTGATAAGCAAATTGCCCGTATAATTGAATCGAACGATTTTTCCGTAGAGCTAAAGCAGATTATCAGTGAAAAGAAGGTGCAAACCATTTCATATCAACCCGAACAGATGGACTGTGCGATCATCAAGAAGATCAAAGGAAACAATATTAAACTTGCAGAACAACCGTACCTGTCCGAAAAAATACGAATGATTAAAGATGAATATGAAATTAAAAAAATAAAAAAGGCAGCAATAATCAATAGAAATGCAATAATGGCAGTTTTTCCATATATAAAACCTGGAATAACCGAAAAAGAGCTTGCCTGCGAACTGGAATATCAGATGAGAAAAAAAGGGTCGGACGGATTGTCGTTTCCAACCATAGTTGCCGCAAAAAAAAATGCATACAATCCTCATGCCGTACCGTCTGATATGAAAATTGCCGATGATGATGTTGTGCTGATCGATTTCGGAGCAACAGTTGAAGGCTATCATGCAGATCAAACCTATACATTTATTGTAGGTAAAGCCGACAGCAGAACAAGACGTATATACAACGCGGTTTTTCTTGCCCAATATGATGCGATCGAAGCTGTGCGCGAAGGTATAGAGGCCTCAAAAATAGATGAATTCGCAAGAAAACGGCTGAAAAAGGAAGATCTGGCAAAATATTTTATTCACGGCACAGGTCATGGAGTAGGATTGGCAATTCACGAACTTCCCTGGATCGGCCCGTCAAGCAAACAGATAATAGAACCGAATATGGTTTTTACAATAGAACCCGGAGTATA
>JAADFJ010000003.1 GCA_013152955.1 Campylobacterota bacterium
TTTTCAGTTATCATAAAGAACATGCAATCTCGGCTTTTTGCTGAATTATCTTGATTTGCAATCATCGCTGAAGTATTTTCTTTATCCTTAATCTGTAAAGAATTTTGCATAAGAATTTGAGTAATTAAGATGCTTCTTTCGTTTGCCGCAAATACGAATTGTAAAATTTCCCGTCTGTTTTTCTTTTTAATGAGCGCCAATCGAGAGATTGAATGTCCTCCTTTTTTTCAGCAATCAAACTTTTTTAGAGGATTAGGGGATAAACCGTTTGGCTTATCCCCTAAACTTGAAGGAAATCCTCTACCTGTTAAAGTAAAATTATATGATATCGATTCTCTTTATCATCGGGACATGGACATCTGATCTTTTGTCACCCGTTTACTTTTCGTTTACCTAATGCAGCCGCAAAATCCCTTTTTTCTTCTACTAATCTTTAAATTATATTAATAGTAACTTACTTGAAATGCTATAAACTTTATGTTAAACTTTTGTAAATTTTGTAAAGACCGGATGAATACAATGAGAAAAACGGTGCTTATAGTAGATGACAATGAAGATATGCTGATGATGATCAAGGAATCGCTCAATCTTGAGGGATATATGACCATTACCGCAGAGAACGGAAAAACTGCGCTGTCATCTTTGAATCAAAACAGGGTAGATATTGTACTTCTTGATGTGATGCTTCCTGATGTTGACGGAAGGCTGCTCTGCAAAAAGATACGGGCGGAATATACCATGCCGATAATAATGATCTCTGCAAAGGACAAAGTAGAAGACAAGATAACAGGACTTGATTCCGGTGCTGATGATTACATAGCGAAACCGTTTTCCATCATAGAGCTTGCAAGCAGAATTAGAGCCAATCTCAGGCGTCTGAAGCAGCAAACAACCCATTTCGGAAAGTCTATATTTATAGATTTAGATGAACGAAGTATTAAAAAAGACAATAAAGCCATTCATTTAACTCCAAAAGAATGGGAGATTTTGTCATATCTTGTGAAACATAAAGAGAAAGTGCGCAGAAGAGAGGAGATAATTTCTGAAGTATGGGGTAAAGACACTCTCTATAACTGGTCAAGGGTGTTGGATGTTCATATACAGCATATCAGGAAAAAAATAGAGGATAATCCCGGCAACCCTTTATGTATAAAAACAGTACCAGGCGTTGGATATAAAATCGTTATTTAAATTAAACCTTCATAAAAAGATTGCATTTCCTTTTATATCTGCTGTTCTCATAATTTTTGTTGCAGCCTATTTTTTGCTTGAGGCGAGAGAAAACAGGTTAATTTTAGATGCCGCTTATTGCCGGGCACGAACCGCGTTCAAGATGATAGTACTCACAAGACAATGGATGGCCGAGAGAAAGAATAAAATAAAGCCGGTTGCAGCTATTGCCGCCGAAGAACTTTCCAACTATGCAAGACAACTTTCGGATATACAATTTCATATAACAAGCGACCGGTCGGTCAATCCCTCTAATGCACTTGATGAGTTTGAGAAAGCGGCAATGAAACAGTTTAAGAGAGGTAAAAAGGAAGTGTATGAAATTGTTGATACGAAAAAAGGGAAGATATACCGATATATGGCACCCATTTTTATCAATAAAACCTGCAGAAACTGTCATGCATCTCAAGGATATCATATATATGATATCAGAGGAGGAATAAGTATTTCTGTGCCGTTGTCGCCAATCTACGGTTCAATCTCAAAAAACAAAAAAATATTACTTGGCTTGATTGCTGCAGCAGGCCTTTTGCTTCTGATGCTCATGAAATTGCTCATAACAAGACTGGTGCTTATACCTGTCAAAAGACTGGACGGAGCGGCATCAAAAATCTCGCAAGGGAATTATGACATTGACATACAGATTCAAAACAATGATGAATTGGGTAATCTTGCGAAAACATTTACAAATATGAGCAAAAAAATATCTCTTTCTCAAACAGTACTTCAGAAAAGAATTAAAAACGCAACTAAAAGATTGAACGCTGCAAATGAAAAATTGAGTAAAATTGCCGAGAGAAAAAGCGAGCTTTATTCTGCATTGGCACACGACATCAGAACACCGCTTGCTGTAATAATATTGGGAGCGGAAACTATTGAAACAAAACTCGATAAAACCGAAAATACGGAAATTGTTGAAGCGATAAAAAATAATGCCAAAAGTTTGAAGGCACTCTTTGACAATCTTCTGGAGATTGAAAAAATAGAGGACGGCATTCTCAAAATTTATCCGCAGGAACAAGAGATAAACTCTATTTTGCGGGAGGTTGTTGATGAGTTGGCACCATTTGCAAAACATTCTGGAATAACTTTAATATTTGATAGTGACAAAGAACTAAAAGCGGTTGCCGATAAAGATAAATTAGCTGTTTGTCTTCAAAATATTATTTTAAATGCAATCAAGTTTTCGCCGGCAGGCAAAGAGATACGTGTGGAAAGTTATAAAATTCAAAATACGGTTGTCGTTGAAATAAGTGATCAAGGTATCGGGATTGCACCGGATGAAATAGATAAAATTTTTAATAAATTTTACCGAACAGAGCGTGGTAAACACAAATATCGTTATGGATCGGGCCTTGGGCTTACAATTACAAAAAAATTTATTGAGGGAATGAACGGTAAGATCTATGTTGCAAGTGAGCTTAAAAAGGGCACAAAGATAAAAGTTGTATTGCAAGCCACTTAAATCAAAAAAATTATAATTGAAATGATGGTATTACTTAGCTATTATACTGTTTTGCAGCAGTATTAGAAAGAGAACAAAAAAAGGAGCGATTATGCGTTTTGATGTAGCAAAAAGCGGCAACGGTCTTACTTATGAAATAAGAAATATCGTTTCTGTCGCAAATAAATTAAAAGAGGACGGTACTCAGATAATCTGGGAAAACATAGGAGATCCTATTGCAAAGGGAGAAAAGATTCCTGACTGGATGAAGGATATCATAGCGGATGTTGCCCGCGACGATAATTCGTACGCATATTCTCCGACACAAGGCAACGACGAAGCAATAGAGTTTTTGGTAAAAGAGAATAACGAAAGGGGCGGAGCTCAAATAACAAAAGATGATGTTATATTTTTTAATGGTATTGGGGATGCAATTGCAAGATCATACAGCGCCTTGAGAGTTGATGCAAGAATTATTATGCCTGAACCGACATATTCAACCCATCTGCTGGCTGAGGTTCTGCATGCATCGTTCCCACCGAATTCATACAGGATGAACCCGTACAATAATTGGGCACCCGACTTAAAGGAGCTGGAGCGGAAGGTAAAAAGCCATAATGCAATCGTAGGAATATTGGTAATCAATCCGGATAATCCTACGGGATTTGTTTATGATGAGACAACATTAAAAGAAATTGTGGCTATTGCAAAAAAATACGACCTGTTTCTTATATTTGATGAGATTTACCGAAAAATTATCTACAATGGAAAAAAGACCGTCATGCTTGCCGATCTGATTGGAGATGTTCCGGGAATGAGCCTTCAGGGCGTCTCTAAAGAATTTCCATGGCCCGGAGCCAGATGCGGATGGATGGAAATCTACAACATAGACAAGGACAGGTCATTCAAGCGATATATAAATGCAATCCTGAATCAGAAGATGGCTGAGGTTTGTTCAACGACGCTTCCTCAGATTGCAGTGCCGCTTATAATAACAAATCCAAATTATAAAAAGCACCTGGAGAAGAGAAAAAAGCATTACGAAAAACTTTCGAACATAGCTTACAATGTATTCAAAAATGTGCCTTACACAATTGTAAACAGAACCGACGGTGCGTTCTATGTCAGTGTTGTTTTTAATGAATCGGTGCTGAACAATAAGCAGATACTGCCTATAAAAAACAAAAATATTGACGATTTTGTAAAAAATATACTTGATGATAATTGTGAGCATGACAAGCGGTTTGTTTATTACCTGCTTGCTTCGACAGGTATCTGTGTTATACCGCTTACCGCATTTTTTACTCAGCTTCAAGGTTTTAGAATAACGCTGCTTGAACCTGATGTCGAGAAGTTCAAAAATACGGTAAAAACAGTTGCCGATAAGATTGTTGAATACGTGGAGTCTTATAAATAATTGTTTCATTGAGCGTAGATTTTCTACAGAAAATCGTATCTGAGTATGGCATAATTGCAGTTTTTGCAGGCACATTTTTAGAGGGCGAATCGGTACTTGTTATCGCCGGAGCTATGGCCAGTCGGCAGTTGCTGCATCCAATGTATGTTTGGGCGGCAGCCGCAGCCGGCGCATGGCTGGGTCATATTGTGTGGTTTATTGTAGGCAGAAGTATAGGAAAAAAGACGGTATGGAAACTTTCACTGAGATATGGATTTTCTGAAAAGATTACCATGCTTAATGGCTATATTGAACAGAACAAAACTAAAGCAGTTATTATACTTCAATATCTTTACGGTGTCAGAATAATTGGAGCGATCAGCTTTGGAATATCTGAAATTAAATTTTCCTGGTTTGCTGTTGCTCAGTTCGTCAACTGCATGGTATGGGCGATGGCTGTCGGTGCGATAGGATTTTTTCTGGGAAAAACAGCTTCGGCGTTTTCCAGTTCACCAATCTATAGTGTTTGGATTGCGGCATCAATTATAGTGCTGTTCTTTATTGCAAAAAAGATTTTACATTTATTAACTGATATTACGCACTAAACACAGCTGCAGCAATTCATGCTCAAATCACAACTATTGCTTTTTGTTATTTGACTTCAGATTATACTTGTATATACTACTATTTTGAAAAGGAGAATTGGTGATGGATTACAGATTTGGAGATTCATTAAGCTATCATCTCAACAAGGTTACAAACGTCATCAGATATCAGTTCAACAAATACCTGAAGTCTCTTGAGATTACGGGAGAGCAGTTTGCAATAATGAAAATTATCCAGGAGCATGCAAATTTGTCGCAAAACCAGATAGCAAAAATTATCTTAAAGGATAAAACAACCATAGCGAGGGCTATAGATCTGCTTGAGAAGAAAAAACTCATATCCAAAAAAAGATCTGCTGATGACAGGCGAATGTATCTGATTGAGATAAATGAAAGCGGCAGGCAGATTCTCTCCCAAGCTATACCTATTGTAATTAGATACAACAAAATCATAAAAGACAGAATAAACGACAAAGATGAAGAAGCTTTTCTTAGGGTGCTCAATGTTATGCTGAATGCATCCAAAAATTTGTCGCAAAAGGAGCAAGGATGAAAATTTTATATAAAACTGCCGTTATACTGTTAATCAGCCTGAATATTCCGCTTGCCGGTGCTTTGGCAAAAACCAGAACGATGCCGGGCGGCCGAATTGTAGCCGTGGATGTTTATCGGGTTTCAAAGCCGTCTAATGTTCCTGTTATATTGGAATATCCTGCAAGACTCAAAAGTACACAAAAGATTCAGATCGTAGCGAGGGTGACAGGCATATTGATAAAAAAATTTTATACAGAGGGAAAATTTGTCAGAAAGGGCGACCTGCTATACAAGATAGAACCCGGCAGCTATCAGGCTGCAGTAGATGGAGCAAGGGCTCAACTTCAGATGGCCAAAGCCCGGTTCAATAAAGCAGCAAGGGATTGGAATCGGATTAAAGCAATGTATGCGGATAATACTGCAAGTCAGCTTCAAAGAGATGCGTCGCTGTCGGCGTATGAAATTGCTAAAGCCGGGATTATAAACGCCGAAGCAACGCTAAAAATAGCAACGATCAAGCTTAGCTACACTGATGTCAGAGCAACTATCAACGGTATTGCAGGCTTGAAATCTGCGGATGTGGGTAGTTTAGTAACAAATGGAACGCCGCTTGTCGGAATAACTAAAGTTAATCCTATATATGCCGAGTTCTCAATTCCCGACATAAATATTATTAGAGAAAAATATTATATCAAAAACGGAAGATGGGAAAAAGCGACAGACGGCAAAATCAAAGCTGTTATTAAGATAAACGGCAAACAGTACAATAAAGAGGGATTTGTTAATTTTGTAGATGCAGATATAGATCCCGGAACATCAACCGTTAAAGCGAGGGCGATATTTCAGAATCCGAGCAGATATTTAATGCCCGGAGAATTTGTAAGAATTCTGCTGCATGGGTTTTTTAGAAAAGATGCCATTATGATACCGCAAAAAGCTGTTTTGCAAAACCCGCTGGGTACTATGGTGTTTGTGGCAGATAAAGGAAAAGCTCAAATAAGACCTGTAAAACTTGGTGAAACATCCGGGCAATATTATATTATTGAAAGCGGCTTAAAAGAGGGCGATTTGGTGATTGTCGATAATTTTTTTAGAATTAGGCCGGGAACATCTGTAAAAATAGATAAAACTATTAATGCCAAGAGACAATAATAATGTTTTCTAAATTTTTTATAAACAGGCCCATATTTGCAACGGTAATATCCATAATTATTGTTCTGATGGGGCTTATTGCAATTAAAGGATTGCCTATTCAGGAATATCCAAGTATCGTTCCGCCTCAAATTAGTGTGCAGGCCATATATCCGGGCGCAGATGCCCAAACGCTGTCTAAAACAGTTGCAGCGCCGCTTGAAGAAGCAATAAACGGCGTTAAAAATATGATATATATGAAATCAACGGCATCTCCAAGCGGAGTATTGACCTTGAGCGTTTCGTTTAAGATCGGTACAGATCCGGCTGTAGCAAAGGTTGATGTTAATAACAGGGTACAGACGGCTCTAAGCAGGTTGCCTGAAACTGTCAGAAGGCAGGGTATCAGCGTTAGAGAAAGGTCCCCCGATATTTTAAAAGTTTTTGCTTTTACCTCTAAAAAAAGCAAGCACAGTACTCTCTATATTGCAAACTATGTGCTTATAAATGTGTTGGGTAATTTAAAAAGAATTCCCGGTATCGGTGAAGCCATAATATTCGGAAATCAGAATTACTCAATGAGAGTATGGCTGAAGCCGGACAAGCTAGCTTATTATGGATTGGCCGCAACTGATGTTATAAATGCCATAAGAAGCCAAAATGATCAATTTGCGGCAGGTCGAATCGGGCAGGAGCCGATAAAAAATAAGCAAACATACACATACACGGTTACAACGAGAGGACGATTAAAAACGGTTAAAGAGTTTCAAAACATCATTATAAGATCGAATAGCGACGGTTCTGCATTAAAGCTCAAAAATGTCGCAAGGGTGGAGCTGGGATCTGAACGATATTACCTTGAAGGCAGCTTCAATAATCATCCATCCGTATTTGTAGGAATTTTTTTATCTCCTGGTGCAAACGCTCTAAGCGTTTCAAAATCTGTGGACAGCACCATGAAAGATTTATCAAAACGATTTCCTTCCGATCTTAAGTATCACAATGTTTACGATACTACAAAATTTGTACGCGAATCAATCAAAGAGGTTATATATACTTTCCTGTTTGCAATCTTCCTTGTTATCATTGTTATTTATCTTTTTTTAGGGACGATAAGAGCTACTATTATACCGGTGCTTGCTATCCCCGTATCCATAATAGGCACCTTCGCAGGATTTTATGCTGCAGGCTTTTCCATCAATTTCTTGACGCTTTTCGGTTTGATTCTGGCAATAGGACTTGTTGTGGATGATGCCATAGTTGTCATAGAAAATGTTGATCGAATTTTGAACACAAATACAGAAAATCTTAGCGTTAAAGATGCCGTTATCAGAGCTATGAGCGAAATTACGAGGCCCATTGTTGCCATTGTGCTGGTGCTCTCAGCTGTTTTTATTCCCGCATCGTTCATAGGCGGCTTCAGCGGGAAAATGTATCAGCAGTTTGCTTTAACTATTGCAACATCTGTCATTATCTCCGGCATTGTAGCTTTAACACTTACGCCGGCAATGTGTGCCGTATTTTTAAAGAAAGAAAGAAAGAGGCAATTCTGGCTTACAAGAAAATTCAATATCTTGTTTTATAACATAACAAAAAGCTTTACAAAAGGCGTTAGACGCACTATTAGATTCAGTGCTTTTAGTACAGTTTTATTCATAATTATGCTTATTGCGGCAAATTTTGTCATAAATAAACTTCCAACCGGTTTGGTACCGTCTGAAGACAAGGGCGCTATTATAGTTATTGATTATTTAATGCCCGGAGCATCGTTGAGCAGAACCGTAAAAGTTCAGAAAGATATTAATACGATGTTGCTGAACAACCCCAATATAACAACGGTCGGATCTATGGCAGGACTTGATTTGTTTACTTTCGCCTACAAAACGGACGCCGGAACCGGCTTTGTCCATTTAAAAGACTGGTCAAAAAGAAAAGAAAGCTCTCAAGAGATTGTAAGAAGACTTATGGGCCGGTTTTCGCAGTATAAAAAAGCGTATGTAATAGCTTTGAACCCCCCGCCTATTATGGGTATGAGTATAACAGGCGGATTTGAGATGTATGTTCAGGACAGAACGGGTTCGGATATACGCCTGTTGAATAAATATGCACAGGAAATAGTAAGAAAAGCAAATCAAAGACCGGAACTTATGATGGTAAGATCGACACTTAATACAAACGTGCCGCAATATCGCATAGCTGTTGATAGAGAAAAGGCAAAATCGCTTGACGTTCCTATCGCCAATATATTTACAACACTTCAGGCAACGTTCGGAACCGCTTATGCCAACGATTTTAACTTATACGGCAGAGTATATCATGTAAATATTCAATCAGAGGGAAATTTCAGGAAAAATATAAAAGATTATAATGATGTATTTGTGAGATCGACAAATGGCGACTTGATTCCCATAAGTTCACTTGTAAGTCTCAAAAGGATTATAGGGCCAAGTATCGTGCAAAGATTTAATGGATTTCAATCGACTGAGATAACAGGGCAGCCTCGATTTGGATATTCATCCGGAGATGCTATGAGGGCTATCCAAGAGGTTGCAAAAGAGGTTTTGCCTGCAGGTTATACGACTGCCTGGACAGGAACATCGTATCAGGAAAATAAGTTATCCAACGCAGGGAATAAATCATTTATATATGCCTTGGTTTTTGTATTTTTAATTTTGGCGGCTTTGTATGAGAGTTGGAGTATTCCTTTCGCAGTTATATTATCTGTTCCGTTTGCGCTTTTTGGTGCAGCGCTGGCAGTTTGGCTTAGAGGGTTCGAAAACGATATCTATTTTCAGGTGGGTATTATAACACTTGTGGGCCTTTCAGCTAAAAATGCTATTTTAATGGTTCAGTTTGCACAGCAAAGACTTAAGGCGGGATATAAACTGATCGACGCAACTATTGAGGGAGCGAGAATCAGATTCAGGCCTATTGTTATGACATCGTTTGCCTTTGTTGCAGCGACTTTGCCTTTGGCGTTCAGTGCCGGTGCAGGAGCAAACAGTCGCCGCATAATAGGCACAACAGTGGTTGGAGGCGATCTTTTTGTAACATTGATCGGCATATTTTTCATACCACTGTTTTACTATCTTATAATGCGGATAAAAGAAAAATTTTCAGGCGCAGGTAAAAGATGATGAAAATTAGATATGCGATCATCGCAGCCGGCACGGTTTTGATGTTTGCGGGCTGCTCTATGGCTCCAAAACTCGTTATTCCAAAAACAGATTTGCCTTCAACATATACTGCTGTCAATAAAAATGGTGAAATCAGCATAAACTGGTGGAAAAATTTTGATGATAGCAACCTGAATAAACTTATAGCTGAGGCGCTCAAAAATAATGACGATCTTAAACTGGCGGTAATAAGAGTAAATGAAGCTTCTTCATATCTGGAATTAAGCAGAGCTGATTTATATCCGGTCATCAATGCTGCCGCATCAGGATATAGACAAAAAAGCAGCAATAAAGTTTTTGGCGGCGGAGCGATCTTTAACAGTTTTACAATTTCTCCATCTATTGGATATGAACTTGACCTTTGGGGAAAGCTGAAAAGCCGAAAGACAGCTGAAATCTCATCAGTTTTGGCAGCTCAAGCCAATAGAGCGGCCGTGAAACTGACTTTAATTTCAGATGTTGCAAGTATATATTTCAATCTTGTCTCTGTAGATAATCAAATCAGGATCACGGAAACAGCCGCCGAATCTTTCAGGCAAATTTATGAATATAGAAAAAATCAATATAAATACGGCGATATAAATAAGATGGCTGTGTATCAGACAAAAGCCCAATATGAAAATTCCAAACTATTGGTCGAATCGATAAAACAGCAAAAAACTCTGCTGGCAAGCGCACTATCAATGCTTCTCGGAAAAACCCCGAAAGAAATTTTTGAGGCAGAAATTATGCTGAATAAGAGACTGCCGAAACCCGCAGAAGTTCCGGTCGGACTACCTTCGGCTTTGCTCGAAAACAGACCGGACATAAAGTCGGCCGAGGAGAATCTAAGGGCAAAAAATGCGATGGTGGGTGCCGCAAAAGCAGCATATTTCCCTAATATTTCCCTAACAGGATCGTTCGGATATCAGAGTAAAATATTGAGTGATCTGATAGATTCATCAACAGAAATCTGGCAGATAGGAAAACTTGTGAACATACCTGTTTTCGATTTCGGCAGAATTAAATCGAATATAAAAATATCTGAAGCTGAAAAAGGTGCAGCGCTTATTAGCTATGAAAAGACGGTCAGGAACGCATTCAAAGAGGTATATAACGCATTAAATAAACTCAAAATTTCAAGAGAAAAGTTGAAAATGCGGCAAAAGCTGACTGCATCGTTAAAAAAGGTATGGGTATTGTCTCAGAAGCGGTTTGAGTATGGATATTCGAGTCGTCCCGAACTGCTTGATGCGCAAATAAAATTTTTGAATGCTAAGCTTAATCTGGTTAAATCAAATGAAGAAGTGATAGCCAATGAAATACTGTTATATAAGGCTTTGGGTGGAGGATGGAGCACAAAACAGTTACAAAACTGACTTTGCGTACCAAGCATAAATTTCAGTAAAAAGAGAAACTGTTTTTTTCTTAACTACATTAAAAAATCTAAAAAACTCCTTATT
>JAADFJ010000004.1 GCA_013152955.1 Campylobacterota bacterium
TGTGTTTATCTTTTATAGCTTTCTTATCTAACTTTCCCGTGCTTGTTTTAGGCAGCGAATCGACGATTTCTATTTTATCCGGTATAGCCCATTTTGATATAGTTCCGTCTTCTACAAATTTTATAAAAAAATCTTTCAGGTTATTCTGGGTAATCTTATTCTTATATTGATCTTTCAATACTACAACGGCAAGTGGTCTTTCACCCCACTTTTCGTCCGGAATGCCTATAACCATGGCCTCGTTCACACTTTCATGACCGGTTAAAATATCTTCAAGCTGGAGCGTGGATATCCATTCACCGCCGCTTTTTACAACATCTTTTATTCTATCCGTTATTTGTAAATATCCCTCTTGATCTATATACCCCGCATCTCCCGTATGCATCCATCCGTCACGCCATAGTTCTTCAGACTTTTCTTTTTCTTTGAAATATCCCATTGTGAGCCATGGTGCTCTAACAACTATTTCTCCTACACTTTTACCATCGTGCGGAAGCATTTTTCCATCCAAATTCATTATCTCGACATCAACAAGCATTATAGGCAAACCAGTTTTGCATCTTATGGCAATTTGTTGATCTTTCGTATATTCGTGCATATAAGGTTTTAGATGTGCAAGCGTCAAAACAGGACATGTTTCAGACAGACCGTATCCCGTATACACATCAATGCCTCTTTTTAAACCCATTCCACACAGATTTTTTGTAAGTGCGGCGCCGCCGATCACAACCTTCCATTTAGAAAGATCGACATTTTCAGCTTCCGGATATGTTAAAATCATTTGCAATATAGTTGGAACACAATGGGAAAATGTTATATTCTCCTTTTTTATAAGGCTTAATATCATGGCCGGCTCATATTTGCCGGGATAAACCTGTTTTAAACCGAGAGCTGTAGAGAAATATGGTATGCCCCATGCATGAACATGAAACATCGGAGTAAGCGGCATATAAACATCGTTTGATCCTATTCTGCCGTTTGTATCATAAGTGGTCACACCGCTTATCAACCCCATAGTATGCAGAACAAGTTGTCTGTGGCTGAAATAAACACCTTTTGGGTTGCCGGTTGTTCCGCTTGTATAAAAAGTTGTTGCTCTTGTATTTTCATCCAAATCGGGGAAATCATAATAATCCTCAGATTCATTTACCAAAGTTTCATATTCTGCGTCAAATGCAGATTTTCTGTCTGTTTTATTGTCATCTGTAATTAATATTTTTCTTTTAACTGTTTTGATATTCTCCTGTATAGAATCAATTATAGGTAAGAAATCTTTATTGATTATAAGCATATCATCTTTTGCATGATTTATCGTATATAGTGTTTGTTTCGGTGTCAGGCGTACGTTGACAGTATGCAGTACAGCTCCCATCATTGGAACGGCAAAATACAATTCAAGGTATCTGTGACTATCCCAATCCATTACTCCAACAGTAGATCCCGGAACTATTCCCAAGGCCGTTCGCAAGCTTGTGAATTCTTTTGTAAAAATCTCTATATGTATAACGTTTAATATCCCTGTAAACTATCTCCCTCTCCGGAAACATTGTTAATGGTGTATTTAAGAGATGTTTAATCAATAATTGATAATCGTAAGCAGATTCTGTCTTTTGAATTATATTATCCATTTTTATATCCCCCCTTTTTTTTGGTTCAATTAACTCATATGCAAATTTTACATAATTATTTTGATTATTTCAATGCTTTTTTATAATAGAGAGTATGCTTAAGTATTGAGCCTTTCGCGTTATTTATGTTTTTTACATTAACAGGCTAAAGTAAGAAAGATTGTAAAAACAATGGAGGATAACGGGCGAAGTTATACCTCCATGGCGGTCTCTGAAATAACCGAAAACAAGAGAAGGAATAAAGACCAGTGCGGCCATTAAAGGAGGATGGGCAAAGAAATGGAAAGCGGTAAATATAAAACTTGTTATTAAATTAGCAGGGCTGATGGAGAAAACGGCCTTTTTTGCCCACCTATGGCTGTAAAGCCATTCCTGTATAAAGCCTCTAAATATTATTTCTTCTATAAGCGGGGAGATAATAACCGACATTAACAGTCTTTTAAAGGGAATGAGATAAAACGAAATTTGTCCGAAATAAAAAAACTGATAGACGAATAACAAAAATGGAGCAGCCAAAAAAGCTATCGCAAATTGTAAATCAAAAAGGTGTTTAAATTTTTCTTTTTTTATGTGCATAAAGCCCCAATATAGCAAAAAGCATCAATAGCAAAAGCGCAGGATCAAATTCTGCATCGGGATTTATTGTGCATCCGCCTCCACCTCCGCCTCCTCCTGAGGAACTTTGACTGTTTGAAGCTGTTGCCGCGGTTATGGTTACGCTATCGGCTGCACTATTTACGGTGCCGTCGTTAACTACAAGGCTCAAGATATAACTACCGTTTATGTCTGCGGTGAATGCGGGTTTGACAGCAGTCGGATCAGTCAGTGCTGCAGAACTTCCGGCAGGTTTAGATGTGAATGACCATTGGTAGGTTAATGGATTTCCGTCTATATCATAACTTGCACTTCCGTCAAGTGTAACGACAGATCCCGTTTGGACATTTTGATCGGATCCTGCATCGGCAACAGGAGGTGTGTTGACTGTATATGAAGGAGTGATTTGTCCCCACCATGTCCCCCACCGGTCATCATTCGGAGTGCCCCCGGGCGCAGGCGTGGCGGCATATTCCTGAATCGTCCAGAATGTGGTGTTATCTTCCGGGTCAACCACAGTGGAGCTGTAATCACCCCAGCGTATATCTCCATTACCGAAACCCTTGCTATAGCTCGCCTCTCCCGGTTTAAGTACAGTTATTTGACTTATTGCGCCTGCTGTATTGTTCGCGGAGCGTGAGGCAAAAGCTGCCTCTGCGTATCTGTCTGCATCGGATCGGGAGAAGCCTATAACTGCATCATTGTCTTTATTTACGGCAATGCTGGGGAAAAAGAGATGTCCTCCGGCTCCAGGATCTATGACCCCTGATTGCACGATCGGCCTTCCGGTTAAATTAAGCAAAGCCGGATCGACCTGATACCAGAATATTGCTGTTCTGTC
>JAADFJ010000005.1 GCA_013152955.1 Campylobacterota bacterium
TTTCAGGTGATGCCATACCAAGATATATAGCGGCGGCTGGAGGCAAAATACCTCTTCACAGAAGTAATGTTGCGAGAAAAGAAAACGGCAGCATAATATTGAGAAAACCGTGGAGCGGCGCCGAAGTGTCATATCCTGATGCAGATCCAAAAGTATATAGCGAAGACAGGTTTTCATTCCGAAGATTCCAAGAGTGAATATAACGGACAAGATCTTGAAACTGATAGAAGAGGACGAGCAGAAAATGCTCGCCCTCCTAAAAAAAATGGTACTGATTAACAGCTATACATACAACAAAAAAGGTGTTGATCTGGTGGGAGATACGGTAAAAGATCAGATGGAGCAGCTTGATTTTACTGTTGAGATTCATGAAAACGATAATCTGGGAAACAATCTTGTTTTTTATAAGAACAATAATACCGGATTTAAACCGATAATGCTTTGCGGACATACGGATACCGTATTTCCGGAAGCACTCGGATTCAACAGCTGCAAAGAAGATAAAGATTTCATTTATGGTCCGGGAGTAATAGATATGAAAGGCGGTCTTGCTGTGGGAATTTTTGCATTAAGAGTTCTCAAAAAGCTTGGCGTTTTGAATGATATTCCGATAATTTTTATTTTTAACTCTGATGAGGAGATAGGTTCGCCTTCTTCCAAACAAATTATAATGGATGCCGCAAAGAAAAGCTCCTTTGCCTACGTTCTCGAATGCGGCGGATTGAATGGCGATATAGTAACAGGCAGAAAAGGTAAAATAAGTGCAAATATTGAGATAACGGGCAAAGCTTCGCATGCTGCGTATTAAAGGCAGCAAACCGAGTGCTATATTAGAAATGGCCGATAAAATTATATCGCTTGAATCCTTGAATAACTTTGAAGACGGTGTGACTGTAAATGTAGGAACGGTTAAGGGAGGAGTAGGTCCCAATACAGTTCCGGAATATGCGGCTGCTTCCGTTGATATAAGATTTGCTACCGAGAAAGAAGAAAATGATACAATAAGAAAGATAGAGGATATATGCAATTTCTCAAATACTCAGGGAACAAAGACAAAATATAAATTCTTTTCTTTTCGACCTCCGATGGAACAGAACAAAAAAAATAAACAGCTTTTTAATTTGATTAAAAAAGAATCCGACAAACTCCATATTAAAGTCACAGAAGAATATCGTTATGGTGTTTCGGATGCAAATTTTATATCTAAAATGAAAACTGCAGTTGTTGATGGAATGGGGCCAATAGGTGACGATGATCACAGTAAAAGAGAATATATGATAAAATCAAGTTTTAAGGAGAAAGCAGCTCTGCTCGCATCTTCCATATTATCATCATGGAGATATCTGTCCGCTTCCGACAATGAGACCACTGCACAATAAGCTCAACGGTCTCTTGAATAAATATACAGACAAAAAACTATTGAACCTGAGATATGGAAGCTTAGAATAAATATCAGATCTACAGATGAAGCGTTTCCTTTATTTTTTTAGTTAACGCATCGGGGGTAAACGGTTTCGCCAGATAGTTATTTGCGCCGGCCTTTATTGCTTCAACTACGCTGGACCGCTCGGCTTCAGTCGTAACCATAATTATGGGTATGGAAGCGGTTCCTTTCTTTTCTCTTAATTTCTTGACCATTCGCAAACCATTCATTCGCGGCATATTCCAATCTGCCAATATAAGATCAACCGATGTATCGGACAAAAGACTTATAGCATCAACACCATCGGCAGCCTGAAGAATTTCCGTTATACCCATGTTTTTGAGTACTTTACCAATAATTCTTCTCATTGCAGAGGAACCATCTACGATTAGAACCTTTATATCACTCATTCCCACAATATTACTCCTGTTTTTTATGAGGTGCCAAAGATACCTGCAGGACAAATTGCAAATTAGTTGCTTCAAATATTACAACCATACAAGGAGTGTCCTTTGAGTGAGATATTTCATAATTCTGTCCTATGATAACGGTTGGTATCGAGAGTTTGAAATAATATTCTGTGCTGGCAAGCAAAGTTTTGGCTTTGCCTGCAATCATGTTGAGAATCTCTCCAACGCCGTCTCTTATATCATCTTCGTTTATACTTTCAACATTTTCAATACCGAGAAATTTAGATACCACATTGTCTGCCAGTTTTTTTGGAAAACTTATGATTATAGAACCTACTGCCTCACCCGTCAGTCCCATAATACCTGAAATTTCACCAAACATTTTATAATCCTTTTTCAGAGAAAGAGACTTGCGTTTCACAGGTATTCCTGCCATAACTTCAAAAACCTCTTTCGTGCCGGAAATAAACGGATTTATCAGTCTGACATCAAGAGGCACTCGTCTGCCTCCCTGCTTTGAGCTGCTATCTACATTTTCCATTCGCTCCTCCACGCCGGTTTAGTGTAGTGATAGAATAATACCATATTACAGAATGTTCATATAAATTCAATATCATTTATAAGATTTAAGTTGTCTTTGTTTTTCATATGCATAACTTTTTCTCTTGTTTGCTCCATTTCAAATTTTCGGCAGCCTTTTTACATCAATTTATCAACAAGCTGAACTGCGAGCTGATTTAATTTAACATCCCATATGGAATATGCCTCGCCTCGCTTTTTCTATCTATATAAAGCAGTCATCGATTCAGACTCTTTTTTATTCCGCCGCACAATAAGCAGTTTCACGGCTTTTTATGAGGTTCTCTATAGGGCAACTCTGTCAATTACAAACGTTCAAATTGAGACTCAAGATGATCGTTTACGGATCAATAGCAACGCTCTTAAGATTGTTCAATATTTGCGATGCAGCCAAGCCTATATCACCGGCACCCATTGTCAGCAGCAAATCGCCCGGCTCCAGAAAATCGACAATTTTGGATATCGCTTCAGCAAGTGTCCCAATATAGCTGCATTCCACGGTATGATTGATATTTTCCGCTAAAGCTCTTCCGGTAACACCGGAGATTTTCTGTTCACTCGCCGCATAAATGTCAGTTACATAAACTCTGTCGGCATCCTCAAAACTTTTTGAAAACTTATCAAACAAAAGTTTAGTTCTTGTAAACCTGTGCGGCTGAAACAAGACAACAATTCGCCTGCCATAGACTTTTAGTGCCTTCAGAGTAGCGGCAATTTCAGTTGGATGATGTCCGTAATCGTCTATAATTAAAACATCTCTAATCTCACCAATACGCATCATTCTGCGCTTTACTCCATCAAATCTGCTTAAAGAATCTACAATAACTTCATTGTCCACACCAAGTTCTTTGGCAGCTGCGGCAGCAAGTGAGGCATCTGTTATGTTATGCATTCCTATAACCGAAAGCACTATTTCCAATAATGCGTTATCTTTACATCTAAGCTTAAATGACGCTCCTTTCAATGAAAGGCGTGCGTCTTCAATTCTATAATCACCATTCTGCCCAACCTTTATCATATTGCTTGATAAAATTGCCTTTATTCCGTCATCATCAGAGTTAACAACAGACTTGCCGGCCGATTCTGTCAAAAATTTCCTGAACTGACAAAGCAGATTATCATAACTACCATAATAATCTATGTGTTCAAAATCAATATTACTGACAACAGCCAATTTCGGTCTCAAAAAATTAAATGATCCGTCAGATTCATCAGCTTCAGCCACAAGATATTTTCCATCACCTGCTGTCAGATTTGTTCCGGTACTGTTTACAATTCCTCCGATTATGGAAACCGGTGAAAGACCTGAATTTTCCAAAATTTTAGCTATCATCGAGCTTATTGTAGTTTTTCCATGAGAACCGCTGACGGCAATACCGTAGTAGCCTTCCATCACCAGCGAAAGTACCTTCCCCCGCTTAAGAAGCGGCAGCGACCGGGCAACGCTATAGTCAAGTTCGGGATTCCCCTTTTTTATCGCTGAGGAATAGATAACCTGAGCATTCAGGGGAACCTGATCGCTATTATGACCGATAAAAACAGGCATTCCGTAACTGCGTAATTTTTTAGTCATAGAGGTTTCTTTAATATCCGAACCCATCACTTTATAGCCGTTTTTAAAAAGCAGCTGAGCTAATCCGCTCATACCTATGCCGCCTATACCAATAAAGTAAGTAGGCCTTTCCGGCTCAATGGATCTATACAAAATCTGCTGCATAATAACACCTTATTAATCTATTTGATAATTTTCTGATCTCAGGCAGTCTTCTACATTTTTTATCAGCCAGAGAACATCGATAAAATAATGGACATCCTTCATTCGGCATAGAATCATTATCTGCAATCTTATACCCGACTTTTCTGTCGTAGGAAGCAGCTCCCGCAAGCAGCTTTGTATATGGGTGAAACGGGTTTTCAACTACCCCGTAATCTCCGTACTCCATAAGATAGCCATTGTACATAACAGCTATTTTATCGGAACCCTCAAGTGACGCAAAATCATGAGTAACCAGAAGCAGTGAGGTTTCTTTTTCATCTTTTAATCGGTAAAGCAGTTTCAATATCCTTTTTTTAAGCGGTTTATCCAGAGAGGTGGTAGGTTCATCGGCCAGGATAAGCAGAGGATTGCCTGATAGTGCCATAGCGATAAGTATTCTCTGCTTTCTTCCACCTGAAAGCTGATGCGGATAGAGCTCTAAAACGGAGTTATCCTCTCCGCATATCTTTACAAGACCGCTGACATCAGTATCTCCCGCTATCTCTTTTATTTGATGAGAAATTTTATAAACAGGATCAAGTGCATCATTCGGATCCTGAGGAATATACGAAATCGGACCTTTTCTCAATGCTCTTTTTTGTTCGCTATCAACGTGAGTCAAATTTCTGCCGTCAAAAATCAGATCGCCATTAATTTTTGCCCCATAATTTATCCCAAGAATCGATTTTATAAAGACGGATTTCCCTGATCCGGTCTCTCCTATTAAACTGAGCGCTTCTCCTTTGGCAATATTCATTGAAAACCCGTGCAGCACCTCATTTTCGCCAAATGAAACCGAAAGATTTTTTACTTCTAAAACCGCTTTCAAGGCATCTTAAAAAATTTCAGAATTTTTTATATAGTCAGCTTTTCTCAATTCCATATATTTAATAAGTCTTTTTTTGATTGAATCATCTGAAACAGCCAAAATTCTGGCAGCCAGTAGTGCGGCATTGACAGCTCCATCAACCGACACTGCAGCAACCGGAGTTCCGGGAGGCATCTGTATCGTCGAAAGCAGAGCATCTACTCCGCCAAGAGTTGAAGATACCGGAACGGCAATAACAGGGATCAGTGTCATAGAGGCGGTAATTCCCGAAAGATGGTTGGCCATTCCCGCTGCAGTTATAACAACCTTAATGTTACCCCGACCAAGTTTTTTGATATATTCAATCGTTCTCTCCGGCATTCTATGTATGGAGCTTATGAAATATTCGTAGCCTATATCTATTTTATCAAGCAGGTTACCGGCCTTTTTCATAAGTTCAAGATCAGATTTGCTGCCCATAACTATCGAAACCGTCACGTTACTATTTTTCATTTTTTCTTATCCCCAAAACCTTATCTGCTATGTCATGCCGATAATAGATTCCATCAAAATCAATCTTAGAAAGCGCATCGTATGCCTTTTTTTTTGCATCTTTTAGTGTATCTGCCGCAGCTGTTACGCCAAGCACTCTTCCGCCGTTTGTGACCGTCTCGCCCTCTTTTAAAACAGTTCCGGCATGAAATACGACAGCTCCATTTTGCTCAGCTTCTTTGATTCCTCTTATCGGCTTACCTTTCAGGTATCTTCCCGGATATCCTCCGGAAGCGGCAACAACACATACGGCATATTCATCAAGCCAGAGATCCCTATAGACAGATAGTTTACCTTGCGCCGCATCCGCCATGATTCCTGCAAGATCGCCTTTAAAAAGTGCCATTTGAGGCTGTGTTTCAGGATCTCCAAATCTGCAGTTGAATTCAAGCAAACAAGGATTGCCGTCAACAATCATCAAACCTGCATAGAGTATACCTCTGTAGTCTATGTTTTCACGATGAAATCCTTCAAGCGCTCTTTCGATAACCTCTTTTTTGATTCGTTCCTCAAGTATCTTATCTACCAAAGGAGTAGGAGCGTAGGCACCCATTCCTCCCGTATTAGGACCTTTATCATTATCATAAACAGCCTTGTGATCCTGAGACGCCAGCATAGGCACAAAACTATCGCCGTCAGTCATAACTATATAAGAAACCTCCTGCCCTACAAGTTTTTGTTCAATTACCACTCTGCTGCCTGAATCTCCAAACCTCTTCTCAATCATGATGGCATCAAGGGCTTCTACCGCTTCATCTGTCGATTTTGTTACAAAAACACCCTTCCCTGCCGCAAGACCATCAGCTTTAATCACCCAACTGCCGCTATTTTCCTTCAAAAATCGCCTTGCCTTCTCATAATCATCAAACAAGACAAACTCAGCAGTTGAAATTCCGTTCCGCTGCATAAACTGTTTGGCAAACAGTTTACTGGATTCAATTTTTGCTCCGGCAGATTGAGGACCAAAAACCAAACATGTCCCATTAAGATAATCCGCAATTCCTGCGGCCAAAGGTGCCTCAGGACCTACTATAACCAGATCAATTCCGGTATCTTGTATAAAATTCTTGATTGCTGCAAAATCCAGCGGATCTATATTAACATTGGATGTTATGGCAGCAGTACCGGCATTACCGGGAGCACACCACAGATTGTTTGCCGATTCAGATCTTTTAAGCTGCCACGCTATTGCATGTTCCCTTCCGCCCGAACCTAAAATAAGAATATTCATTGTTTCCCCTTTACAATCTCATACGGTTATTCATTTTTCGTCATTGCCGAAAAACCATAACAGATAAATCGATCTTGAAACGCAACTCTTTGTTTTGCGGCACATCAAAATCGCAGCTATCTTTTTCGTTCATCGGCAAATAAAAAACTCATCAATAATTTCTTAATGCCTGAAATGTCTTATTCCTGTAAAAATCATTGGAATACCAAGTGCATCGGCTTTATCTACAACAAGTTGATCTCTAATAGAGCCTCCGGGCGTTATAATAGCAGCTATTCCATAATCTGCAGCAACTTCTATTGAATCGGGAAATGGAAAAAATCCGTCTGATGCCATAACGGCACCTCTGAGATCAAATCCGTTTTGCTCGGCTTTCATAGCTGCAATTTTCACCGAATCAATGCGGCTGACCTGACCGGCACCCACACCTATTAATGTCTGATTCTTAACATAAACAATTGCGTTGGATTTTACATATTTGGCCATCTGCCAGCTGAATGCAATATCTTTTTTGAGTGATTCTGCCGGTTCAATTTTTGTTACAACCTTAAAACCATCAAATCGATCATCACTTTGATCAAAGTCGCTCACCAGAAAACCGCCCCTAACACGTTTGAAGTTATAATTTTCAGTTGTTTTCAACATTTCAGGAAATCTTACAATTCTCAAATTCTTTTTTGTCTTTAAGAGCTTTAACGCATTTTCGGAAATATCCGGAGCTGCAACAACCTCATAAAATCGCTTGACTAACTCTGAGGCAAGTGCACTGTCTATGGTTTTATTAAATCCGACCAACCCTCCGAACGCAGATACCGGATCGGTCGATAACGCCTTTTCGTAAGCATCTGTCATAGAATAACCAATTGCCGCTCCGCAAGGATTAGCATGTTTCAATATTACGCAAAAATTCTCATTTCCATGATTTGAAATCATTTGCCACAAGGTATCAATCTCAGCAACATTATTATATGAGAGCTGCTTTCCGCCGAGAATCTCCAGGTCGGATAATCCTGGACCGCGGAAGTCCGTATCCTTATAAAAACATGCCGTCTGATGAGGATTCTCCCCATATCTAAGGTCGTTAATCTTTTTAATTCTAAGCAGCCTTTTTTCAGGAAATTGCTTTTCTCTGTTAAACCAGTTCAATATCGCCGAATCATAAAATGCCGTAACAGCAAATGTATCAACTGCAAGCGATTTTCTCACAGCTGTAGAAATTTTTCCGTTGTTTTTCCTAAGCTCAGTTATCAAATCGTTATACTGATTCGGACTATTTACTACGGTAATTCGTTCATAATTTTTTGCAGCAGCCCTCAAAAGAGATACACCGCCTATGTCGATATTCTCTATTGCAAGTTTTTCATCATCAGTCTGACACATTTTTTCAAACGGATAAAGATTTACAACAACCATGTCAATCGGCACAATATCGGATTTCAGCATATCAATTTTATCGTTTTCGCTTCCGGTTGCCAAAATTCCGCCAAAAATTTTCGGATGAAGTGTCTTGACCCTGCCGCCTAGAATTTCAGCAAATCCGGTATAATCTGAGACTGTTCTAACTTCATATCCTGCATTTTTTATCATTCTGGCTGTATTGCCTGTTGAGATTATCTCAACGCCATATTCATTAAGCACTTCTACGAGTCTCTCAAGTCCCGACTTATCGGATACGCTGATCAGCACTCTTTTAATCCTCATGCAAATTACCCGTCAAAATAGATTCGTTCTGCTTCATAACTTCAAGCGCAATAGACAAAAACTCATAAAGTTCAATATCGGCCTTTTCTATTTCCTTAATTGTATCTCTGTTAACTTTCGCAGCAAAACTTTTTGATTTAAACTTCTTTTTAAGCGATTTATCCTTGATAGATGAAATTCTCTTATCAGGCATCATAAGTGCACTTGCAAAAATAAGTCCTGTAGATGTTTCAGATGCTGCAAGCACATGGCTGAGCAAAGTTGTTCTTTCAATACCGAGATTCTCGCCATTATGCGCTTTTATCGCCTCAATATAACGCTCGTCAATTCCGTTCTCAGACAAAATACGCTCCGCTTCCAGACCATGCCGCTTTGGATCCTCATTCACCAATTCGTAATCAATATCATGCAGAATGCCCGCTATATACCATTGATCTTTATTTTCTTTAAAACGCTCGGCAAGACGCTCCATAATCAGTCCGGATGCCATGCTGTGTTTTGTTAAATAATCACTCTTGATATATTTTTTCATAAGCTCCAATGCGTCAGCTCTTGATATCCCCATATTGCCTCCACCATTTTTTAAGGCATAGTAATAATATATGTCCGCTTTCCTAATAATGTATTATCAGGATACATCAATAATAACACAGATTTTTCTATTTTCTATAGAATAGTTATAGTTGACAATCGGTAATATTCGCAAATTAAAGGAAGTGCTCAGAGTCCCGATTTTCAATCAAAAACGTTTGAAATCAACAGAAGCGCCATTGAGAACTCTAATTTCCTGAAGATTGCCCTTTTTTTAGCTTGCCTGCAGGCTTTATGAGATTTTCCGCATAAGTCACATTTTGTTTTTTTGAAATTAACATGTTGATTCTTCAGAAGTTTATCTGCATAAAAACCTGTTAAAGCTGCGACTATATTTATTGTGCAGCGGTTTCACAATAATCATCTAAAATTTCCGCATTGACTGCTCCGCAACTCATCTTTTTCTACAAATCCGTTTAGCCCGCACATAAGCAGCCTTGATATATGTTTCATATATTCAATACACTTGCTCATCTCAGAGTCCTGCCGGACAAGCAGATATTGTCCCAAAAGATCCCCGATTCCAATCAGCGCATAAGACAACGGCTTAGGGTCAAGTCGTCTGTATTCATTTCGCTCAAATGCCCTTTTCAACGGACGCATATATGACTTTGATATACCTGAGTAATAAAAATCGGCTGTTTCGGGTTCTATAAACTCAGTTTCTCTGACAATTGCGTACATGTTTTTATGACGTTTAAAAAAATCACAAAAGCCGATATATCCGGCAATCTCAGCATCTCTTCTGTCTTCAAATCTTGATATATAACGCCTTACATTTGATTTTAATCCGTCAAATGTACGTGCAACAAGTTCTCTTAATGCTTCGATTTTGGAATCAAAATGAATATAGAATGTGCCTAAACCAACATCCGCTCTATATGCAATATCCGATATCTTGGTTTTGGAATAGCCTTTTTTCCCAAATAGATACTCAGCAGCATCAAGCAGCTTTTGATGTGTCATGGAGCCTTTGGAAAGCAGACGCTGCGCCGGTTCAACGGAGTCAATCACCGAAAAAACATCCTGCGAAATTGTATGATTGTCGGGATCAAGTCCGTTGTGCAAAAGATCGGCAATTGTATTTATGATGTCATCTGACGGCTTTATACCTTTATATATTCCGTATTCCGCTATCACAAAGCGAGCCGAACCCATTACAAATATGAAAACAGCCTTTTTACAAATTTCATTTTCGACTTGAGAAAACAGCGAATTCTCAAAAATCTTGTATATTTTTTCATAAAATTCGATTGAAATATCGGGATTAAGGAACTCGGCATTCCTGAAAACCGCATATCTGTCTATATTGTCGTATATGCAATCGAAAAAATCTTTTAGAAATGTCTGCAGCTTTTCAACTTTAATAGAAGAATAATGATTCATCGAACGACTGACTGAATCTCCTATCAATTCAATAAGATTTTCAACTATCTCTTTCAACAATGCATCCTTAGTTGGAAAATACTGATAGAAAGTGGAATTACCTATGCCTGCATCTTTACAGATGGAGAGAATCGAAACCTCCTGATAGCCTTTTTTTCTAAAAAGAGCAATTGCACTGTTTATTATTTTCTTATAAGTATTGCTTCTGATATTTGACATTGGAGCTGTCTGCATTAGATCACCAATCCGCCATCAACACCAAGCACTTGGCCTGTTACAAAAGAAGCCTCATCCGATGCAAGAAAAAGATATACATCGGCTATTTCGACAGGCTCTCCCATCCTGCCGAGCGGAGTTTTTGAATTCATATAATCTATAACCTTTTGAGGAACCTTTTTTGTCATAGGAGTTTTTATGAAGCCGGGAGCAACGGCATTTACACGTATTTTATATTTTGCGAACTCCTTTGCCCATGCCTTTGTCATACCGATAACGCCGGCTTTGGACGCAGCATAATTTGTTTGCCCTGCATTTCCGTATATCCCGACAACCGACGATGCATTCAGAATTACGCCGCCGCCCTTCTCTATCATATAAGGTACAACGGCCTTTGTTGTATTGTAAACACCCTTAAGATTGACGTCTATAACAGCATCAAAATCGCTTTCCGGCATGTTCACAAGAAAATTATCTTTTGTTATTCCTGCATTATTTATGAGAATATCTATCTTTTTCAGATCGGACACAATTGTGTCAACAATTTTCTTTACAACGTCATGTTCTGCAACATCCATTTTGTATATATGATATTGTCTTCCCAGTTTTTCTCCGGCTTCCCGAAGCGCATCTTCATTATAATCACATGCTGCGATGATTGCTCCTTCCCGAATAAATCTATTCGCCGTTTCCAATCCTATTCCGCTTGCAGCGCCTGTTATAACCGCTACTTTTTTATCCAATCTCACCTTTAAACCTCCTGTTTCCATAGAATAGTTGTAGCTGCCCAGATATAACCTATACCCGCTCCCGCCATGACAACCAGATCGCCTTTTTTTATTTTTCCATTTTTAATTCCCAGGTAAATTGACAATACCTGATCATTTTGACCGATATGACCATAGTTTTCCAAATAAATATGTAGTTCTGCTGTCTGAAATCCCTATCTTTTTAATAATTGTTTTATGCATCGACCTTTTTACATGAAGTATTGCAAGATAATCTATATCTTTTGTATAGTATCCGCTTGTTGCAATCGATTTTTCTATTACATCTGTAAAGTTGTCCGTCGAAACGGAATTGAGCCTTTCCCTCATGGATTCAGCATCAGGAACATCTAAATACTGCCGCCTATTCTTAAGCCCGTCACAATTACAGGGTTCTCTGCTTCCTCCCATAGGCGCGATAACATCATCGGCAAATGAGCCATCGGTAATTATGGAAGTTTCCAGAATTTCGTTAGGAGCATCTCTTTTGATAACCATTGCTGCACCTCCGGCACCCAGATTATAAAGAAACCTCATTTTCGGATTTTTATAATCAACAAAGTCGCAATTTCTATAACCGCTTACCAAAAGTATCGTGCTTATCTTTGAATCCGACACTATCATGTCTTTTGCAAGTTTCATTCCG
>JAADFJ010000006.1 GCA_013152955.1 Campylobacterota bacterium
TTGGTAAGTGCAGCTTGCCGACGGTTAGGATCGGGAGGTTTTGAACTGCTCATACGGTCTTAATAAACTCCGTATATATTTTTCTGCTTCTCGGACCGTCATATTCACATAAGAACACACCTTGCCATTTTCCAAGCATTAGTTGTCCGTTTGAAATAGGTATTAGCAGCTGATTTCCGAAAAGACCCGATTTTATATGTGAAGGACTATTGCCTTCCCGATGTTTGTAGTGAAAATCTTCAGGTACCAATTTTTGCATTGAGGAAAGAATATCATAGGCAACATCAGGGTCGTAGCTTTCGTTGATGGTGACGCAGGCAGTAGTGTGCGGAATATAGACCAAAAGCACCGCGGAATCTAAATTTTTTGAGGCAACCTCACTTTTAAGCAAAGAAGTGATATCTGTAAACTCGCTTTTACTCTTTGTTTCTATTTTAATCACATTCATTTAGATAGAATAATACCAATTGATATCATATTTGCTATTATAGACGAACCTCCGTAACTTGCAAGCGGAAGCGTAACTCCTACTACAGGAACAAGTCCCAAAGTCATTCCTATATTAAAAAATAGTGATATACTAAAAATTATCGTAAAACCAATTATAAAATAGCGGGAAAAGTTATCCTCCGCGTTTTGAGCACGCTTTATAAAGCGTGATATCAAAAGCCAAAATATTGCAATTAAAACTAAGATTCCCGCAAAACCGTATTGATAAGCGAATAATGCGAAGAAAAAATCTGAACTGCTTTGAGGCAAAAAATTTGACCATGGAAATACGGAACCTAACGGGTGCCCGAATAGCTGCCCCGATCCTATAATAATTTGTGAATGAACGGACTGAAAGCTTGATCCAAGCGGATCGCTTCCCGGATTGATAAACTCAATAATTCGCGCTTTCTGATAGCCTTTTAGAAATTTCCATATTATAGGAATTGCAGAAAACGTCAGTATAATTATGGCAAAAAATATTCTTTTATCTATTCCGGCCACAAAGATTACTAAAAGAAGTATGGAAAGCATTATAATAGCCGTTCCCAGATCCGGCTCCATTATCACCAAAAATGCAGGAAGTACTACAATTGCAGTGGCAAACAGGAAGTGAATTAATCTGAGCGGCCTGTTTTCCTGATGATCAGACAGATAGCGGCTTACTGCCAAAATAATTAAAGGCTTTGTAATTTCCGAAGGCTGCAGATTTATAATTCCTATATGAATCCATCTTATGGCACCAAAATGTTTTGTTCCGAAAACACTCACAAGAAAAAGAAGCGCCAGTCCCAACAAATAGAACAAGTACGCGTAATGATAAAAAAAATTATGTGTCATTTTGACTGCTATAACAATAGAAAAGGCTCCCAGCACAAACCAGGCGAGCTGCTTTATCCACAGTGTTCCATGCAGCGACTTCAAAGTATACACCGACATCACTGCAAGCATAACAACAGAAGCTACAATAAAAATTTTATTGTTTTCAGAAAAAGCTGTCCGCTCGTCGCTAAAATTCATTTCAGATTATTCCTGCTTTTACAGATTGATCATATATTCGTTTTGCCACAGGTGCAGCTGCTGCGCCTCCGAATCCTCCGTTTTCTATAAATACCGCCATCGCGAATTTTGGATGTTTATATGGAGCAAATGAAATAAACCACGCGTCAGGTATGAATCTTTTCGGAATATGCAAATTCTTTTTGTCGCGGCTTATTGTTCTGATTATTTGAGCTGTTCCGGTTTTGCCTGCTATAACTATCATATTGCTTCTCGATGCAAAGGCTGTTCCAATGCTGCTGTTTACCGCATCGTGCATTCCGGATTGGATAATTTTAATAGTACGATTTCCTATTATTTTTATTCTTTTTGCTTTTTTCTTTATCAATATATGCGGTTTTATGAAATATCCTCCGTTTGCAATTACAGCTGTCATTACAGCCGCCTGAAGTGGAGATATTCTTACATATCCCTGGCCTATAGCCATAGAAATCGTATTGCCTGCATACCATTTTTTGTGAAAACGCCGCCATTTCCATGCAGGCGACGGTATCAGTCCTGACTGCGAACCGACCAGTCTGAATAGGTTTCTGTTAAGACCGAATTTCAAAGCCATACGTCTAATTTTTGATGCTCCGGTCATTAGTCCGAGCTCATAGAAAAAAACGTCCGATGAGGATGCAATTGCTCTATGTATGTCTATCAGACCAAATCCTCCTTTTTTCCAATCGTGATATACCTGATTTGCCACTCTTATCTGAGGAGGAGAAAATATTTTAGTTGTTGCGTTTATCACATGATTTTCCAGCGCAGCTGACGCTGTAACTACCTTGAATATAGATCCAGGAGGATATGTTTTTACGGCTCGATTAATTAGCGGCTTATCAGTATTTTTTTTTATTTTGTTCCAGAAATTTCTTGTAAATCCGGTAACAAACTGATTTGGATCATACGATGGATTGCTGTACATAGCAAGTATAGCGCCGGTATCAGGCCTTATGATAACTACAGCACCTTTTTTGCCCCGCATGCTTTCCGCTACTATCTTCTGAAGTCTGCTATCAACCGACAAGATCAGGCTGCTGCCGTTTTTCGCAGGTCTGTTTTCCAGAGTTTTGATTATCTCGCCCATTCCGTTTACTGAAACTTTCTTTATGCCGTCTTTGCCTCTTAAAGTTTTATCAAACATCTTTTCTATGCCCGTTTTACCGGAATAATCATATTTCTGATAATAACCGCTTTCTCTATTCTGTCGTGAAACTTCAGATACATAGCCTATCAGATGAGCATAAAGATTACCCATAGGATAAAATCTTTGAGGTTCAACCTTAATATCAATACCTTTTATATCAATTCTGTTGAGTTCAAGCTGTATAACCTGTTCTCTTGTCAAATCTCTTTTTATCAAAATATTCTTGGCAGATGTTCGAAGTATTTTTCTTATACGTTTTTCGGATTTTCCCGTGAGATTAGATAAAACCGCTATATTTTTGTATTCAAACTTTCTTCTATTCGGAATATACAACGAAAAGGACGGATAATCTTTTGCAAGTACAACTCCATTTCTATCCAATATCTCTCCTCTTATCGCCTTTGTATAGTATGTTGATATGTTTGTACTGTTTAGAATATTTCTGAAATCTTTTCCCTTGTAAAGCTGAATTTGCGCTGTTCTCAAAACAATGAAAAGTAAAATCAGTGTTACTGCGATTTTCAGAATCTTAATATGTTTTCTAAAATGCGGTATTTCACCAATATAGAATTTAGATGACACGATCCGATTTTTCCAATACCCATTTATAAAACAGATAAAGAATAACATATAATATAATAACCGGCAACGTATTGTGGATCATCCAGCCTGAAAAGCTCATAATCGACGGCTCAGCTATTGAAAAGAAATTTAAACTGACAGATTTTATCGCCGGTATTGAAACGGACAGGAAGATAAAAATCAGAAAATCAAACAGAATATTTTGTTTGATAAATTTAACGGCCAAACCTGCTGCAACTACCGGAACAACAAACAAAAGAAAATTGGTCCCAAGCGTAGCCCCTTCAAGGATATCCTCCATGACACCAATAAGGAAAGAAAAAAGCAGCAAATCCGCATAGCTTTTATATCCTTTAATAATCACAAGCAGCGCAAAAGACACGGAACAGATCTGTGTCGAAAAACTGCTTAGATTTGCAACAACCGAGCTAGCTGCTGTTCCGACTATGAATAGCAGAACTGCTTTTGCCCATATCATTATTATTATTGTTGTTATTGTTAGTTATGGCAATGAGATATAGTGATGCGCCCGGTAACGCCGCAGGTTTTATTTCGGCAACCGTTTTCAATGGATCGGTTTCTATGATTTTTGTTACTTTTCCTATTATAATATCTTTCGGGTATTTACCGTCAAGACCGCTTGTTTTAATAATATCGCCGACAGAAAGAGGTTTATCTGAAAAATAGGTATATAATCCGGTAGGTTTTCCCTTACCGTAATATATTCCCCATCCGTTTGTTGCAGAATCAATTGCATCTATAACATTATCCTTTGTCAATATTGACCAAACACTGCTTCTGGAGTCAGATACCTTTTTTACCGTACCGACCAGCTCCAGATTTTCTGTTATTATAGGTGTTCCGGCAACTACATTATCGGGTTTGCCGAGATTAATCCAGAATCTTCCATTATAGTTTATATCTCTCGCTATAACCTGGGATATCAAAAACCGATTTTTAGTAAAACCGAAATTAAGTTTTGCCGGAAACAGCCGGCTCAAGCTGTCAAGCTGTTTTCTATATATGCTGTTCTGCCATTTTAACTCCTCTATGGATGCAATATCATTTAGATGTTTTTGTTTTACGTCATCTGCTTTTGAAATATCGGAAAAAAATCTTCCGGCAAAAAATTTAAGCTTTGTGATCGAGGATTCTACCAGATAACTATATGGATCCATAGAAGCTCTTATAAACCTGTCCTTATGTTTGGCCACGGAAACAGTCGATAGTACAAAGATGATAAACAGTATAATGTATTTGTCTTTTTTTTTCCTAAACAAATGAAACATTTTTCAAAAGTGACATCTGCTTCAGTGTTGCCGCAGCGCCCTTTACAACTGAATGCAAAGGCTCATCACCTCGCACTACAGGAAGACCTGTTCTCTCTTTGATTAAAACATCCATTCCGCTGATTAGCGACCCTCCGCCTGTAAGGAATATTCCCCTGTCTATAATATCAGCCGCAAGTTCCGCAGGCGTTTTTTCAAGCACACTTAATATCGCTGTTATTATCTCTTCTATCGCAGGCATAACGGCATTTCTTATAGCTTTTTTAGCTACTTTGATCGTGTTTGGAGTTCCGGAAGCAAGATTCAGACCTTTAACATCGATATCACTGTCTTTTATATCATCACTGACTGATCCAATCTTGATTTTTACTTTTTCAGCGGTTCGTTCACCAATCTGTATTCCGTACTTACCTTTTATATACTGCATTATTGCCGCATCAAATCTAACACCGCCCACTCTTATGGATTCTCCTATAACGATACCGCTTAAGCTTATTACGGCGATTTCTGTGGTTCCGCCTCCTATGTCGACTATCATATTTCCGGCAGGCTCTTCAACCGGAAGTCCTATACCGATTGCCGATGCCATTGGTTCTTCAATAAGATGAACCGATCTCCCGCCTGCAGATGTGGCGGCATCCTGAACAGCCTTTCTTTCCACCGGCGTTATGCTGTGCGGAACTGCAATTACAATTCTCGGCCGTATAATTGCGATACGATGGTGATTTGCTTTTTTTATGAAATAACGCAGCATTCCCTCCGTTGCTTCAAAATCCGCTATAACTCCATCACGCATAGGACGTATGGCCTGTATGCTGTCAGGTGTTTTGCCTATCATTTGTTTGGCTTCTTCGCCTACAGCGAGTATCTTTTTGCCGCCTCGTCCATCATTTTGAACAGACACCACCGATGGCTCTTCAATTACAATACCCTCGTCTTCAATGCTTATCAATGTGTTAACCGTGCCAAGATCTATAGCAATCCCTTTTGCAACAATAGAAAATGGAAATAACATCAATTCTCCTTCTCAAAAAAAGCTATTAACCTACCTTAGGTGAGTTAATAGCAGTCTACATTAAACACTCTTGTCTGTCAATAAATTTCTTCATATTCGGCTGCAATAGCAGCAACAAACAAAGACCCCTGTTATTGTGCAGTTTGCCAACAATTCTCTGCATTTTCTGCAGTCAATCTATTGAAATAATCCAGTTTAATAGTTCTGCTCTTGCCGACAATTTTGGACTCTTAATTTTAAGCACTCAAAATTGATAGATTACTTTTAAGCGATCTTTTCAACAATCTATCATAATTCGACTTTGACATAAAGAACCTTAAGAGTATAATTTTTTTATGCATACTCTAACAACAAAAACAAAAGCTGCGGTTTTAATAGAGGCGATGCCCTATTTAAGAAAATTTCACGACAAAATAATTGTTGTAAAACTTGGCGGATCTATTAGCATCGAACGGAACAAGCTTATAAATTTGTGCGAGGACATCGTTTTGCTGAATCTCGTAGGAATAAAAACAGTTATAATTCACGGCGGCGGTAAAATGGTGTCAAAACTTCAGACCGAGCTTGGGCAGACTCCTCTATTTCACAACGGTCTCAGGGTTACGGACAAAAAAGCGTTTGAAAGCGCGCTTATGGTGTTGGCAGGACCCGCCAATAAAGAGATTGTAAGCAAGATAAACAGTTCAGGCGGCAATGCGGTGGGGCTCACAGGAGCAGATGGAAAAACCATTATAGCACATAAAAAAAAGAGTGAAGTAGATCTCGGTATGGTCGGAGAAATTGAAAAGGTAAACACCGCTCTTGTGGAAAAATTGCTTTCTTCGGACTTTATACCGGTAATAGCTCCTATCTGCATCTCTGTTAACGGAAAATTGTACAATGTAAATGCCGATGAAGCGGCATCCTGGATAGCGTCCGGACTTGCCGCAGAAAAACTAATCTATTTGAGCGATGTTCAGGGACTTATGGATTCGGGAGACAGGTTAATTCCTAAGGCAAAAATAGCAGACATCGCGCTTTTAATAAGAGGAAAAATTATAGCAGACGGCATGATTCCAAAAGTTACCTCAGCTGTTTCAGCAATAACCGGCGGTGTCAAAAAGGTACATATTATTGACGGAAGACTCGCTCATTCACTTTTAATAGAACTGTTTACAAAAAGCGGAATTGGCACGGAAATCACGAAATAACCGTCAAGTAAGGCCGATTTAATAGTATGCAGATTGAAACATCTTTTAAAACATCTATGCATGAGAGACTTGACAAAATTCTGCAGGATAGATTCGGAAAACCGAGAAATCAGGTTCAGCATTGGATAAAAAACGGATGGGTTGCAGTATCGGGAAAAAAGAAAGACAAGGCATATATGCCGTTGTTAAACGAAACAATTGAGGTACATGTTCCGGACAGAGAACCGGATTTGATAATATCCCATAAAACTGTAAAGATTTTGTATGAGGACATATCTTTGATTGTAATCGATAAACCTTCAGGTGTATCGGTACATCCCGGAGCGGGAGACAACAGTGACACAGTAGTAGGCAGGCTTCTCTGGATGGGTATTTCCCTTGCACCAATTGGTTTGCCGGTGAGACCGGGAATTGTTCAAAGACTCGATAAAGAAACATCCGGAGTAATGATGCTCGCAAAAACCGAGGCAAGCTATCATAAACTGCGCTATATGATATCAAATCATCTGTTTGAGAGACTCTATATCGGAATAACAGATGGAGTTTCGAAGGAAACAGCCGGAAAAATAACCGGTTATATTGCTCGTGATCCGGCTAACCGAATACGCTTTAAAATGATAGAAAACAAAACAGCTTCGTCCAAGCTGTCCGTAACATACTACAAAATGATAGAATCGTTTGGCAATTATGCTATAATGAGATATCGCCTTGAAACCGGCAGAACTCATCAGATAAGAGTAGTATCGCGCACACTTGGTTTTCCCATATTATCTGATAAACTATACGGGAAAAGGAGCGGATTGATTGAAAGGCAAGCGCTTCACTCTGCGTCTTTAAAATTTATGCATCCGGATACGGGAAAGATGTTGAAGGTATGCGCAAACCTTCCCGATGATATGTTATCTGTTTTAAATAGTTTAAGGAGGAAGAGATGAAAAAGATTATTTTCGCTTTCCTGCTAATTTTAATTGTTAGCGGATGCGCTCAGCTCAATGTAAACAGAAACAGCTATGTAACCCCGACTGCAAATCTTTCGGCACCAATCATAGAAAATGCCATAGCCGGAGAACGATCGGTGCTGATAAATTGGCGTTCCGTTCCCGATGCCGGCGGATATGAAATTTTCAGGGGCAGTTGCGCAAAATGCAATTTTGTATCTATAGGAAAAACAGACAAGAATATAACAAGATATCTGGATAAGGGCGGGCTTCTCGGCCATCTCGGAGACAATATGAGTTATTTTTACAGGGTAGCGGCATTGGATTCGTCTGATAACCTGGGAAAGCTCTCAAGGGTAATCAAGGCAACCACAATCGGAGCCCCTCAACCTCCTGTAAATCCTGCAGCATCAAAGGGAAAAGCGCAAAAGATCATTATCACATGGAGGCCGTCTGATGATCCATCGGTAATTGGATATAAACTTTATCGCTCAAGAGCCATAGACACACAGTTTGCCTTGATTGCGAGGATCAGCGGGCGACTGAACTCACTGTATGTAGATAGAAGACTGAAAAACGGGACAAAATATTTCTACCGAATCAGTTCATTCAATCGGGTTGGAGCTACAGGTACTTTGTCAAAGGCAGCCGCAGGAGTTACAAAATTTCCCCCTTTGCCGCCGCCGGTAGTTAAAGCAATCTCAAATATGCCCAAGAGAAGTGTGGTAATCTGGCAGCCAAGCCCGAACAACGATATAAAAAACTATTATATAGAACGTTCAAAACCGGGAGAAAATTTTTATCGCATAGCTGTAGTAGACGGACATACAACTCGTTTTATAGATAAGAACCTGGATGCAGGGACAACTTATCGATACAGAATACGTGCTATTGATAAAGATAACATAAAAAGCGAATATTCCGTAATTGCAGCAGCGACAACAAAGCCGCTTCCTCTCGCTCCAACGCAGCTGAGCATAGATGAGATGTCCAATGGAAATATTATGATTTCATGGAAAAAAAGCGAGACTAAAGATGTAACCGGATATGTTATCTGGAAACGCTACTGGCTTGTCGTTACACAGGAAGCAGGCAAATCGGACGGAACTACATTCGTTGATAACAATGTCAAAAGAAATACAAGCTATACATACTGGATTAAATCAGTGGATGAGGCCGGACAATTCAGTAAAAACAGTAAAGAGATTACCATCAAAACATCAAAATAGATGGTTTCAACCGTTTTAAGTATCGCCATATCGGGAATAGCCGCAAGACAAGTCATTGTAGAGATCGATAGCTCAAGCGGCCTTCCGGCATTTAATATAGTCGGTCTTCCCGATAATGCCGTAAAAGAATCAAAAGAAAGGGTAATCAGCGCAATAAAAAGTATCGGCTACAGAATTCCGCCTAAACGAATAACAGTAAATCTTTCCCCTGCCGATCTGAAAAAAGAAGGGTCAATATATGATCTTGCTATTGCAATCGGCGTCCTTTCATCTTCTCTCGGAACAAAATTTGATAAGTTGGAAAATTATCTTGTTGCCGGAGAACTTTCACTTTCAGGCAAGCTGAGAAGATGCAACGGCATACTTCCTATGGCAATTTTGGCAAAGAAACTTGGAAAAGGTATAATAATTCCCTATGAAAACCGATTGGAAGCAGGCTTAGTTGACGGAATAGATATTTTGGCAGTCAAACACCTGTCGGAGATTACAAACTTTGACGGGATAGAGAAATTCAGTCCGGGCGCCATTTATAACAAGCAGGGTATATTCGATGTTGATTTTGCGGATGTTAAAGGTCAGCCTCTTGCCAAAAGAGCCGCCATGATCGCAGCTGCAGGCTATCATAATCTACTGATGATAGGGCCGCCCGGATCCGGAAAAACTATGATAGCATCACGAATTCCTACTATCATGCCTCCAATGGGCAAAGATGAGATTATTGAAACAACAACAATCTACAGCGTAAGCGGAATGCTGCCGGATAACAATTATATAACGACCAGACCATTCCGGGCTCCGCACCACACAATTTCCGATGTTGCTCTTGTCGGCGGGGGAACCGTTCCAAGACCCGGCGAAATCAGCCTTGCCAATAGAGGCGTCCTGTTTTTGGATGAATTGGCGGAATTCAAACGCTCAACGCTTGAGGTTCTGCGGCAGCCGATAGAGAACAGTTATGTAAATATAAGCAGAGCGCATTCAAATGTTACATATCCGGCAGATTTCATGCTCGCTGCGGCATCCAACCCATGCAAATGCGGGAACTTCGGCAATCCGTATAAAGAATGCAGCTGCAGGACGGCTGATATAATGCATTATCGTTCAAAACTCTCAGGTCCTCTTTTAGACAGAATCGATATTATGGTTGATGTTCCTGCTGTCAGTTATACTAAAACAAAAGAAACGAATTCTATGAGCTCAGCTAAAATGAGAAAGATGGTGCTATCGGCTTTAAAAAGACAAAAAAAGCGATTCGGAAAAACAATGTTCAACAGCCGGATGAGCGCCAAAGAGCTTGATAAGTATGCAAAGCTAAACCATGATACAGAAGCAATTCTAATTCAATCGGCTGAGAAATTCGGCCTTTCATTAAGAGGAATCAATCGGGTAAGAAAAGTATCAAGAACTGTTGCCGATCTGAACGGTCACGATGAGATAGAAGAAAACGACCTACTTGAAGCTCTCCAGTATCGGGAGATTGCATTTAACTCCTTATAATGAAACCACTGTACAATAAGTGCTTGATTACTATATTTGAAAAGAATATCTGAAAAAATATGCTTAACTGTTTGCAGACAAAAAACCTGCAAGTCTGTTTCGGGACAGTATGAGTCCTGCCTTTACTTTAAAGGCGAGTGTTTCAACCATCCCGAAAAGACATTTAATGTACTGTAATATTTCCCGTTAGGGCATCCATCGGAAGACCTTCCGCTCTTATAGTCAGCGTATAGTTTCCTACAGAACCAATCTGGTAAAGTGGATTACTTGTAGAGACTTGTGCCTTAATTTTGCTTTCTATTACACCGAGATCAAAAGAAAAACAATTGC
>JAADFJ010000007.1 GCA_013152955.1 Campylobacterota bacterium
GGCATCCAAACCCGAAATTGATGACGGAATAAAAAAATTTCTTCAGTTTTTTGCCTGTCAAATAAAGGAAATGCTTAAGAATGCCGATATTGTGCAGAATAATCTCAGTTCATCGGGAAGATTTCCGTCGTTAATTGATTCGGAATACGAGATGAGCGGACCGATTGCGCAATTTGTCGATTGGAAAAAAAGTTTCGGAAATGACAAAGATCTTATAGTGGAAATTGGTTTTGGGAGAGGTGACTTCCTGTTCAAGCTGCGTCAATTTTATCCTGAATGCAGTTTAATAGGCATGGAAACTCAGCCTAAATCGATTTATCTTACAAAGAGAAAACTTATGAAAGCAAATGAGTCAGGAATAAAACTGATTAATATCAGCGCACTTTCGGCGCTTACTTATCTGTTTAAACCTGGTTCGATATCTAAGATTTTCATTAACTTTCCTGTCCCTTGGCCAAAAAAAAGACAGTCAAATAAGCGACTTGTTTCCGGTGAATTTGCGAAGATAGCTTTTAACTGTCTAAAAAAAGGAGGTGTAATCAACCTTGCAACCGACAGCGAGGATTACTTCAGAATGTCAAAATTGCTGTTTGCTGAGAGTGGTTTTATGGAATCTTCTGTCGATGAGATATATAAAACGGAAAAGATAGGTACAAAATATGAGAACAAATGGCTCAATGAGGGAAGAGCAATCTATATTTGCAGTATGAAAAAACATGCAGCAGTGCCGCAAGCACTTTCTAAAAAAGACAGCTCAGAAAAGGAGTGCAAGTCGGCATCGCCGGCTGAGTTTGACGAGGCAAAGGAGATAACATTGCCCGATGTTACGCTAAAACTCAAAGACAGATATACGACTGCCTCAGGAAACAGACATCTGTATGTTATAGATGCTATTGGACATAATTTTTCCGAGCAACTTTTTTTTGACGGCAGAATGCTCAATGTTTCAACTTTTATTATGCTGCCCTCTATAAGCACATTTTTTAATATATAGATGAAAAAAATTATCGCATTTTTTGTTGTAATAATCATATTGACTTCGGGTATTCTTTTTATTAGTAAAAACCTGATTTTAAACAGAATTCTGCACCAGCAAATAGACTCAGTCTGCAGTGGGATAAATTTCAGCAATGCCGGCTATAAAATAAAAAACGGCATCATAGCAGTAACAGCCGACAATATTTTATGTAACCGAAAAAATAGCTACATTAAAATTAAGCAGGCACGTGTGAGCTATAAGATAGCAGATTTGATCGCGTCAATTTTGAAGAACGAGAAACCGACCGGATCATTAGAACTGAAAGACCCGGATATCAGAATTTCATTGGACGGATTTAGTAAAAAGAGCGGTCATAATTTTAGATTCAGAATTTCAGAAGTGACCGGAGGCAGAATTGTACTTATCTTAAATGGACAAAGCGTTGTTATTGATAATATAAAAACCAAAGACAACAAGCTGATAAGTGCAGATCTTCTGTATAAAGGTCACCGATCAGCGTTTTTATATCAAAAAAATAGCGGTATGCTGAGAGTTGATTTCAATCATATAAATCTGTCGGATTTTGAAGCTGTTTTCCCTGAAACAAGAATTCTTAATCTTGAGAATATGTCGGGAAAATTAAATTATAATATTCATGATAATGTGCTGTCGGTTGCGGCATCGGGCAGCCGAATCGCGCTTAAGCCGTACTTTGATGCAGCATTGCCGTTCAGCGTAAGTTTCTCTATAAATCCAAAGGACGGCAAAAACAGATATAAGGCTTCGATTTATATTAAAAAAGGCGGCAATAAACTCAAATTTAAGTTTGTGTCAGACGGCAGTAGGTTTAGAATCAGTTTAAACAGAGGAGTGGTTGATTCGACATTTTTAAGACGTAGCAGCACAAAATTATCGAAGATTTTCAGAACATACAAAATAACCGGCAAGGCGCTGATCAGAAATGCAGCGATTGAGGGCAGATTGAAGAAATGGAAAGACGCAGCTATTTATGCAGCCGGTTCTGCGTCTGATGTAAACTTCAAAGTAACCGGCGATACGCCGCTTTTTAATAATGTATCAGGAGCATTTAGATTAAAAGATAAAACAGTTTATCTGACAAAACTTTCCGGACAATTGGGTGCCTCAGCTGTTTCAGGTGCAAAAATAGTGATAAGAAAGCTGTTTAGCGATCCGGTTTCAGATATGCTGATTCCGGTTCATCTAAAATTGGATCAGTATTCAAGAAACTTTTTTAAAAAGCTTGTTATACCTGAAAATTTTCATCAACTTATCGGCTATGCAGACGCGCTCTCTGCCGAAACAACGGTCTCGATCAAAAATTATCATTTTAAACCTGTACCGTTTTTCCCATTTAAGATCACTATGCGTAATGCCGTAATTTTTAGCCGTAAAAAAGATCTCAAATTATCTTCAAAACTCATAACTGTTAAAAGAGATACGGATGTTGTAAAAATAGAATCCGACAATGTAAATTTTGATTCACAGACTTACAGCGGCAGCCTAAAACTTTTTGTCCGGCTTCTTTCTGAAAATCCCAATGAGAAAACACTCAGCATAGAGGGTAAAATAAATGCCGAATCCATGAAAACGGTCTTAAACGGCCCGGATTTTCCGTATAATGGCAGTTTCAATATTTCTGCAGGCAAAAAAATTACGGTATATTTTAACGGGCGTACGGAAGGAAGGATTGCAGGTTTTGACAGCAGCGGTACGATAACCGGTAATTTATCAGTAAAAGGTCAGAAATACAGCGGCCTTGCTCATCTTAATATGAATAACCCGCTATTATCATATAAGGCAGAACTAAAATTTGAACGAAATAATCTTACAATTTCTATAAAGGGGAAGGCCGGAAAAGGTAATTTCAGTGCTGAGGGCAGCTATGATACCAAAAAAAAATATTGGTTTATGACGCTGCGGGGTTCAAGTATAAAACTTGACCTGCTTTCAAATCTGTTGAAACATGAAAAAAGACGGAAGGATTTAGGTAGGGGGACATTGAGGATAAAGCTTGACAACATTTATTACAAACATCTAACTTTACCGTATGTAACGGCAGGTTTCATATTTGACAACGGTTTTATAACATCAAAAAATGTGAAGATCAGATTTCTTGATGCTGTAATGACGGCAAATCTAACATACAGCTCGAACAACTCCTTTATTAAAGGCGTATTCAGATATTCCGGAAGAAATAATAATCTCCTTCTTGATAAGATAGGTTTAACCGGCCAGATTGCAGCAAAACGAATTGAAGCAGACGGCGATTTTTTGGTATATTTAAAGAGATCTTATAATGTAAATGTAAGATTCAGCGCATACAAAGGAAACATCAAGCGATTTCCCGCCCTGGTCAAACTGTTGAATTATCTTAGCTTAAAGAACATTCTAACGCTGCGGCTTGCAAATTTCTCAAAAAGAGGATTGAAATATAAGGCTATAAACGGTGCAATTGCGATAAAAGATGGAGTTATGGCTACTACAAAACCCATCATTTTCAAGGGAGAGTTGAATATGGTTTTTCAGGGTACATACAACATTAAACAGAACAATATTAATGGAATACTGGGTATCAAAACCTTTACATTAATCAACAAGATAATATCCAAGATACCGATTGTAGGATGGATATTGACAGGCAAGGATAAAAGCTTTTCAATCATGACGTTTTCAGTTAAAGATAAATTGAATAATCCGCTAATCACGCCCATGCCTATAAAAAGTGTCGGAGAAGGTGTTCTGAATATTATAGAAAGATCCCTTACTTTTCCGTTCGAGATTATTAAATGAAAAATATAATAGATGAACTGAAAAAAAGAGTTATAGTTGCTGACGGTGCTATGGGAACGGAGCTTCAGAAATACGATATTTTAAAAAGTGGAGAATCTCCGGAATCACTTAATCTTACAAACTCCGGAGCCATTCTCGGTATTCATAAAAATTATATTGATGCAGGAGCTGAGATTATTGTAACAAACAGCTTCGGCGCAAACAGAATTAAATTGTCAGATTTCGGCTTGGATGACAAAGTAGCTCAAATAAACACAAATGCGGTAACGATTGCCGCAAAGGCTGCAGAGGGAAGAGCTGTGTGGGTCGCCGGCAGTATAGGTCCGACGGGAAAATTCGTTGAACCTAACGGGGAATTGACGTTTGCCGAAGCGATAGATGTTTTTAGTGAACAGGCTGAGATTCTCTGTAAAGCCGGAGTGGATCTTATAACGCTTGAAACCTTTATGGATATAAAAGAGTTGAAAGCCGCACTAATAGCAGTAAAGTCGGTCACAGGCATTCCTGTTATAGCCATGATGACGTTCACCGAAACCGAGAGAACCCTCCTCGGAACAACTCCTGAGGTTGCTGCTGTAGTTGCCGATGCGCTTGGTGCTGATGTTATCGGAGCAAACTGTGGGCTTGGAACAGATAAAATCTATAGCATTGTAAGCAGAATGGCGGCAGTCACCAACAAACCTCTTATTGCTCAACCCAATGCCGGCTTGCCGAGATTTTCTTCAGGCAAGATAAAATTTCAGGAATCAAGTGCGGATATGCTGTCTTCAATGAAAAACTTTTCTTTTTATCCGGCCATTATCAAAGGATGCTGCGGAACCGACCCGTCATATATACGCTTAATAAAAAGCAGTATAGCAGCCAGCCCGCACAGAGATCCTGCCGCTGCGGCAACAAGAGTAGCGTCTGCTTCCGACCTTGTGGAATTCGGCTACGAAAGACCGTTTGTCATAATTGGAGAGCGAATGAATCCCACAGGAAAACGATTGCTGCGCGAAGCTTTAGTCAACAACAAGACAGCTCCCTACAGACAGGAGGCGGCAAAGCAGGTGGCGGAAGGTGCAAAGATATTAGATCTTAATGTGGGTGCTCCTGGTGTCGACGAAGTTATGCTTATGCATAAAATGGTGCTTACCATAGAAAGTGTCGTTTCGGCTCCGTTAGTAATTGATTCTCCGAACAGCGCCGCTCTGGAAAGCGGTTTGACGGCTTCAGATGGAAAATCGATAATAAACTCCGTGAACGGAACCGATGAGAGCATAGAAACCGTTCTGCCGCTTGCAAAAAAATACGGGGCTGCGGTTATAGTGCTGCTTCTTGATAAAAAAATACCTAAAACTGCGGAAGGAAGATTAAAAATTGCGGAAAGGATAGTTAGACGGGCGGATCTTCTCGGTATTCCGAGAGAAAATCTTATTGCAGATCCTCTGACTTTAACCGTAGGTTCCGAGGGCAAATCGGTAAATGAAACATTAAAAACCATAAAACTTATAAAAGAACGATTAGGTATTTCAACCACAATGGGGCTGTCCAATGTTTCCTACGGTCTTCCGCAAAGGGCGTTTATTAATGCGGCATTTCTTGCAATGGCGATGGAAAACGGACTTGACAGTGCAATCTGCAATCCTGACGACCGGCTCCTGCATGCGATATCGCTTTCCTCAGACATGATTAAAGGGAGAAAAGATTCAGATACGAGATATATAAAGCATGCTCCCGATATCAAAATAGGGGTGACTTCGGACATTCGAAAAAAGGCCGAATTCAATAATCCGTTTAAGGAGGATTCTTCTGAAGCTAAACTATATACTGCTATCATAGAAGGATCGGATGAAACAATAGATATCGCATCAAACCTTTTAGACAAAATGAGTCCTTCTGAAATATTGGAAACCGTAATGATTGAGGCTCTTCAGACTGTAGGTATGCTTTACGAAAAAAAAATCTATTTTTTGCCTCAAATGATAAAATCCGCCAATTCGGCAAAGAGATTGGCAAAGCACCTGAAGCAGTTTATCGCTCAGGATAAAACCAGCACAAAAGGAACCGTTGTGATGGCGACGGTAAAAGGCGATATACATGATATAGGAAAAAATATCGTTGCTTTGATGCTTGAAAATGCCGGATATAGAGTGATTGATTTGGGAAAAGATGTGGAAAACAGAGATATTGTTGAAGCAGCCGTAAAATACAAAGCGGATATCGTAGGTCTTTCAGCCTTGATGACAACAACTATGCAGCAGATGGGAAATGTGATAAAGCTGCTCAAAAAACATAATATTCCAACTATAGTAATGGTTGGCGGAGCCGCGGTCAACAGTGATTTTGCAAAATCAATCGGGGCGGAGGGCTATTCGGAAGATGCAGTTTCGGCAGTCAGACTCGCAGATCTTTTAATAGCAGCAAGGTTTCAACGCAGTAGATGATGCTTTACTTTTTGCCCTTCGGGCGGCATATTAACGCATAATTGCTGTGTTAGTGCAAATTGAAGCAGCCGGCTACTTCTGCGTTTAGTGTGTAACATCAGTTAATAAAGAATAGCTCCGGCAAAATCGGGCATGCAAAGACCGGCGACTAATATATTGAAAAAGATACTTATAGCTATCTCTATTAATTGCAGGCGTTCCGGACAATTGAGTTCAAGATGATTCAGGGATGCTTATAGTGCAGGCACAAGAATAGAAAAGAATGGAGGAATGAATATGAAAATAATTCGGTTTTTACTGATTTTTGCTGCTGCAGGACTGTTTTCTGCGACAACGTATGCCTATCAACTGCACACGCTTCCGAACGGACTTAAGATAGTCACGGAAGAGAACCATTCAAGCAAGGTCATAGCTGCCAGCATATGGGTAAAAGTGGGAAGCGCAGATGAATCCGAAAAAGAGGCCGGCATTAGTCATCTTATAGAACATATGACATTTAGAGGCTCAAAACGGTACAAATCCGGAGAGCTTGCAAAGATTGTTGAGGAAAATGGCGGCAGAATTAATGCCTTTACCTCAAAATCAGAAACGGTTTTTCACTTTGTTATAGCATCAAAGCAGTTTAAAAAGGTGTTTCCTGTTTTTGCGGATGCAGTTATCAATCCAACATTTAACAGTGCTCTGCTTGCAAAAGAGAAGAAACCGGTGCTTGAGGAATATCGCATGGATAGAGATGAGCCCTCCAGAAGGTTTATGAATGCGGCTATCAGCGAGAGCTACGGAGTAAAAAGATATGGAAGACCCACTATCGGATACCCCGACAATGTAAAAAGATTCACCAGAGCGGATCTTTTGCGCTATCACAATAAGTGGTATCTGCCGAACAATATGGTTGTTGTGGTAGTTGGAGATTTTGATACAGCTTCAATGGTTGAACAGATACAAAAGATATTTGGAAAATTGAAAAGGTCGGCCGTTATCCATAAAAGACCGCCGGCAGAACCTCATCAGTTTAAATTTTTTCATGTAACCGCTCCATCGGAGAGTGAACATCTGTTTTTGTCGTACCCGATTCCGGGCATCAGGAATGCCGATAGTGCGAAACTTGATCTGCTGGCTCAAATCTTGGGCGGATCATCGTCAAGCCGTCTGAACGAGGCACTAATTGAAACCGGGCCGCTGGCTGATTCTGTTTATGCCTATGCAATGACTCCTGAATACCCCGGACTATTCATCGTTCAGGCTGTCTCCGAGCCGAAAAATATTATTCCGGTATATAAAATTATCCTTGCTCAGATAAGAAAAATACAGATTGACGGGGTTTCAAAGCAGGAACTTGATGATGCCAGACTTTCACTTATTGCAGATTTTATACGTCAGCGCAGCACAATTCCGGGCAGAGCCATGCAGCTCGGCCAATTTGCAATAATGAATATGCTTAATTTTGAGTCTCAATATATCAAAAGATTAAAGGCAATAACCCGAACAGATATAAAACAGATGGCAAGGAGATATCTCAATCCCAATCGTCTTACCGTAGGCACATTATATAAGAAGCAGATTGTTTCGGCTGCGATGATTAAAAAACTAAGCCTTCGAAAAATAAGTGCGATCAATAGATTTGTTTTAAAAAACGGCATAAGGGTAATTATAAAGGAAAATCATTCGTCGGAGACATTGAGTATTTTTGCGGTATTTAAGGGAGGGCAGCTTCTTGAACCTAAAGGAAAGGCGGGAATAAGTCATCTAACTGCAGCTATGCTCACAAGGGGTTCAAAAGGATTAAAAAGGAAGGAAATTTTAGAGCAATTGGACAAAACAGCAGCTTCCATAAACGGTTTCTCAGGAAGGAACAGCTTGGGGCTATCCGGTAATTTTCTCTCAAGATTTTTCAAACCCGATTTTAGATTATTTGCCAATCTGTTGCTTCATCCCGTATTCCCGGATAGTCAATTAAAAATAGTAAAAAAAGAGACGCTTGATTCCATAAAGAGAGAACAGGAACGGCTAACCACCATACTATTTAAAAATGTAAGCAAGTATATTTACAACAACCATCCTTATTCGCTTGATGAGTTGGGAGATGCCGAGACGATTAAGACAATTAAAAGAAACAACTTAATAAACTTTTACAAAAAGATAGATGTTCCAAAGAATATGGTGATTTCCATAGTGGGAGATATTGATACGAAGATTGCTCTGCAGGCTGTCAGGGATGCCTTCGGAAATATGAAAGACGGCAGGACAGTCAGCTATCCGTCTTATACGGTAAAGCCTGAATACAAATCTGTATATCTGCATAAAAATGCACTGCAATCCAATATCGCTTACAGCTGGATTACCGGAGGCATAAAATCAAAAACATATCCGGTTCTCGATATCATTTCTGCGGCACTTTCAGGGCAAAGCGGCATATTGTTTACCGATTTAAGAGACAAACACGGCACATCGTATGTAGTGACTTCATTCTTAAGGTCTGGAATAGGTATAGGATCATTTACGATCTATATGGCAACAAGAAAGGGCAATTTGAAATACAGCTTAACTCTTCTGAATAAAGAGCTTATAAAACTAAAAAGCGGTTTAAGCAAAAAAAGAATAGACGCTGCAAAACGCTATCTTATCGGAAATACTCGATTATCGCTGCTTTCTAACTCCGCCCAGGCTCAGGATTATTCTCTGGATGAACTGTATGGGCTTGGATACCGATATAATCGAAAATATTATAAAAGGATTAAGGCAATAACAGATAAAGAGATAAATAATACTATGAAGTATCTACTGGACTCAAAACATCTCATGGTAATTTTAGGACCGGAAAAACCCTGATAAATGGAGGAAATATGTTAGAAGAGCTTGACAAACTTATAAGGGATTATGTGAGGCCGGATTCATTTCCATTGGCTGTAAAACTTTGGAAAAAGGAGGATTCCGTCCCGGATAGAATAAAATCTCCGACAGATCTTGGATTTGATTCTGCGATATGTCAGACATTCGGAATTTCGAGGCGATATGGATGGAGCATGCTGTTGAAAAAGGAGGAGATTTCCTGTCCGCTGGCGCTTGAGGCTTTCGGATTCAAGCCGATAGATGCTTTTTATAAAAACGGCAATCTGACCGCAGGAATGTATACCAAAGATAATTCTGCAGGAAAGAAAACCGAGTCTGCTGTTCCCAAACTGAAATTCGGCAGATACGACGGTCTGATAGTTGCTCCTCTTTCGAGGGTGAATTTCGCACTTGATGTTGTTGTTGTATATTGCAATCCGGCGCAGCTTATGCGGCTTGTTTCAGCTGCGCTCTATAACGAAGGCGGAAGACTGAGCTCATCGTTTGCTTCAAGAATCGACTGTGCTGATGAGATTATCTCTACGGTTGACGAAAAGCGGTGCAAAGTTGTGTTGCCCTGCTACGGTGACAGAGTTTTCGGAGGTACTCAAGACAGCGAAATGGCGTTTTCCGTTCCTAAGGAAAAAATTAAAGAAATCATCGAAGGATTGAAGGGAACACAAAAGGGCGGGGTTAGGTATCCGATACCTCAATTTCTGCGTTTTTCGGCAAAATATCCGCCAAATTATGAAAAGTTGAGAAAAATACTGGCCGAACAGGTGGTACTATAATCATGAAATATGCAGCAATATTAAATGACTTACGTACTTTTCATATAAAAGTATTTCTATAAATAATCTTTTCTTTTGTTGCAAATTTCGACCATAGTTCTGCTGTTACCGAAATTTGTGTCTTACCGGCAGAGCCGGATTTTAATTCTGCGGTATCGTATGACCTCATTGCTGCAGTACAGCTTGCGTAGGCAAGACCGGTCTTCTATCTAAAGTTTTCTTCTTGTCGCTGAGACTTGTCTTTAGTGCTTAAGCAATTCTCTTGTCAGCCTTTGATTCCTGCAGTTGCAGTTATGAGCCACCACAAAAAACCTGTGAACACGAGCATCGTAACGACAAGCGATACTGCATCTCTATAACGTGATAGCCAGTTCATAGATTCTTCTTCTTTTTATGTTCTTTGCGAATGTTATCAGCATAACGATCTCCTTCTATTGGAAATTCGGAACGTTTGGACTTTTTTGGATCAACAGCGTAGATAAGTTTGTAAAGGCCGATATATTTTGGAATATCTCTTAGGCCCGGGATAAGCGGAAAGAGTACTATGGCAAAAATTGCAAAAAGGCTATTCCAGAAGATGAATCCCGGTCCGGTTGAACCGGCCGGAAGCCAAACATGAGCAACAGCCGGGATGATCAGGTACCATGGTCCTGGAGCAAATCCGCGCTCCTTAATCATTCCCCACTGATCATCCGTGAGGCCGTTTTTAATCGCAGTGTTTAACATGCGCGGCCGATCATATAGCCAAATATTGGTGTACTCGAAGATGTTTCCGGGGCTGATTCCCTGAAAGTACATCTCCAGGTAGCCGTTTTGCGCCAACTTGAGAATGGTATCGGCAATTACCGGAACCGGTCCAAAATTGCCCTTAAGCATGGAAATATTCGATATTTTTGGGACAGGAGTATAAGTCGACTTGCTCACAGGGAAAGTCTTTTGTATTGCATTGTCATAGTTTTTTGCCCAGTCTATTCGTTTAGTCACGGATGCATTAATATAGGTGTTCAGTGCTTGCCGCTGCTTTTGAGACAGGAACCACTTTGCGCTTTCAAGCGGGCCTATAACTAAGCGCTGCGCAGGATCCTTCATACCGTATGCGTAGGGATTGGTATACGATACGGATGCTCCATCTAATTCCTGGGAGACTGCCCAGATGGTTCCTCCCGGTTCCTTTAATGCGGAGTTTTTGATGGTAGCCCTGGGCCAATTGGGGGAACCCGCCCAAATTCCCATTACAGTGACCGCAATTAGTAAGGTAATTATTAAAATAGGGTATTTCCAATATCCATGTTTGACAATACTAAACTTAGTCGATTCAGATTTGTCTCTTATTTTTGTCATTTGTTTCTGTCTCCTATAAAGGACGAGCAATTCCCTGTAACTTTACCAGGGTAACATGAACTCCGATCAAAACCAGTAAAGTAAAAGGAATGAAAGCCGAGTGAACAAGCATAACCTGTGTAAAGTTCTCAGGAGAGATCAATCTCAGTAGTGGCAGACCAAATAACATGTAGTTGGAATGCATAGCGACAAATTGAGATTCCCAGTCTCCTCTGGCCAGAACACCGAATAAATTTTCACCGAAGGCAAGAAATAGAGTAACAAGCCCTATGGCATAGTTCACCCATCTTTCCCCTCTGTATGCTCCAGTCAACCATACGCGGACAACGTGGAGAAAAATGAAGAAGAAGAAAGCTTGAGCCGACCAGTAATGCATTGACTTTACTACGATTCCGGTGCGTGCATGGAGCCACCATGGAGGACCGAAAAGCGTGAGTATTATCCCCGTAATGACGAGAAAGAGAAATGAGAGGAATGTGAGACCACCCATACAATACCAATAAGATTCGGCATAGGAGGGAGCGACCTTTCCAAACATTCGGTTGAATGGAGGCAGATAAGCAAAACTTTCGAGTGTGGCCTTCAGCCATCCAACTTCTTTTTTTCGTTCTTTAAACCTAAGCGGTTCGCCTTTGTGATGAGCAAAGTAGTCGTCTTGATCAGCCATATAATATCATCCCCTTATTGTCATCTATTGTTAGTTGAATGAAACATAGAACTCAAATTCCGATTTTCAAGCATTTTGACGAATCTATCGAGTTATCACTGTCTATGATACCTCCGAACCATCCTCCGCCCATCATTCCCCATGGGCCTCCGCCATACATCATCTTGCCTTACTTAGCAGCAACCGTGAGAACTTTTG
>JAADFJ010000008.1 GCA_013152955.1 Campylobacterota bacterium
GCGCCATCCGATCTGGCCGTAGTTGGAAGATATATACTTTCAGAATCAATATTCGGATATCTGAAGCAGATAACCCCCGACAAAGGCGATGAAATACAGCTCACGGATGCGATAAATCTTATGGCACAGAACGAACCTGTTTACGGCTTTAAATTCTCCGGCAAAAGATACGACTGCGGGAGCAAGCCGGGCATGCTTGAAGCAACGATTGATTTTGCACTAAAAGATGATGTGTTAAAAGATACTGTAAAAAGATGTATCAAAACAGGTAGCGGGAAAATCGACTTTTACGAAGGAAAACGCGCCTGATAATACAATGTTATTCAAATTACAAAAAAACCAAGTGACGCATAAAGATGAATGCTGGATGAGAGTTGCTCTGAGACAGGCCGCAAAGGCGATAGGATCGACTTCTCCAAATCCTGCGGTCGGAGCGGTCATCGTGAAAAATAATCATTTGATTGCCGCAGGATATCATCATAAAGCGGGAGAGGCTCATGCAGAAATTGAGGCGCTTAAGGCTGCCGGAATTGATGCAGACGGCGCAGAAATGTATGTTACGCTTGAGCCTTGCGATCACTACGGCAGAACACCTCCTTGTACATCCGCCATAATAAATAGCGGTATCAAAACCGTTGTTATTGCAACGGAAGATCCGAATTCGGCTGCATCGGGAGGTATAAAAAGACTCAGACAATCCGGAATAGCGGTAAGGATTGGAATATGCAGACAAGCAGCAAGAAAAATCAACGAAGTATTTATAACAAACATAACCAAAAAGCGTCCGTTTGTCGTTATGAAAGCCGCCGTAACTCTGGATGGACAGATTGCAGCGTCCGCAGGCGACAGCGGCTGGATATCGGGGCATATCTCAAGAAGATACTCAAAAAGACTGCGCGCTAGGTATGATTCCATACTAATAGGAGCAAAAACGGCAGAAATCGATAATCCTGTGCTTGCACCATATAAAAAGACAGAGAAATTTTATCGTATTATACTTGACGGCAGGCTCTCTTTGAATTATCCAAATCTCTTGTCACAGCCTGATAATCTGATAATATTTTGCAGCAACGAGATAGATGACGCAAAACATAAATCTATAGATAAGAAAATTATTATAAAAAAGGTCGATAGCAGCAAAGGTATGCTTGATATTAAACAGGTTTTAAGCGCGATTTTTAAGATGGGAATTATGAGCGTTTTTGTAGAAGGCGGATCGCGCATTCACAGATCGTTCTTAGAAAAACAGTTGTACGATAAGGCCTTTATTTTCATAGCCCCAAAATTTATGGGAGGAAGCGGGGTTCCTCTTTTTCAGGGAAAAGGTGCAGATTTTATGAAGAATACGGTAACTTTGAAAAAAACAGAATGCAGAAAGATCGGCAAAGACATAGTAATGTCGGGATATTTTGATGTTTAGCGGTATCGTAGAGCAGATAGGAGAGATTGTTGATAAAAGAACTTACTCGTCGGGAGCAAGCATCAAAATAAGATCGGAACTTCTTTTAAATGAAGGCGACAGTGTACTGGTAAGCGGCGCATGTCTGACTGCAGCAAAAATAGAAAAAGGCTGCTTTTGGGTTGATGTCTCCAACGAAACATTGAGATTGTCCAATCTTAAATATGCCGGATATGTAAATCTTGAAAAAGCTCTGTCTCTGGATAAAGGCATTAACGGGCATATCGTAACCGGACATTTAGATGGAACGGCAACTCTCACAAAACACAAAAATATGCATGAATTTCATGAGATTTCCGTTCAATTTGATAAAAGAATAGCCCGTTTTCTCGCCGTAAAAGGCTCTGTGGCGCTTGAAGGAATAAGTCTGACTATTAACCGAATAACAGGCAGCACGATGACGCTGATGGTGATCCCCTACACATTCAGCCATACAACCCTGGAAACAAAAAAAATCGGATCAAAACTGAATATTGAGGCGGATATTGTAGCAAGGTATATAAGCAGAATGATCTCGCTGCCGTAGGGGCACTGTGGTTGCCCATTTGTTAGCTGCGATTCATAAGCAGGGGCAGACACAGGGGTCTGCCCCTGCTTATGATATAGATATGTAACATCAGTTACCAACTCTGAAAAACGTGCTATAATACAATATAGACGAATTGATAATAGGAGCAAAAATGGATAGTGTTAAAAAAGCGATAGATGAAATACGAAACGGGAAAATGGTTATTCTTGTGGATGATGAGGACAGAGAAAATGAGGGTGATCTTTGCATGGGCGCAGCATTTGCTACACCTGATGCAATAAACTTTATGAGTAAACATGGCAGAGGACTGATATGCGTAACGCTGACAAACAGCAAGGCCGATCAGCTTGCACTGCCGCTGATGGTTGTTGATAACGACTCCAAATTTAAAACAGCCTTTACGGTTTCCGTTGACGCCGCAAGAGGTACAACAACCGGAATTTCTGCAGCCGACAGAGCAACCACTATTCAAACAATCATACGCCCTGATGCCAAACCTGCGGATCTTGCAAGACCCGGACATATTTTCCCGCTGCGGGCAAAAAAGGGCGGTGTTTTGGTCAGGGTAGGTCAGACTGAAGGTTCTGTTGATCTGGCAAGACTGGCAGGCATTTACGAGGCAGGCGTTATATGTGAAATAATGAACGATGACGGCACAATGTCAAGAAGACCTCAACTTGAAAAAATGGCAAAAAAATTCAACTTAACCATTGTCACAATTGCCGATATTGTAAAATATCGCCTGCAGCATGAAAGACTGGTTCAGCGGGCGGCAAGCGCACATTTACGAACAAAATATGGGAATTTCAGAATTATAGTTTACACAAATTTCATTGACAGCAAGGAACATGTTGCAATCATAAAGGGTGATGTAAGCGGAAATACGCCTGTACTGGTGCGCGTGCACTCATCCTGTTTCACGGGAGATGTACTTGGAAGCCTGAGATGTGATTGCGGCTCTCAATTATCCAAATCTCTTGAAATGATTAGTAAAGCCAAAACCGGAGCGGTAATCTATCTTCAGCAGGAGGGAAGAGGAATCGGCCTTGTTAATAAAATAAAGGCTTATCATCTGCAGGACGAGGGACTTGATACAGTAGAGGCAAATGAAAAACTTGGATTTAAGGCTGATCTGAGAAATTATGGCATAGGTGCTCAAATAATAGTGGATCTCGGAATAAAAAAATTGAAACTTTTGACAAATAATCCAAAGAAGATTGTCGGGCTCTCAGGGTATGAACTGGAAGTAGTGGAACGTGTTCCCATTGAAACAGGGCTGAACTGCGTCAACAAAGAATATCTGATTACAAAAAAAACTAAAATGGGGCATCTGCTTGAGGAGGTGTAGATGAATATTATTGAGGGTAAATTAATTGGAAAAGGCTATAAAGTTGCTATAATAGCCTCAAGATTTAACAGTATAATAGTCGACAGACTGATAGAAGGAGCGGTCGACTCATTCACAAGACACGGCATAGAAAGCAATGATATTATGTTATATAAAGTTCCGGGAGCATTTGAAATACCTATGGCTATATCCAAATTGTTAAGAAAGAGTAAATTTGACGGAATCCTTTCATTGGGGGCCATCATAAGAGGAGAAACTCCGCATTTTGATTATATAGCAAATGAAGTTTCGAAAGGAGTCGCTCAGCTGGCGCTTGCAAGTGATATTCCAATCTCATTTGGAGTTTTGACAACAGACACAACCGAACAGGCTATACAGAGAGCTGGAAGTAAGATGGGCAACAAAGGTTTCAGTGCCGCAGCCGCACTTATTGAAATGATAAATCTTTATAAGCAGTTTTAATAGATGTCGCTTAGAAAGGTACGATCAAATATCCTGAAGATATTGTATAACATGGATCTAAATCATTCACCGCTTGAAAAAACAATTAAAGACGTATCTACTGTGATAGATGAAAATGAAAGCCGGATTGTCGAGAAGTATGTAAGAGAAATACAACAGAGCAAAGATGAGATAGATGACAAGATAAAGAAATTTCTGAAAGGATGGGATTTTTCAGAGCTTAACATTATAGAAAAGGAAATTCTGAGAATTGGCGCATATGAGCTAATCAACAATCTGAATGACCGAGCTGTAATTATAAACGAGGCAGTAAGACTGGCAAAAATATATGCCGATCCGAAAGCCGCATCACTTATAAACGGAGTACTGGATAAGATATGAAAAAATATGTAATATTTGCAGATGATGTTGAAACGGAAACGGAGGCTATTGATCTTGCCAAACGACTATCGAACAACCTTGCCGCGATAAAAGTCGGATCAATTCTATTTACAAAGTATGGACCGAATATTGTTAAAAGAATGTCCGAATTCGCAAAAATATTTCTGGATCTTAAATATCATGATATACCTAATACTGTAGAAAATGCTATATATCAGGCTTCCATGCTCGGTACCAGTTTCCTGAGTCTTCATACTCTTGGTGGAAGAAAAATGATGAAGGCCGCCGTTAACGGTGTTAAAAGATTTCAGGATGAAACCGGCAAAAGAGGCCCGTTTCTTATAGCTGTTACGGTTCTAACATCACTGTCTGCATCCGACATTGCATCGGATCTTAACATACCGTACCAGGCATCCGATATGGCAATGCTGCTCACGGAGACCGCAGTAAAATCCGGCATGGACGGAATCATTGCATCATCTCATGAACTCAAGAGGCTAAGAAAACAAATTGGAAACAAGTTAATTATTACGCCCGGAATAAGACCCAGAGGAGCCTCAAAATTTGATCAGCAGAGAACTGCAACTCCGAGAGAAGCTATTGAAAACGGCGCAGATTATATTGTGGTGGGACGACCCATTTACAAATCCAATAATCCTGAAAAAGTTCTGGAAAATATTGTAAAGGAGACTAACATTGAAGACAGATCTGCTGAAATTATATAGGGATTCCGGTGCAATAAAAGAGGGACATTTTGAGCTTTCCAGCGGAATGCACAGCAACAGATATATGCAGTCTGCACTCGTTCTGCAATATCCATGGCATGCTGAAATACTTGGCAAGCTGCTTGCAGACAAAATTAGAGATTACAAAATTAAAACCGTAGTGTCACCTGCAATCGGTGCACTTTTCATAGGATATGAGACGGCAAGGGCACTCTCTTCAAGAATGATATTTGTCGAAAGAAAATCGGGAGAGCTTTCCTTGAGAAGAGGATTTGAGATTTCCGAAGGTGAAAGATGTGCGGTAATTGAAGATGTTGTAACCACCGGAGGATCGCTGCTTCGAACAATTGAGATTGTGAAATCGTTCGGCGGCGATATCGCAGTAGTCGGAGCACTTGTTGACAGAGAAAGCGGATTAGATAAAAAGATCGACATACCGTATCTTCCTTTGCTGAAAATAGCTGTTAAAAGTTATGACAAAGAAAGTTGCCCGTTATGCAGAGAAAAAATAAAATTAGAAAAGCCCGGCAGTCAAAAAATTAAAAACGGACGCGGCTGATGCAAATTGCTACAAAAGATATAATCGGCCTTATGTACCAAACGCAGTTCTCAATGAACTTGAAACACTCCAGCTGCATGCTGTACTGACAAAAACAGTCCGCATCTAACGCCTTCTCTTGCCGCTAAAGAACTATGCCTGACGCATAAGGTGAATTAAAAAAAGGAGGACGAGATGAGAGTAAAAGTAACATATGTAGGGCATTCATGTTTTCTATTTGAAGGATCCGAAAAAATTATAATAGATCCGTTTATATCAGGCAATCCGAATACCAAAATCAAGCCGGATGAGATAGATTGCAATTATATTCTTGTAACACACGGTCATGCCGATCATCTCGGAGACGCTATCGGTATAAGCAAAAACTGCGGAGCTGCGATAATAGCCCCGTATGAGCTTTCCACGTATTGTCAGATGCAGGGGGCTAAAAATGTCCATCCGATGTATATAGGAGGTTCTTTCCGATTCACCGATAATCTGAAAATAAAGTTTACGATTGCCCATCACGGATCTGCCGCAACGGGTGAAACAATCACATATACCGGCAATCCCGTAGGAATGCTTATAGAACTTAATGAAAAAACAATCTATCATGCCGGAGATACCGGATTATTCAGCGATATGAAGCTTATAGGAGAGCGGAATCAAATTGATCTTGCCCTCCTTCCCATAGGAGACAATTTTACAATGGGTCCCGAAGATGCGGCCTATGCTGCAGGTCTGCTGAATTGCAGAGAGGTAATCCCGATGCATTACAATACCTTCGACGTCATCAGACAAGATCCGCTGATATTTAAAAAATATGTAGGCAACAGTTCAAATGTGTCTATACTTTCGCCGGGGCAATCAAAAACGATTTAAGAGCATTTATTTAAGACCGTAAATCAAATGCAGGAGGCATACACAAACTATGAGAAGGGCGATATTGATACTTATCTTTTTATCCGCTTTAATCAATGTAAAGCCTGTCTATGCCTCTAAAATCGTATACAGAATCGACCTTACAGGCCCTATAACACCTGTAAGCGTAGAATATATCGCCGATTCCATGCGCAAGGCACAAAGCGCAAATTCGGAATTTATGTTAATCAGAGTCGATACTCCGGGAGGTCTTGTTTCATCTATGGAAAAAATTGTAAAACTGCTTTTAAACAGCAAAATTCCGACAATTTGCTATGTATCGCCCTCAGGCGCAAGAGCAGCTTCAGCCGGAACATTTATAGTTGCCTCCTGCAACATTGCCGCAATGGCGCCCGCTACCTCAATAGGTGCGGCTCATCCTGTTTCTCTCGGGCTTTTCAGCGGCAAAAACAAGGTTATGAAAGAAAAAATAACCAACTATTTATCTGCTTTTATGAGAGGAATTGCCGAAAAAAGAAAGCGGAACGCAGATTTTCTTGTAATGGCGGTACAAAAAAGTGAGGCAATAACCGCAAAGGAAGCTTTAGCAAAGAATGTCATAGATGTAGTTGCGGAAAATCAGCAGCAGTTGCTTTCATGGCTGAATAATCGAAAAATAAGTTTGAATGGAAAAATTATCCTATTGAATACCAAGAATGTAACTATTGTCGCCAAAAGCATGAACGCAAAGGAACAATTCCTGCACTTTATAAGTTATCCTACCGTTAGTTATCTGCTTTTTCTGGCTGCTGCGGTCGGACTGTTTACGGAACTGATACATCCCGGAATTATACTTCCGGGAGTGGCAGGCGTCATCAGTTTGTTGCTTTTCCTGTTCTCAACCAGTATACTTCCCATAAACAGTTCAGGAATTGCCCTCATACTTCTCGCTTTTGCACTTTTTGCGATAGATCTGTTTTCAAACTTTCATGGTGTACTATCGGTAGGAGCCGTCGTCTCTCTATTTATAGGTTCAACAATGATAATAGGATCGCCAAAAGATCCCGGTTTAGGTGTGCCCCTGGGGCTGATTTTGGGTATAACAATCGGAATCAGCATATTTATTGTTTTTGCCGTTTCCAAAATGATAGCAATTTACAGGAAACGTCCCACAACAGGCTTAGAAGGATTAATCGGATTATCGGGAACGGCACTGACAGATGTCTCAACCGAGGGGGTAGTAAAGGTTCACGGTGAAAGATGGAATGCGGTTGCCAAAAATAAAGTTAAAGCCGGAAAGCATATAGTTGTTATCGACATAATAAGAAAAGAAACTACAAGATTGGTTATACAGGAGGAAAAATGAATATTTCACTCGGTTTTGGAGGATGGGTAGGGCTAATTATCGTATTGCTTCTACTGTTTTCTTCCGCTGTACATGTTCTGAAAGAGTATGAGCGCGCCGTTGTATTTAGAATGGGACGACTCATAGGCGACAAAGGGCCCGGAATGATCTTTATAATTCCGTTTGTGGATAAAATAGTAAAGGTAAGTCTTAGAATTATAACGCTTGATGTTGCAAGTCAGGAGGTTATCACAAAAGACAACGTACCGGTGAAAATCAATGCTGTTGTCTATTTCAGGGTAATCGATCCAAACAGGTCGATAGTTGAAATTTCCGATTATGTAGAAGCAACAAGCGCGATATCGCAGACCACATTGAGAAGTGTGGTAGGACAGATTGATCTTGATGATCTGCTGAGTAAACGCGACAAGGTCAATAATCAGCTCCAGCAGATCATTGACAAACATACCGATCCATGGGGAATTAAAGTAAGCACGGTTGAGCTGAAAGATCTTGAGATTCCGGAGAACATGAAAAGGGCAATGGCCAAGCAGGCAGAAGCGGAAAGAGAAAGAAGAGCAAAGATTATAAATGCAGAAGGCGAATATCAGGCTGCCAACAGACTAAAAGATGCCGCAAGCATAATATCTACACATCCGGAAGCATTGCAGCTCAGGTTTCTTCAGACTGTCAGAGAGGTTTCAACCGATCACAACAGTACGCTGATATTACCGCTGCCTATAGAGCTGCTTAAAGCTTTTATCAAAGATCCTAAACGGACGCCTGCAGAGGAGGAATAACAACAGGCGGTACACCCATTCTTGTTGTAGCTGATTGTACAAGCTCCCTAAAATACGGCCATGCAGTAATAAGAACCGTGGTTTGAGCGAGGATTTCGAAAATTTCATCATCTAACTTCATTTCGGATTCGAAACTGAGCACAAAAGTTGAATTAACCTGGAGAGCGACGTTGGCCTTATCATCCTTGTCTGCTATTGCCAAAGCAAAATCCTGATAAACTTTGAAATGATTGTTGTCTATAACCTGATAAAACGCCTTTTTGTCTATAAAAACCTGTTTCTCGTTTTCTGTGGCCGGCATATCATCATTGTATTTTGCGTCCATTTTGTTAAGCGATATTCCGGTAAGCGCAAGATTCTCGCTAAATTTATTAAATTTTTCGACATTGGCCTCATCTTCAATATCTTTTGATATGTTTTCCATTTCTCTCTCCTAAATAAAGATAATTATTTTCCATAAAATGGTTTTTTGCAAATCTCGATACGGCAAAACTCGACAGCGATCCGGCTATCATTCTTGAAGCAGCCGACAAGACATACAACTTTTCCTTTGCTCTTGTAATACCCACATAAAACAGTCTTCTCTCCTCCTGAAGCTGCTGAGGATCGGAAAACGAATTTGAATGAGGTATTATCCCGTCATCAGCTCCAACAATTATAACAACAGGAAATTCTAATCCTTTTGAAGCATGAAACGTCATCAAATTAACATTATCTTCAGAAACATCATTGCTATCATCAGTAAGAGCCGCAAGATCAATAAACGATTCAAGCGAATTATCCTCTTTTTTAGAATGCTCAACTATTGCATTTCTGAGTTCCATTATATTTGCCAGTCTATTTTCCGCAACTGTATTTCCCTCATTTTCAAGCATAGCGATATAACCGGATTCTTCCGTTATATAGTCAAAAAGAGCTACAATTCCCAATGATATTTTTTCTTTAGCACTTTTTATAAATTTAACAAAAAACGATAATCCGACATTTTTTCGCCTTTTTATAAATTCTCCTGAAGCCTCCAGCAGAGAGCAATCGTTTTTTACTGCCTCCTGTTTTAAAAGTTCAAGGGTTTTTTTGCCGATTTTTCTGGAAGGAACATTCACAATTCTCTCAAAACAAACATCATTGTCACTGTTTTGCACAAGCTGCATATATGATATTATATCCTTTATTTCACGCCTGTCATAAAATCGATGCCCCTTCAAAATTTTATACGGTACTACACCTGCCAAATCAAACTCTATAATACGCGATTGGGAATTCATTCTATAAAACAGTGCGATATCCGAATAACTTCTGCCTCTATTATGCTCCATATTAATAATAGAAAGAACCTTTCCTGCTTCCTCTTTGTCCGACATAACCCTAAAAAATTCAATTGACTCACCGCTGCTGTTGTTTGTCCAGAGCATTTTATCAGTTCTGTGGCTATTCTTTGAAATCACTTCGGAGGCAAACTCAAGAATCGATTTTGTAGAACGATAGTTCTGCTCAAGTTTAAAAATAGCAGTATCCTGAAAATCTCTTATAAACTGATCTATGTTTCCCGTATCGGCTCCGCGGAATCTGTAAATCGATTGATCGTCATCGCCCACTACACATACTGAGCGGTATTTTCCTGCAAGCAAGCGGATAAGTCTATACTGAACAGTATTTGTGTCCTGAAACTCGTCAACAAACAGATGTCTGAAGCGATCCTGATAAAATTTCAGCAGCTCGGGATTTTCCTCAAAAAGTTTGACGACATTAAGCAGCAGATCATCAAAATCCATTCCATCGGATTCCTTTTTTACGGCCTCATATCTCTTGAATATCTTAATCCTTCCGGCTTGATAGTATGAACCGGAATCAAGGCTTTCCATATCAGTCATTTCCCGCTTATATTTTGAAAAGAGCGACATAAGTTTGGACGGTTTATAAATAGAATCGGAAAGATCGTATTCTTTGACTATCTTTCTTATCATCGTTTTTTGATCAGTTCCGTCAAAGATGATAAAATGGTTGCTGTATCCCAACTTATCGGCGTTCTCTCTTAATATCCTTGCGCATACGGAATGAAAAGTGCCTATTGTAGGTCTTATGCCGCCTTTTAAAACATTGTTAACCCTTTCCCGCATCTCTCTTGCGGCTTTATTGGTAAACGTAATAGCCAAAATCGAATCTGCCGAAACACCGTTTTGGATAAAATGATTTATTTTATGCGGCATGTTACCACTTTTGTTTTGCCGCTTCCGGCACCGGCAAAAATTATCATCGGACTGTCGGCGGCAAAAACCGCCTTCCTCTGATTTTCATTCAATAATGCATATTGATCAAGCTTGTTATCCGTCATAACTTATTCTACGGTAACCGATTTAGCCAAATTTCTCGGCTGATCAACGTCATTTCCAAGAAGATTGGCCGCATAATAAGAAAAAAGCTGAAGTGGCAGTATGTATACAAACGGAGAAAGCCATGCATCAATTTTTGGTATCTTAATAAAATCGCATCCGGCAAGCATGCTGTCTGAAACAAGAATTACCTGCCCCATTCTGCTTCTTATCTCACTAACATTCGAAAATAACTTATCTCTTGAGCTGCCGGGCGGAGCAACGGCAATCGTTGGAAATTCGCCGTCTATAAGCGAAATAGGCCCATGTTTCATTTCACCCGACGCATAGCATTCCGCATGCATGTAGGAGAGCTCTTTTAACTTAAGTGCTCCTTCAATTGCAATAGGATATCCAATCCCTCTTCCAATATAAAAGAAATTCTTTTTTTTGTAATATTTTTTTGCAATATCTTCGACACCGCCGCTGTTTTTCAAATAGTCCGACTGAATTTTGGATACACCCTTAATTTTTTGTTTCCAGGTATCAATTTTTTCAGCAGCGACACCTCTCTCTGAAGCAATTCGCAGCGCAACAAGATAGAGCAGCGCAACCTCGGCGGTATACGCTTTTGTTGAAGCTACGCTTATTTCCTGACCGATATTCATATAGATTGTCTCATCCGCCGCCCTTGCTATACTGCTTTCCCAACTATTGACTATTGCAACAGTATGAGCTCCGCTATTTTTAGCCATCAAAAGCGCCTCTTTGGTATCAGATGTTTCTCCCGACTGACTGAGCACTATAACAAGGCTGTCGGAACTCAAATCGTGCGGTTGATATCGAAACTCCGATGCAAATTCAACCGTTACGGAAACTCCGGACAGCATATTGATGAAATATTTAAAACAGAGCGCTGCATTGTAGGATGTTCCGCAAGCAGTGCATATAATCCTTCCCTTCGGGGTAATTCTGTTTTTAAGCTCATCGGAAAGCAGATTATCAACCCGTCCGGCCAGCGCCCTTGTCAAAGCCGCAGGCTGTTCCATTATTTCCTTTAGCAGATAATGCTTATATCCTCCTTTTTTTGCCTCTTCCTGATTCCATTTGACCTCAACCGGAGTATTTGATATTTTGTCGCCTTCAAAATTATAAAAATCGATGTTACCGTTTCTTGCTGCGAAAAACTGCCTGTCCTCAAGAAAAAACACTCTGTTTGTAAAAGACAGAAGCGCGGTAAGATCGGACGCAGCAACAATATCATCGGCATTTTTGCCGACTACCAGCGGATTGCCGTTTTTTACACCTATTATTGTTGAAGGGTTTTGTTCATCTATTATCAAAAATGCATAAGCGCCTTTAAGCATTTTTACAAGCTGTAAAATTGCTTTGCCGATTGATTGAGTTTTTTTAAACAGTGAGCAAAAACAGATAAGAGCAACTTCGGTATCCGTATCGCTTGTAAACTTGTAACCGGCCTTAATGAGATCGTCCTTTAATGTTTTCCAGTTCTCTATGATGCCGTTATGAACAATAGCAAAATTATTATATCTGAACGGATGAGCGTTTTTCACGGAAGGCTTGCCGTGAGTTGCCCATCTGGTATGAGCTATACCGCAGTTTCCTACCATCGGTTTTTCGAGAAGCTTCTCTTCAAGACCGGCAACTTTTCCCTTCACTTTTACGGATCTAATACCCTTCTTTGTGTTAATCGCAATTCCTGCAGAATCATACCCTCTGTATTCGAGTCTTCTTAATCCTTCAAGTAATACGGGAGCTGCATTCTTTTTGCCGCTATATCCTACAATACCACACATCAGGATTGCCTTTTCTTCCTAAAACGTGCTGCACCGCCGGAAATATTCTTCTGATTAGCCCTTGATATTGCCAAGGCATCGCGAGGCACATCCTCTGTTATCGTACTTCCGGCCGCTATTAAAGCAGCGTCTCCTATCTTGACGGGAGCTACAAGCTGACTGTCCGATCCGATAAAAACATTACTGCCTATAACGGTTTTATGTTTTTCAAATCCGTCATAATTGCATGTTATAGTTCCGCAGCCTATATTTGTTTCTCTGCCAATCTCGCAATCGCCGAGATAGCTCAGATGACTTGCCTTTACGCCTTCCTTTAGCACGGCTTTCTTTGTTTCGACAAAATTACCCACCCTGCACAATTGCCCCACAACAGAACCCGGACGGAGATGAGCCATCGGACCGATAACAGATTTTTCTCCGACTATGGAACCCTCGATATAGCTGCCGGACTTGATAATCACATTATCGGATATTTCAGACTCTGAAATTGTAGAAAATGATTCAATAACACATTCTTTTCCTATTTTGCTGCCACCCTTCAGAACGCTGTACGGATATATTACAGTCGAATTTCCGACTTCAACATCGCTCTCTATATAAACAGTTTCTCTATCATAAATTATTACTCCCTTTTCAAAAAGAGTATCTATCTTTCTGTCTCTTAGTGCTTTGGCTGCAAATTCAAACTCCTTAAGTGAGTTTACTCCGGACAAAGATTTCCAATCCTTGCAGAAAACGGCCTTTTTGTTTGCTTTTAAATTAAACAGATCGGTTATATAAAGCTCATTTTTCTGATTATTCGAGTTCAATTTACCAATATTCGCTTCAAGAAAAGTCCGCCTAAAAAAATATACCCCCGAATTAACATAATCCGTTTTCCCGTTTGCAGATTCATGCGCTTCAACAATTTTAAAATCATCTCCCTCAAAAAAGACCCTCCCCATATTTCCCGGGTTCTCAGGTCTGGTATATATAAACGCCTCATCAATATCCGCTTGATAAGATACGATCTTTTCAATAATCTCAGGCACAATAAGCGGCATATCACCGTTGATCACAACAAGATAATCTGCCTTACAAAATTCAAGTCCGGTTTGCAGAGCATCTGCAGTTCCCGCAAGCGACTGCTGTTTAGCAAATTTAAACGGATATCCGAACGCGCCTAACGCCTTCTCAACATCGTTGTTATCTCTATTTGTCACAACAACAACATCAGACGGATTTGCGTCTATTGCCGCTGCCGCCGAAAAACAGATCAGCGGTTTTCCACTAATTTCTGCTGCAAGCTTGCTGTAAGGAAGTCCGGTTCTTGTTCCCATGCCCGCAGCCAGTATGATTATATCAAAATTCATAGCAGCTCCATCTTTATAAGCTCCTCTTTAAACTCGCTGAGAAGGTCAGCTTCCCTGACATTTTTTATAATCTTTCCTTTTTTTATAATCAATCCATACCCTGCTCCGCCTGCTATCGCAATATCGGCATCCTTCGCCTCACCAATTGCATTAACCGCGCATCCCATAACACTTACCGTTATGGGCATTCTTATTCGCTTTATTATCTCCTGAACTTCCTGGGCAAGTATTGTCAAATCAATCTGAATTCGCCCGCATGTCGGGCAGGACACAAGCCTGGCTCCAACATTTCTAACACCGGTAGATCTTAAAATTTCGTAACAAACGGCAATCTCATCGACTCTGTCGCCAGTTAACGACACTCTTATTGTATCGCCGATTCCGTCGCTCAATAATCTTCCAAGTGCAATGGCTGAACGTGCCGCTCCGGTAGCAGCGGTACCGGCTTCGGTAACACCGAGATGAAGCGGATAATCGGATTTCTCGTCCAATATCCGATATGTTTTCACCGTCGTAGCGGCATCGGATGATTTTGCGGAAATCTTTAAATTGTTAAATTCAAGATCCTCAAATCGCTTTACCCACCTCAATGCAGAGTCAGCCAGAGAAGATGCCGATAAAACGAGTGATTTTTCAAGAGATCCGCTGTTGACGCCGATTCTTATGGGTATCTTTCTTTTTTTTGCAGCTCTTATTATATCGGCAAGCTGCTTTTGCGGAAAATTCCCCGGATTGATCCTTATCTCGTCAGCACCGTTTTCAATTGCTTTAACCGCAATTCTGCCGTCAAAATGAATATCGGCAACAACGGGCAATATCGATTTTTTTTTCAGATCTGAGAAAAAATATGCATCTTTTTCAGTAGGAATCGCAACCCTTATCAGTTCGCACCCGACAGAGGCAAGCTGATTTATCTCGTCTACGACCTCGTTCAATTTAGACGGAGGATTTTTTGTCATAGATTGAACAACAACAGGATTATTTCCTCCAACCGGAACTTTCCCTATAAAAACCGTTCTCTTTTTCTTCCTCATTGATGAAATAGCGAACTGACCGTTGAACTAATATGCGGGAAAAAACGTGCAATATCGTTATAGGTTGCAAAAACCATCAGCAGAATAAGAAGAGACATGCCTACCTGCTGAGAAATGTTTACCACTTTATCCGATAACTTTTTGCCTCGCACCGCCTCAATTGCAAAGAAAAAAAGATGTCCTCCGTCCAGAATGGGAATTGGAAGTAAATTAAGAATACCGAGATTGATTCCGATGATTGCAAGGAAAAAGAGAAATACTCCGATACCTGCATTCGCTTCTTCGCCGGCAAGCTTAATTATCATTATCGGACCGCCAAGCTGTTTGGCGGATACCTTACCGCTGACAAGTTTAACAAACGATTCTGCAGTCAGATATGTTATTCTATAGGATTGATAAACACCGTTTTTTATACCGGAAAAGAATGAATAACGCAGGAGGGTCTTCTTTCCCGAAGGCATAACGCCGATAAAACCTGCCGCTACTTTTTCACCAAATATATTTTTCATCTGCTTGAGTTTCGGAACTACAAAGACTGTCCTGTCGCCCCTGCCTCCGTTTACAACAACCCTCAAACGTTTTCCGGGGCTTTTTTTCATAATTGAAGCCATTTTTCTAAAAGTTTTCACACTGTTGCCGTTAATATTGGTGATGCTGTCTCCTTTCTTTATGCCGGCAATATACGCAGGAGAACCTTTCAGAACTTTACCGACCTGAGAAGAAAGCGTTGTGACGCCAATCCATGAACTCATTATAAAAAAGACAACTGCAATTAAAAGATTCGTTATCGGCCCGGCTACAACAATCACAGCCCTCTTCCAGACCGGTTTCTCAGAGAATGAATTGATCTTTTGATCGGCTTCGATTTCAGCTTCATCGTTTTCACCTACAAGTTTTACATATCCTCCCAGTGGAATCAATGAAACTCTGTATTCGGTTTCTCCGATTTTTTTTCGCAGAAGTATCGGTCCAAATCCGACTGAAAACGCTTCAACACCGACACCCAAAGCTTTTGCCGCAGCAAAATGACCTGCCTCATGCACAACAATCAAAATTGCTATAGCTATTATACCCCAAATAATCATATCTTTTTATTTAACTCCTTATCAAATTCTCTTAACAGAGTCTCCGACAATTCTATTACATCTTTCATACCAAAAACTTCTACAGGATTAACATTAATAACCTTATTTTCCACAAAATCAACTATATCGCAAAATTGAATTCTGCCGGACAAAAATGCATTAACAGCCGCTTCATCCGCGGCGTTCAGAACAATTCTCGAGCCGATCCCCTGTGTCCATGCCTCCTTCACTACATCAAGTGTTCTTTTTTCCCTTTCATTCGGCTTATCAAATTTTATATTGCTCATCTGATCGAATTCGACTTCTCCCACATCGTAAGGCAGAGAAGGCAGCCTTTCCGGATAATTAAGAGCGTATCCAATCGGTATTCTCATATCAGGCTGTCCCAGCTGAGCAATAAGACTTCCGTCACTAAAACCCACCAAGGAATGAACTATCCCCTGTTTATGAACAAAAACATCAATATCTTCAAAATCAAGATCAAAAAGCTCAGCCGCCTCAATTATCTCAAAGCCCTTGTTAAAGAATGTCGCGGAATCAACGGAAATCTTAGGACCCATACTCCAAACCGGATGCCTCATAACCTCAGCTATCCCTATATCTCTCAGTCCGGAAGATTCAACATCGTGAAACGGACCTCCCGACGCAGTCAAAATAATTTTTTTGACTGATCTTTTGTCCTTTCCAATCGCCTGAAAAACGGCACTATGTTCCGAATCAACCGGAATCACTTTCGCTCCGCTTCTGCTTATTGCATTTTTGAGAAACGGCCCGGCTGAAACCCAGCTCTCTTTATTGGCAATTGCAATCTCTTTCCCCGTCAAAACGGCTTCGTATGTCGGAGCAATTCCGCATGTACCGGATATCGCCGAAACTATAAGATCTATTTTAGCAGAATCAAAAAAATTGAACAGATCATCAATATTGCTGGTATATTCCTCGCCTTCGAGGCTGAAACCGTTCTTTTCCTTAGTATAGACGTACGACGGTTTAAACCGTTTTATCTGTTTTATAAGTTCGTCGGAAAAATGAAAAGAAGTAAGCATCTCAACCTTAAAAAGTTCAGGGAACTTGCTGATAACGCTTAATGTTTGAATACCGACCGAACCCGTTGAACCGAGTATTCCGATTCCCTTCATGATAAGACCAGTGCACAATAAGCGCCTTCACAGAAGCCAAAGAGTCGGCGAGATTTAAAAATTAAAATTTGAAGGGCTAACCGGTTAGTTAAGGGCACTTCTGTTAATCCGTAAACGATCATTTTGAGTCCCAAATCCGCC
>JAADFJ010000009.1 GCA_013152955.1 Campylobacterota bacterium
CTTCAGTGCATGCTCCCAAGCTAATTGCATTCCACCATACCAATACAAACACCCCGTCCCCTGAATAATGTTGACATCGGGAAATTTTTGGCAAATAGCGGGTGTTGTACCATCGGTACTGCCGTCGTCAACTAAATAAACAAAGCAACTGTATTCCTCATTCGGGTTGACTTGTTCTTTGAGTGAGCGCAAACACCGTAGCGTTTTATTTTTTCGATTATGGCAAGTTAATAAGATTGATATAACCATCAGTTTTTAAATTTATATGGCCAATGGCTACTATTTATTATGCCAATAAGCCATGTATGGCGCAATGGTACAAAAATTGTGTACGATTAAGAGATTTTATTTTTTGCTAATATTTTAATTATTGAATATTAAGTCTCATGAATGGCGAGACCGACCCACTTTAAATATCATTCAGCAAATTTTTCATGGAAAATAAATTTTGTGGTATTGTTGGTCTATTACTGATCAATTGTCACAGGCAACTAAGCTCATAGATGAGGTTTTTTTAATCGATTTGCTTCTTGAATACAAATGAGCCGCCTGTCTGCGATGGAGATAATTTTACCAAAATTGCTGGCTAAAAAAGCGGGGCCATGCCATCGGCGGCGAAAAATTAGTCTCCTATGTGCCCAAACGGCCAATCAAACATGATATTATCCATACCACATAATAACATGGACAATCAAGATAAGCAGGGATCGATTGTTGAAAATAACATCAAATATGAATCCGTAGTGCGTATGGCTTTGGCTAAGTTTAATGGGGAACTATCGAGAGAGCGCTGAAATCGGTAGAATCCATCAGGAAAAATAGGTCTCAGTTAAAAGCCAATCATTCGTTAATCACTCATGATGAAAAAATCTCAACCGATTTTAACGGCGTTTGTCTACCCTTGTCTGAGGTATTTTACATGAGAGCAAAAACATCGAATTTTATTGAGATTTAATTTATGATGATTGTAATTATTTGATTTTATTATAAAAAATATTTTAGGTTCCGCATAATATCGTGCCAGTACTCAAAATACTTTTTTTGGTTTATTAACCAGTGAACAAAGAGTCAAGTGGATTCAAACAGTAGCAATACAAGATATTGAGCAAATTCCTGTCGCTAAAGCGTTGCCATGGTATAATTTTGATGCCATTGATTTTTTAGAAAGGCAGGCACTCGCTGGGCTAAATGTTTTGGAGATGGGCGGTGGTTATTCGACGCTGTCTGTGGTGGTCAAAACGTTGTTTATCGGTTACGACAATTGAACGACAAGGTGATTGGAAGCGGAAATTATCGAGGTCGATTGCAAAAATTCAATGACCAATGTTGATTTGATCGATGATGTACCAGAGGGCATTGATGAAGAAGGATATTGTCAGCGGTATCTCGCTTGTTTGGCTGATGAAAAGAAATACGATGTGATTGTTATTGATGATGTTTGTCGTAGTGAGGCGTTGTTAGCCGCTGTTGATTATTTGCAAAAACCTGGGATTTTGATCTTGTGATGCTTCTGAAAGATTATCTTTTCAGTCAGCCATGGATAAAATTGATGAGTAGCTGTGGGCTCGGTATAGTTTTAGTGGGACGGCGCCTTTTCATTTTCACGAGAAACAAACAACAATAATGGTTGGTTAAATAACTGAAAATTAATACCGTGGGTCGATCAAAAACAAATATTTTTCTGTCAGTATTTGATCAAGGTGTCTGCTCTCTGTCAAATTTTATGACAGCAATGATTGCAGCTCGTCTGTTACTTCCAGAAGAATTTGCCATATACGTGATGTTGTTTACTGCAATCATTATGTTAGGAGGGATACAAAATTCTTTGGTATTGACTCCTCTTAGAATTCTGGGGATTAAACCTGAGCGAGAGCAAACTCAAGACTATATTTTATTGCAATTGATCTTTCAATTGATTTTATCTACCGCGATTGCATTCATTGCGATGGTATTTCTATTTCTACTTTATATGGAATTGATCGATAACACAACGATTGTTGTTTTTTCGGTCACTGTTTTTTCTATACAACTACATGAGTTCTTTCGGGTTTTTTTAATAACACAGTTAAAAATACAGTTTGTTACACTGCTCGATATCTGTGTACATGGCTTTAGGATTATTGGTTTACTGACGCTCTATTGGTTCGATCTCAAATATATTGAATTCGTCTTTTTAATTTTATTGCTTGCGCCAATATTTTCTTTGGTTTGTTTAAGATTGATAACACCGTTGCCATTGTCTTTTAGCCAATTTAAAAAATTGGTGACAGAAAATTGGGCTTTTGGAAAATGGATTTTGATTGAAACCGTATTTTTTTCTCTGTCAATACATTTGTATTTGTATTTAACCGCCGCGACATTAAGTTTAGAAAGTGCAGCGGGCTTAGGTGCTTGTCTTAATATTGTGAATGTTGTCAATATTGTTATTATGGGAGTTTCTAACTATGGTACCACCATTGCTAGAACTAAATTAATAAAAAATGGTATTGATGCATGGCGAAACTACTTAATTAAAATTTGTTTTTTTATACTGATTGTTACCTTTTTTTTCTTAATCATTGTCAATGTTTTTTCAGAAATATTGCTAAGTATCCTTTTTGGCGATTTTTATGCCTCTTATGCAAGCCTAATATTTATTCTTAGCTTTTCTTATATTTTGATACCAATGAATACGATTCTTTCAATATCCTTTCGGACATTAGAAAAACCTCAAATTGGTGTCATTAGTAAAATTATATCTGTCGTGCTCACCGCTATTTTTGCTTATCCTCTTGTCAGCTTATTGGCCGAAAATGGTGCCGCGATCGGTATGTTTGTGACGCAACTTACTTGGTTTGTCGTTTATTTGTATTATTTAAAAAGAGGATTTCTCAATGAGTATCAAAAAAAATTTTAATGGGCGAGCCCACTCCTAAACACTGAAACAGAGTTGGCTTGATCATGAAGGGCATTGATTGTTCCATTCAGGCGAATATTTTTTAGTGATACAAAAATAAAGAGATCTCCGCTATCCATTTTTTACAATCAGTTTTTTTGAGATGAGCGAATGCTTTATAAGCCAGATACCATTCAATTCGCATATTTTTTAACAGTGACGTTAGTATGTATATCATTGTTAGATTCTATCGTGTCTGAGGTTCGTTATGTTAAATATATTACATTACCGCTACTATTGATTATTTGGTTTGCCAGTGAGCAAAGATTTAAGTTTTTTGTGAAAGACTACACTCTACCATTTTTATTATTATTACTTTCTCCCATCTATTCTTTTTACAATATGACAATTTTTGGTTACAGAGATATTTTTTTTATTGTTTCTTACTTGGCAATATTTTTATTTTTTCGAGACATTCATATCAATGTCAAGAGAATAAATATTTTATTAGGTGCCTTATTTATTTTAAGCGCATTGATAGATAGTCGGGGTTATTTTTTTATTTCGTTGATTCATTCTTATTCAACGCTAGAAAATGCGACATTT
>JAADFJ010000010.1 GCA_013152955.1 Campylobacterota bacterium
TAATTAAAGAAAACGGAGAGTTTAGAGAGGCAAGCTGGGACGAAGCTTTAGATTTGATTGCAAAAAAACTCACACATATAAAAGAAAAGTATGGCCCGGATGCTATATGCGGATTATCTTCTGCTAAATGCACAAACGAAGAAAACTATCTGTTTCAAAAATTTATTAGGACTGCTATAGGAACCAACAATATAGATCATTGTGCACGACTATGCCATTCGTCAACAGTGGCCGGGCTTATCATGTCTTTTGGCAGCGGAGCCATGACAAACTCCATATCAGAGCTTGAAAAATCCAATGTAATATTACTTACAGGATCAAACATAACAGAAGCGCACCCTGTCATTGCAATATTTATCAAGAAAGCCATAAAAAACAATAATGCAAGATTAATTCTTGCAGATCCGAGAAAAATAGATATAGCAAAATATGCAGCAATACATATGCAGCAAAAAAATGGTACGGATGTGGCATTGCTTAATGGAATGATGAATGTAATAATCAATGAAGGTTTGGAGAATAAAAAATTTATAGAAGAAAGAACAGAAGGGTTTGAAGAGTTTAAATCTGTTATCATGCGATATACACCGGAATATGTGGAAAAAATAACAGGTATAAATAAAGAGGACATAATAAAAGCTGCACGCTTATTCGCAAATGCTGAAAACGCTTCTATTGTTTATGCGATGGGCATAACGCAGCATACAACAGGCACCGATAATGTTTTATCTACCGCAAATCTCTCCTTACTTACAGGAAATGTTGGAAAATTATATTCAGGCGTAAACCCCTTAAGAGGACAAAACAATGTGCAAGGTGCCTGCGATGTAGGAGCGCTGCCGAATGTTTATCCCGGGTATCAGCGTGTGAATATAAAAGAAAATAGAAATAAGTTCGAAAAAGCATGGAATGCACAGCTATCTTATAAATTCGGACTGACAGTTGTAGAAATGATGCACAGCGTATTGGAAGATAAAACTAAAGCATTCTTTATTATGGGTGAAAATCCGGTTCTGTCGGATCCGAACATAAAACATGTCAAGAAAGCTCTAAATAAGGTTGAATTTTTAGCTGTTCAGGATATCTACCTCTCGGAAACAGCCGAATACGCAGATGTCGTGCTGCCCGCGTGCTCATTTTTGGAAAAAGACGGCACATTTACAAATACGGAACGCCGAATACTTCCTATAAATAAAATTTTGAACCCAATTGGACAATCAAAAAGCGATTGGGAAATAATATGCGATTTATCGACACGTATGGGCTATAAAATGCATTATGAAAACGAATCTGAAATAATGAATGAGATAGCATCTCTATCCCCTATATATGCCGGTGTAAATTATGATAGACTCAATGAGAAACTCCAATGGCCGGTATTATCGAAAAATCATCCCGGTACTCCATTTTTGCATAAAGATAAATTTGCAAAAGGATTGGGCAGCTTTAAACCTGTAGATTATGCAGAGCCGGCGGAATTGCCCGATAATGAATATCCATTTGTCTTATCAACGGGAAGAATATTGTATCATTATCATACCGGAACAATAACAAGACGTTCAAAATACTTAACAAAATATATTAATGAACCGTATGCAGAAGTAAATCCTGATGACGCAAAAGGATGCGGTGTAGAAGACGGCGGCATGATTAAAGTTTCAACAAGAAGAGGAGAAATCGTATTAAAGGCATTGTACAGTGATAGGGTTTTTGAAAAAAGCATATTTATCCCGTTTCATTTCAAAGAAGCTGCGGCAAATGTTCTCACAAACGACGCATTGGATCCCATAGCAAAGATCCCTGAATATAAGGTTGCAAGTGCAAAATGCAGAATTGAGAAGGTGTAAAATATGGATATAGAAAATATTTTGAAAAAGTACAGCAAAGACAAATCATATCTTTTGGAAATTATGCACGATGCGAAAGAGTCTAAAGAGAATAGAAGTTTGGATCTCAACGATCTGAAGGTTATATCCAAATATCTGAATATTAATCTATCTGCTGCATACGGGGCAGCAACCTTTTATTCAGCATTTTCATTAAAACTACAAGCAAAATATATAATAAGGGTATGCTCATCTACTGTGTGCCACATAAAAAAATCTTATGATATTTTATTATTCTTAAAATCTCTATTAAACTGCGATGATGATAATTTGAGCAAAGACGGTTTATTCGCAGTGTCGGAGGTGGGATGTTTGGGTTTATGTGATATTTCACCCTCTATGATGATAAATAATCAGGTATATGGAAATCTTGATGAAAACAGCATTAAACGTATAGTTGAGGAATTAAAAAATGGAAGCAACGGCACATAAAAGTCTAAAAGAACCCATTATAATTACAACTTATCAGACACAATGCTTAGAAGATTATATAGATAACGGAGGATATGAAACACTTAAAAATGTACTAACAAAATATAAACCCAACGAGATCATAGAACAAATTAAAGCATCCGAATTGCTGGGAAGAGGCGGGGCTGCTTTCCCAACGGGAATAAAGTGGAATTTTACCGCTCAAATAAAAGCCGATCACAAATTTGTCATATGCAACGCCGATGAAGGAGAACCGGGTACATTTAAAGACAGGTGGATTTTGGAACATAAACCTCATTCACTGATAGAAGCAATATCTATATGTGCATATTCCGTTGGCGGAGATAAGGGATACATATATATAAGAGGTGAATATGCGGAATCAATAAATAGAGTAAGAAAAGCGTTAAAAGAAGCTTATGATAACGGTTTTCTGGGTGAGAATATATTGGAAAGCGGTTTTTCTTTCAATATAGAGTTGAGGCGGGGTGATGGATCATATGTGTGCGGAGAAGAAACAGCCCTAATAGAATCGATAGAAGGCAAAAGAGCGTTCCCGAGATTCAAACCTCCATTCCCGGGCATCAAAGGGTTGTGGGGCTATCCTACAGTAATAAATAATGTCGAAACATTAGCCAATATTGTGCCCATTATCAAAAATGGTGCAGATTGGTTCAAAAATTATGGAACAAAACAGTCATCCGGGACAAAACTATATTCTGTTTCCGGCTCTGTTAATAAAAGCGGTGTAATTGAAGCTAATCTCGGCGTAACGCTGAAGGAATTATTAGATGCAGCACAGGGAATGAAAAACAACAAAGTATTCAAATGTGCTCTTATCGGAGGCGCAAGCGGAGGTTTTGTATATAAGAACGAGCTTGACCTGCCGTTGTCATACGAAACATTAAAAGAAGCAGGCAAAACATTGGGGTCAGGTGCCGTTTTGTTTCTTTCTGAAGACGATAACGGAGAAAGCTTACTTAAAAATATTCTGACATTTTTCAAACACGAATCATGCGGCAAGTGTGTGCCCTGCAGAGAGGGCTATCCAAAATTAATTGCTATGTACGAGGCATTTTTAGAAAATAGAATCAAAGCGGAAAATATCATGAAACTCGCAGATGTAATGTTCAAAACTTCTCTATGCGCATTAGGACAATCCGCTAAAATGCCCTTAGAAACATATTTTAAGTCGTAAGTATAAAGATATAAAAAATCAACATTCTCGAAAAAGTCCTTATATATAAACGTTCTAACATCAGTTTAATGAGGAAGCGCGGATTATTTATCAGGCAATAGAATAATTCAACAGACTTTTAAGGGTTGACAATCAAAGATAGTTCTATTATAGTAGAACTATAGAACTCATACAAAAAAAGAATGGGAGGAGAGTATCATGATTCAAACTAACGTAGGAATACGCGAAGCGTCGAATGGAAAATATGATAACCGGTTAAAATAAACAGTTTAAAAAAGCGTTTACGTTGTTCCTATTTATTTTGCAGCAATCAGTGAGAAATATAACTTTCAGAACGGTTTGGATGCCCGATTCAGTGCATCGAGCAGTCCCGGAAAACGGAAGTTCAGGTCGTCACATCGTATGATAACCCGGTGACATACTCCCTCGACAAAAGTTCGGGTTACTCCTGACTCACGAAGCACGCGAAAGTGATAGGAACGCGTAGATTTAGGCATATCCGCATAAAGAGTTGCGCAGGATACATCGGTATTGGAAAGTAGTTTTCTAACAATGTCCAACCGGACAGGATCGCTAAGTGCATAGAACACTGCGGTTAGGCAAATTTCATCACGAAGGGGTTCCAATCGAGTACGCATCATTTTTATTGTAATAGAATTTTAGTATTATATCAATGTATGAATATTGATGATTAGGAAGAATATCAATGAAATGGCTATCCATTATTCATATTGTTGATCATAGCACAAGGAGATATAGCTTATGAAAGTCATGGCATTCAACGGAAGCCCAAGAAAAAAATGGAACACGGCAACACTGCTTGAAAAAGCTCTTGAAGGAGCTGCCGCACAAGGAGCAGAAACAGAACTCATCCATCTTTACGATCTAAATTTTAAAGGATGCACCAGTTGTTTTGCTTGCAAGATAATTGATGGCAAAAGTTATGGCAAATGTATAGTAAAGGATGATCTGCATCCGATACTGAAAAAGATTGAGAATGAAGCCGATGCGATTATATTAGGAACGCCAATATACCTTGGATCGATGACCGGTGAGATGCGCTCATTTGTAGAACGTCTTCTATTTGCTCCCCTCGTATATACTCAACCACTCAGTTCCGCATTTTCACGCAGAATAAATACCGGGGTTATCTATACTATGAACATGACAGAAAGGATGAGTGTCGAACGAGGTTATGGTGTATTATTCAACTCTACCGAGACATCACTTCGAATGATTTTCGGTAATGCTGAAACATTTTGCTGCTATGACACTTATCAGTTTCCGGACTATTCAAAAGTTGTAATGGAATATATGGATCCTGCCAAAAAATCATTGCGACGCAAGGAAGTGTTTCCGGATGATTGCCGGAAAGCATTCGAATTCGGTCGCCGAATTTCTACAAAAGCATAATGTCAGTTAAATATCATGCTGTGTCGAACAAAGCGATTCGCTTGATCCGCAGCAAGCTCATCGGCAATTTTTGCAGATTCAAGTTGAGAGCGAAGCGATAGATTTATAGATTTAGGCGCGTCCTCGGTCTTTTTCATCGTAGAGCACTTTTTATTGATGAGGAAGTACAATAATTGAAGAATATAAAGGAGTATATAAGCATGATAGAAGCAAAAAGTTGTACAAATATAACAGATATTAGAACAGCTATTGATGAAATAGACAATAGCATTGTTCAATTAATTTCTAAACGTTCAGAGTATGTCAAAGAAGCATCAAGATTTAAGAAAGATGAAAATGCAGTAAAAGATCCTAATAGAGTCGCAAAAGTTATTGCTTCAAAAAAAGAACTTGCACTTAAGTATGGGGCATCACCAAAGTTGATAGGAAATATTTATAAAATGATGATTGATTTTTTTATCAAAGAAGAGATGAAAGAATGGAAATTACAATTAAATGAAAATAAATAAACCGTATAACAAATCGCTTTAGTGGACCAACAACTCGTCGATAAATTTCATCGTATTTTTTAGGCAGTCAACGTTGAAAGATAATATTGTAAAATAGGCATAACATTTCCGCATTTGTCTGAATCTATAGTTATGCCAAATGCAAAAATACGATTCCGGCAACTATTCCGTGCCTACTTGTGTTCCTTGCTTAATGAGACCACTGCATAATAAACAAATTCACAGCTTTTTATGAGATTTTCTATAGACAAGGCAAACTTCTGAAGGACTAACATGTTAATTCAAAGAAGTTTAACGAAGTATGAGCCTGTTGAAAAACTCCTATTTGTCATTACGAGCACCGAAAGGCGCATAGCAATCCCTTTATTGTCAGTGTTTTTTTTGAGATTGCTTCGCCTGCCTGTGCGTGACACGCAGACAAGTCGCTCTCCTCCTCCCCACAATGACATTTATCAACAGCCTCGTTATATGGGAAACCTCATAAAGCCCGCAGGGAAGCCAAATAAAGGGTAATCTTCAAGAAATTAAAATTCTCAAACTAACCGGTTAGTATCTCAAATTTTAATTTCTAAATCTCACCCTTTCTTTAACTTCTGTGAGTATGTTTATTGTGCAGTGGTCTCATAATATGACAACTAATTTTGTTTTTCTTGCAAAATTTAATGACCGATACCGCAAGACTATTATAAAATTCCTTGCTATATTTAAATTTTGAGGATTTTAGATTATAATTTAAGCGGCCGAAGCTGATTTTATCCACAAAAGATACCGCTTCTAATATCTTAATCAAATCCTGTCTTATTATATTCGGGGTAGGATATGGTTCCATATTAACCCATGTTTTCAGTCCTTTTTTATGCAAATAGTAAAGTGAGTCAATTCTGTCTTTAAAATTAACTGAATACGGTTCAAATTCTTCCCTGAATTTTTCATCTAAGGAAACTAAGGTAATGCCATATTCATTATTTTTACTAAAGTCATTTCTCTTATAAAGCTCTTTTGGGAATACTCCCTTCGTCAATACAGTACAGCGAATATTATTTGCGTTCAGTTTATCAATAATTTCTAAGCTCAAATCCCCTATTTGCTTTTGCTTATACATAAAAGGGTCCGTAGAAAAGCAGAGATGAACATATTTTATTTTATCCCTATATTTAGGGATTTCTTTATCTAACAATTCCATGGCATTAGAAACAATTTTAGGCTGACACCATTCTTCATAAGTTTTAATAATGCCGCATTTCCTTTTCATCATATAAGCATAACACGGATATGTGCATCCATGAGAGCATCCTTCAACATGATTTAAGCAGAAGTCGGCATACTTAACCTTGCTTTTATAAAGTAGAGATTTCCTCTCGATAGATTTCATTTTAAAATTAACCGTCCCTTTTACTGCTGCTATCATAGGGGAACGAAATTAACCGTTTTGTGTCAACTAATCTTATTTTACCAGCTCTTTTTGTTTCTTTCACGTCTCTTTAGATAGTTTTTTTCATTAATCCCAAGCTCCATTAATAAAACGACCAAAGCAAAAAGTCCAATTGAGTCATTCTATATTGTATGCTTTGCAAACATAAGTGCTGTAATTTTAAGATAATCAGGGACATTGCGAGTGCGGCAAAGTAATTTCGTCCTTAGGTTGCTTTCCGGCTATGAGAGCAGATCCGAGTCGTTATGTCAAATGTTTACTCTGCGAAATGCTCAGCATGTTTCATCGGAACAAAGATGCGGCCCAGTTGCATGTCGGCAAAAGTGATTAATATTCATCGCTTTCCCACATAGAAGACTCAAACCTAACAACCTTATTTCTGCCTGTAGTCTTGGCCTTATACATAGCTACGTCACTGTATTTTATGCATTTCCATAAATTTTCAGCATCTTCCGGGAATATTGATATGCCTATGCTGATGGTTTTTTTAATTACGTTGTTTGATGCAACTATTTCGGAAGCCTCTACAGTTTGTCTAATGCGCTCAGATATTTCTTTAGCCTTTTCGTTATCTGCATCTTGAAGCAAAATAAGAAACTCTTCTCCTCCGAATCTAATTGCAATGTCGGCTTCCCTTATTGATTTAGATATAGATCTGGTAATTGCCTTCAAAACTTCATCACCAATGTTGTGTCCATAAACATCATTAACCTGCTTAAAGAAATCTATATCGCACATTAGAATACCTGCTTTGGCGCTTCTTCTTTTAACGGAAGCTGCAAATGTGGAAGCAAATTCATCCAAAAAACGCCTATTATATAATCCGGTTAAGGGATCTTTCATAGTCGTTTCTTTTAGCTGACTCAATAATCTTTTTGCCTCAACGACAGGCGCTACCTCTTTTAAGTATCTTTTTAACCTCTTTATTTTACCATCAACATCCTCATATTTTATATTTTTATCAAAAACGACTTGAGCTATGCCTCCCACGCTACCGCTGATCATTAGAGGTATGCATACATAATTTTTATCCTTTTCATGAGCAAAGCTCAAACACACATTTTCTTTTTCAAAGGAATTTATATCATTAGCCGTTCTAACTGCTCTGCATAAATCCGAATCTACAAGAATATCCTGCCTGCAAAACATCTTGTCATCGGAAGCAATAACCTGCTTCAGCGAATTTTTACTGTTATTCGCCTCATACATATTAAATTCTTCAAAACCCAGCTCTGTTTCTGCTATATTCTTTATTCTTTCATAAACTGCATTTATATCTCTATCTTCTTCAACTGTTTTCTTAAACGATGCAAGTTTATAACTTTCCTCTATGAAAGCATTAAAATTTCTAATGAGATAGCCCAATTCATCCTTTGTTTTATAAGGTAGTTTCAATTTTTCAGACACATCCTCATATAAGAAATTTCTTGAAAGTTCTGCAACCTGTTTCAAATATGATACCATTTTGGAAATAACAAAGAAAAAGATCAAGCCCGCTATTAAAGAAAAGATACCTCCAAAAATAATACTTAAAATAATAGTATGGCTTATTTCACTTTTCCTTCTTTTTATATAACTTTCAACCTCTTTATTTATATTATCTAAATAAAATCCACTTCCAACTATCCAGTTCCAGGGATAAAATAGTTTAATATAAGATGTTTTCGGAAAGCAAGTGTTTTCCGGCATACCTAACTTAGGCCAGCAATATTTAACAAACCCGTATCCTTGAGTTTTTGCCACTCTTGCCATATTTCTAAAAAGATATACTCCGTTTTTATTCTTAAAGTTCCATATATTTTTGCCATTCAGATCAGGTTTGGTTGGTTCCGACACCATAATGCCGTCAGCAGTATTTATCCATACATAGTTTGATAGATTTCCTCCTATACTATATCTTATAGAATGTATAACACGAATGGATTTCTTTTTTGCATTATTCTCATCTATCTTACCGTCTTTGTAGTCCTGATAAAAATTATTTATATTTCTAATAGCGATATTTACCGCATTTATAGCGCTTTGTTTATCTGTTTTTATAAGATTATCTCTATATAAATCTGATCCTTTTTGTATAATTTTAATGTTGCTGTATATATAATACGAATATCCCGCTACCCCTATAATAGATAGCGAAACTATATACATCACCAGTATTTTGATTTTCAAACTTCTGTTTTTAAAGTTAAAAAATTGCCATATATTTGAATTTCCAGACATACCTCATACATATATACCGTATAATTGAGCATGTCAAACAATTTCTTGCACAAAAAGACCATTGTGCAGCAGCCTTTTATAAGAAACTTCATATAAATCTCAAAGATTTCACATATACGAGACAATTTTTCTGATAGAGTCGGAATCATACTATAATTTTAATCCTTGTTTCAATCTATATAGTTGCCAATATTCACATATTAACGGTATGTTTGTTAACCGCAAAACCGGATGGGGAGATAATCAGGAACATTGCAGGCTCAGCGAAGCAATCTCGTCCGTAGATTGCTTTCCGCCTATGTGATTAAATATTATGCCAAATGCAAAAATACGGCCTCAGCGGTTAAGGCAGATAGGTAATCTGCTTGATGCGGATCATGCCGCCGTCTCTCAAACTGTTAAGAGATTTGAAAATAAAATAAAAAAAGATAAAATCATTTATGAGACGAACAGCAAAATAACAAAAGTATTAAAAAAAGGATAGAAATGTTGAGAGCATGCCCAGATAAGTTTCCCTTTTCTATTCTATTTTTTAAGGGCAATTTTCATTAAGTCTATTCTATTTTAAGAAAGTAAATTGGGTAAGAAATTGAGAAAGAAGCTGTGTACTAAAATTTTTATCAGGGAGTTGTAAAATGAAAAAATATGTCTATTATTTTGGCCCGCAGGGAACAGAAGGGAGTGCCGAAATGCGAAATCTTCTTGGCGGAAAAGGAGCCAATCTGGCAGAGATGAGCCGCATAGGTATTCCGGTTCCTCCTGGATTTACCATTTCTACGGCGTCGTGTGTTGAATATTTCAAATTAAGTAAACTACCCGATGGTTTAATGAATCAAGTTCGGGAAGGCATCGTGCGCATAGAAAAGGATATGGCTCGCAAATTAGGGGATTCCAAAAACCCATTACTTGTTTCTGTTCGTTCGGGCGCTCGCGTTTCTATGCCGGGGATGATGGATACGGTTTTAAACCTTGGGTTAAATGATAAATCGGTTATCGGATTGGCAAAAGAAACCGATAATCCAAGATTTGCCTACGATTCCTATCGCCGTTTTATTCAAATGTTTGGAAACGTTGTTGCTGGAATCGATGGAATACATTTTGAAAAAGCATTAGAGAAAAAGAAAGAAGAAGCGAGTGCAGCGTACGATACCGATCTGACGGCTGAAGATTTAAAGGATCTGATCGAAATATTTAAGCAAATTTTTGAAAAACAAACCGGCAAACCGTTTCCGCAGGATCCTTGGGAACAATTGACAGATTCCATCATGGCTGTTTTTCGTTCATGGAATACGTTCATGGAATACAAAACGCGCTGCAGATTATCGCCGCGTCAACAAAATTTCGGATGATTGGGGGACGGCTGTTAATATTGTGACTATGGTTTTTGGAAATATGGGGGATGATTCTGCTACAGGTGTGGCTTTTACGCGCGATCCTGGCACCGGTGAAAAACGATTTTTCGGTGAATTTTTAAAGAATGCACAGGGTGAGGATGTGGTTGCCGGAATCCGGACGCCTCAACCTATTAGCAAAGCCGGCCGCAGCAGTGAAGATCAAATCACACTTGAAGAAGAACTGCCGAAAGCTTATAAAGATCTGGAGGCCATTTATAAGAAATTGGAAAAACATTATCGTGATATGCAGGACATGG
>JAADFJ010000011.1 GCA_013152955.1 Campylobacterota bacterium
GAATAGATAGAATAAGAACTAATTAGATTTTAGTTTTAGATAACTGATTAAAAAAACGGCAAAATGCCTAAGATGGCATTTACTATATATTATTTTGTTTATATATTAAACTTTTTTGAGGGAGGTAAGCTATGGGACTAATTGTTGACAAGATGGAGAGTATTATTCCGCAATGGCGCGGTAGAGTCAAAAAGCTGATCAAAGAACATGGCGATACGGTGTTGAGTGAGGTTACCATAGCGCAGATTTATGGTGGAATGAGAGGCGTTAAGGGTCTTGTATGCGATACGAGTTATCTCGACCCGTACGAAGGAATACGATTCAGAGGATACACAATTCCGGAGACACTGAAACTGCTTCCGAAAGAAAATGAAAAGGCTTATCCGTATCCGGTGGGGCACTGGTATCTTCTTTTAACAGGTGAAGTTCCTACTCAGGAAATCGTAGACGATCTTCAGAACGAGTTTCACAGTCGCCAGGTAGTTCCAAAATATGTATGGGATGTTATTGATTCCGTACCAATTGATACTCATCCTATGACTCAATTTTCTACAGCAGTTCTTGTGCTTCAAAGAGAATCAGTTTTTGCCAAAGAATACGAAAAGGGCATAAAAAAGACAGATTACTGGAAACCGTTTCTTGAAGATGCTATGAATCTTCTTGCAAAATTACCTGTAATAGCTGCTTATATTTATAGACGTATCTACAAATCCTACACACCTATTGAGCCATCTTCTACGCTTGATTGGGGAGCAAATTTTGCTCATATGATGGGGTACGAAAGCATAGAATACAAAAATCTTATGAGACTCTATCTCATTTTGCACAGCGATCATGAAAGCGGCAATGTAAGTGCTCACACCAATCATCTCGTTTCTTCTGCACTTTCGGATCTTTATTATTCAATTTCGGCAGCACTTGATGGATTAGCCGGTCCTCTTCATGGGCTTGCAAATCAGGAATGTTTGAAATGGGTTCTTGGATTGATGGAGAGATTCAACGGTGTTCCGACTGAAGAGCAGATTGAAAAATTTGCCTGGGATACACTTAACTCCGGACAGGTAATACCAGGCTATGGTCATGCTGTTTTGAGAAAAACTGATCCGAGATATACAGCTCAAAGGGAATTTGCCCTAAAGTATCTGCCCGATGATCCTATATTTCAGACAGTAAGCAATGTGTATAAAGTTGTTCCGGATGTGCTTAAAAAGCATGGAAAGGCAAAAAACCCATGGCCGAATGTTGATGCTCATTCGGGAGCACTTCAATATCATTACGGGGTTGTGGAAACCAGTTTTTACACAGTTTTGTTTGGTGTTGCCCGTGCACTTGGCGTTGCCGCAGAGGTAATTTGGGACAGAGCTCTGGGTTTTTCAATTGAGCGGCCAAAGTCAGTTACAACAAAACAGATTGAAGAGTTTGTCGCAAAGAAATAGCTAATAAGAACCGACTGACTTTCTTATACGAAATGCCAGCCTATATCTAAATTTAGAGGTGTTATTATGATTTCAAATGTAAAGGTAAGCGTTATTGGAGCCGGTCATGTAGGTGCTACCACAGCAATGCGCGTTTTGGAGAAGAATTTGGCAAAAACCGTGATTCTTCTTGATATCGTTGACGGACTTCCTCAGGGTAAAGCTCTTGATGAAATGGAAGCGTCTCCGATTGAAGGTTTTGATGGTGAACTTATAGGAACAAATGATTATAAAGATACCGCAAATTCCGATATTATAGTTATCACATCAGGTTTGCCGAGAAAGCCCGGGATGAGCAGAGACGATCTGCTTGAAAAGAATGTAAAGATTGTCAAATCGGTAACCGAACAAGTTGTAAAATATTCCCCAAACGCCATTTTGTTAACGGTTACAAATCCGCTTGACGCAATGGTTTATACAGTGAAAAAGGTTAGCGGTTTTGATGACAGTCATATAGTAGGCATGGCGGGATGTCTTGATTCTGCCCGTTTTTCGCGATTTATTGCATGGGAAGCAGGTTGTTCTGTCAAAAATGTCAACTCTTTTGTGCTCGGAGGTCATGGCGATACAATGGTGCCGCTTACGCGTTACTCAACTGTTTCCGGTGTTCCGATAACCAAATTGTTCAGCAAAGAAAGAGTTGAGGCGATAATAGACAGAACAAGAAAAGGCGGCGGAGAGATCGTTAAGCTGCTTAAAACCGGAAGTGCATATTACGCAACAAGTTCAGCAATTTGTCAGATGGTAAGAGCAATATCATTCGATACAAAAGAGATTATGCCATGTGCTGCGGCTCTTCATGGAGAATACGGCGTTGACGGCATTTTTGCGGGTGTACCTGTCAAACTTGGTATGAACGGTGTAGAAGAAGTTGTCGAATTTGATTTGACTAATGAAGAAAAGATATTATTTAAAGCATCTGCCGATCACGTTAAAGAGCTATGCAATAAGGTTGATAGTCTGAAACTTTTCTAAAAATATCTATTGAAGGAAAACATGAAATATAGAGTTGAAAGAGATAGTTTGGGAGAGGTTGAAGTTCCCCAGGATAAATACTGGGGGGGGGGCTCAGACCCAGAGGGCGTTCGGAAACTTTAAAGTTGGAAATGAAAAAATGCCTATTGAGGTTATTCATGCGTTTGGCGTATTGAAAAAGGCGGCGGCGATCAGTAATTTTAAGCTCGGCGTGTTGAGCGAGAAGATAAAAGATGCAATATGCAAAACTGTTGATGAAATAATAGACGGAAAGCTTGATGATCAGTTTCCGCTTCCTGTGTGGCAGACCGGTTCCGGTACAATGACCAATATGAATGTGAATGAAGTCATCGGAAACAGGGCAAGCGGCGAAATTCTCGGTGGTAAGCTTGGAGAAAAGAGTCCGGTACATCCAAATGATCATGTAAATAAGTCACAATCCTCTAATGATACTATGCCTACCGCAATGTCGATCTCTGCCGTAACTGAGATTTTGACGAAACTTTTACCCAATATTGGAATGCTCAGAGATGCATTTAAGAAGAAATCCGAAGAGTTTGATGATATTGTAAAGGTAGGAAGAACTCATTTGCAGGATGCAACACCCTTGACGCTCGGGCAGGAGTTTTCATGCTATGTTAGCCAGCTAGATCATTCAATAAAGGCAATTGAAAATAGTTTAGCGCATCTTAAAGAACTTGCTTTGGGCGGTACTGCCGTTGGAACGGGACTTAATTCTCCAAAAGGATTTGGTGCGCTGGCGGCAGAAGAGATTTCAAAAATTACAGGAATTGATTTTATAACGGCACCTAACAAATTTGAAGCGCTGGCAAGCCATGATGCAATATGCGAAACAAGCGGCGCGTTAAAGGTGCTGGCATGCGCATTAAATAAGATTGCAAATGATATAAGAATTCTTGCCTCGGGACCCAGATGCGGGATTGGTGAGATAAAGATTCCTGCAAACGAACCGGGAAGCTCAATTATGCCGGGTAAAATAAATCCTACACAATGCGAAGCAATGACGCAGGTTTGCTCTCAGGTAATAGGCAATGATGTCGTAATCAATATGGCTGACGCGGGCTTAGGACTTGAGCTTAATATGTATAAGCCTGTGTTGATTTATAATCTTCTGCAATCGGTAAAATTATTAAGTGATATGTGCGAATCATTTAGAATACATCTGGTCGAAGGAATTCAGGCTGATAAAAAGAAAATAGCCTATTTTCTGGAAAATGATCTTATGCTTGTTACGCCTCTTGCGCGCGCAATCGGCTATGATAAAGCATCTAAGATTGCAAGACTTGCCGACAATGAAGGTTTAACTTTGAAGGAAGCGGCTTTGAAACTTGGTTTTGTCAGCGAAGATCAGTTCAACACAATCGTCGATCCGCGTAAGATGATTCACCCATATTAATCTAAAATATGTTGCAGGAAAATATTTTTCATAAATCTGAACCGCCATAAATTGCGGTCGCAGAGGTTGAGATAAATATAAATTAGTATAATTTTAGGAGGCATAGATGGCTTATTATCGTCCACCTGCAAAATATAGGTGGCATGCTGGTTTTGTAGCGTGGTTGCTGCATCGTATCACAGGATTGTTATTGATACTCTATCTTTTTTTACATGAATGGCTGATCAGTTCCCTTCAGTCCAAGAGCTCTTTTGATTCTGCCATGGCTGTAGTATCCTCACCACTTTTTAAACTATTGGAAATTGGTCTATGGGCTGTTGTTATATATCACGCAGTCAATGGGATAAGGGTGGTTTTTGTAAACTTTTTTCATGCAGCAGAGCGCAGCAACTACAATATTAATGTATGGGTTTTCTGGATTATTGCTGCTATACTTTTTGTCATTGGTGCAATACCGATGGCTAAAGGTCTGTTTTACTAGGAGGAATGATGGCAACCGCAATTAGAGGATTTATTGACAGATATAACGGAAGCGGGAAAACAGGTGCTTTTAATTGGTTTTTTCAGCGTATATCGGGAGTTATTCTTTTAGTTCTGATAGTGGGACATTTTTATATCGAACACTTTTATGCTCCCGGTACAATACCTACATATAATGTAGTTGCAGGCAGATTGGCAAGTTTGGGATGGAAGCTGTTTGATCTCACATTTGTTATTTTTGCCCTTTGGCATGGGATAAATGGAATTTTTGAATTTATAGATGATTATGTGCATAGCAACGGATGGAGGCTTTTCCTCAGAGCATTGTTTTGGTTTGTCGGAATCTTATATCTTGTATTAGCTCTTCTAACAATTTTGCCGTTTAGTGTGCCGCAAGGAGGAATAAATGGCTGATATACCGTTAAAGATACATGAAGCTGATGTGGTTATTGTCGGTTCCGGCGGCGCAGGACTTTCTGCGGCCGTACAAACCGGTTTAGCCCATCTTAAAACAGTTGTTATATCAGAGGTCTTTCCGACAAGATCGCATACGGTATCGGCGCAGGGCGGTATTAATGCCGCACTCGCAAATATGGATGAAGACTACTGGATTTGGCATATGTATGATACCGTCAAAGGCTCGGATTATGTAGGTGATCAGGATGCTATTGAATATTATACCAAAAATGCTCCCTCAACAATTTATATGCTTGAGCACTGGGGTATGCCGTTTTCGAGAACAAAAGAAGGCAGAATTTATCAGCGTGCCTTCGGCGGTCAAACCAGAAATTTCGGCGAAACGCTTGCTCACAGATCATGTGCGGTTGCCGATCGTTCGGGACATTCATTGCTTCATACTCTTTTTGAGCGTACCCTTCGTTCCGATATTGCACCTTATGTAAGCTATTTCAGTGAATATTATGCTTTGGATATGATCAGGGACGATTCCGGTCATGTTATCGGTGTAGTATCATGGAATATGGTTGACGGCGGTATCAATATCTTTTTTGGTAAAGCTGTGATATTTGCAACGGGCGGAAACACAAGAAATTATAGAACAAACACTAATGCTCATATTAATACCGGCGATGGCTGGTCAATTGCTATGCGTGCCGGAATTCCGATTGAGGATCCGGAATATGTTCAGTTTCATCCAACCGGTATTTATACAGTGGGTAACCTTATCACCGAGGGAGTCAGAGGTGAGGGCGGATATCTTCTTAATTCCGAAGGTGAACGCTTTATGAAAAAGTATGCTCCTCATGTTCTTGATCTTGCGAGCAGAGATGTTGTCAGCCGCGGCATGGCTCAGGAGATAAGAGAAGGAAAAGGAGTCGGCTCCAAAAAAGATCATATGCTTTTGAAACTCGATCATTTAGGACACGATTTCATCATGGATAAGCTGCCCGGAATATGGGAGTTGGCGTACAAATTTACAGGTATCGATTGCACAAAAGATCCGATTCCTGTTGAACCGACTGCCCATTATCATATGGGAGGAATCCCGACAAACAGGTTCGCTCAAGTTGTTATTCCGGATGGTGACAATCCTGAAAAGCCTGTTCCTGGATTTTATGCGGCAGGTGAATGCGCCTGCGTATCTCTTCATGGTTCCAATAGATTAGGATGCAATTCATTGCTTGATCTTGTTGTTACGGGAACTCAAGCCGGTCGTCAGGCATCAAAATGGATACTTGAGAATGACATTGAACTTCCGACTCCTCCTGTTGAGTACCTTGCTGATAAAACTGCCGGAGGCACCATTAAAAAGATACAAAATCTGTTTGATTCCGAAGGCAGCGTCAGAATGGATGAAATATTGGAGAAATTGCGCGATAGCATGTCAACCAATATGGGTGTATTCAGAACAGAAGACAGCATAAAACGTCAGTTGGATGTTTTGGCTGATTTAAGAAAGAAGTATAAGAAAGTGGGAATACAGGATAAAGGATTGTCCTTCAACCTTGATTTGATCGAAACCTTAGAATTAGGGTCGCTTCTTGATATTTCTCTTATCGGAACGGCGGCAGCTCTTAACAGAACTGAAAGCAGAGGGGCACATTACAGGGATGATTATCCTGAACGCAACGATAAGGAGTGGTTAGAGCATACCTTAACCTTCTTAAACAATGATAAGGTTGACATTAAGTACAAACCGGTTCGTATGAAACCGCTTACAGCTCCTACATTTCAACCTAAAAAACGTGTTTACTGAGGAGGCAGACAGATGTCATTAGCCGTAGGCGATAAAATTATATTTAAGATTCAGCGATTTAGCTCTGATGCCGACAAAAAAGAGCATTATGAAGATTATGAGGTAGAATATAGAAAAGACGGGATGATGATTCTTGATGGACTAAACCAGATAAGGTGGGAACAGGACGGAACGTTGTCATATCGCAGAAGCTGCAGAGAAGGAGTATGCGGTTCTGACGGAATGAATATCAACGGTATTAATATGGTTTCGTGCATGACGCATATTTCCGATCTAAAAAGCAGTGTTATTACGATAAGGCCGCTTCCCGGATTTCCGATTGTCAAGGATCTTGTATGCGATATGACTGATTTCTTCAATAAGTATTATGTAGTAAAACCATATTTAATTGAAAAAACTCCGCCTCCGGGCGAAGAAAGACTTCAATCTATTGAAGATAGAAATAAACTTAACGGAATCTACGAGTGCATCTTGTGCGCTTGCTGCTCAAGTTCTTGTCCGTCATATTGGGCTGATCCCGATTATCTTGGACCTTCTGCGCTGATAAATGCAGCACGCTTTGTTCTTGATTCTCGCGATGAGGGCAAAGATGAACGCCTTGATATTCTTAACGATAAACATGGCGTCTGGAGATGCCATACGATCATGAACTGTATACCAGCTTGCCCAAAAGAGCTGAATCCTACCAAAGCTATAGCAGAGCTGCAGCAAACTATAGTAAGCAGAAAGTATTAAATTAAAATAGACTGAAAAAGCGCAAAAGGATCTTTTTAGAGGGTTCTTTTGCGCTTATTATGCAGTGGTCTCATGATATGTCGGCGTTTCTCTCAATAAGTTCAAACATTTTAAGCCATTCACTATCCAAAGAATGATCAAGCGAGTTGACTGCCATAGGGAATAGCATTTCTTCTTCCATCCTTATATGCTGGCGCAGCAGACCTGTAAAATTTCTTGCTTCACTTGTAAAAATATTGCTATTGGTTTTAAAATTTTTATACGCTAACTGCATTTTTTTATTAGATTCTCTCAACATTTGATGTTCATCAAGCATAACAACAACAGGACCGGAAGGTTTTCCGCCGCCGCCTATATATATTGAAAGTTCAGGAAAAATCGTTTGTTCTTCTTTGTCAAAATGAAGCCAAAATTTCGAATTAAAAAAATGAAGAGTTCTTTTTATACTTTTTCTGTCAATATCTTTATCTTTGCCGTCTTCAATTTTCTCTATGGTTTGATAAAAAGTTTCAAGTATTTTCAATACCTCATTATGATCTTCCGATAAACTGTCTATGCTTTTCAAAATAACCTCCTTTGCTAAGTGATCTTAGTTATGAGACACACACAGTAAACAGCTGCAAACATACTTAATACCAGCTGATCCCATAATATTGAATGTAGGTTTTTGAGAATAGATTTCAATCTGCAGGAGTTATTCCTCTTTGCGACCGCCCGATATTATCCACCAAAATATGGCCATGCGAACAAAAACACCGTTTTCAACCTGGTTGAATATTTCGATATTATCTAATTTCAGTATGTCAGACGACAATTCAACTCCTCTGTTGAAGGGACCCGGATGCATAATAATTGTTTTTTTCTCTATCAACTTTTGATTAATTCCAAAATATTTATGATATTCGTTAAGTGAAGAGATGTTGCCTCCGCTGTTTCTTTCAAGCTGAATTCTAAGAAGTATTATAACATCTTTTTCACTCATCGCCTCTTTCATGCTGTCTGCTATTTTTACATTAGGCATATATGAAGGCTCGGGAAGCATTGTAGCCGGTCCGAACAGTGTTACGTTGCATCCCATCTTTGTTAGCAGCTCGCTGTCCGATTTTGCCACTCTGCTTGACAATATGTCTCCGATAATAGACACATTAAGACCTTTAGCGGTACCTTTTTTTTCTAATATGGTAAAAAGATCAAGCAATGCCTGAGATGGGTGAGCATGAGTTCCGTCTCCGGCATTTACAATCGGGATATCGGTAATATCTAATAATCGGCAGCAGATACCGGAATCCCGGTGCCTTATAACAAATGCAGACGGATGCATCTTCGATAGATTTAAAATAGTGTCCTCAAGCGTTTCTCCTTTTGTTATGCTTGAAAAACTTCCGTATATATTTATCGGTATCATACCAAGACGCTTTATCGCCATCTCAAAAGAACATCTTGTACGTGTTGACGGTTCTAAAAACAGCATAAAAACGGTTTTACCGGAAAGTTCAGGCAAAAGCCGTCCATTCGTAAAGTCGTTCTTGTAATTTGCAGCCTTTTCCATAATTCTTTCTATTGTATCTTTTGTTAATGACCGGCAGTCAAGTAGATTATTGCTCATAATTTTTGTCTATATCCTTGTGGTATATGTCGACTTTGTATTCTTTATTTTCCAAAAACTCTTTTACATAGGTTGCAATAAACGGTGATCTGTGTCTTCCTCCCGTGCAGCCTATTGAAATAGTTAAATATTTTTTTCCTTCCTGCTTGTATTGCTCAATCAGATAACTTATAAAAGCGGACAGCTTCTGTTTCAGCTGATCGGTAAGCGGGGATCGCTGCATCCATTGCTGAACGGATTTGTCAAGCCCGCTTTTTTTTCTCAACGACTTTTCAAAGTATGGATTAGGCAGGAATCTTACATCAAACACCAGGTCACTTTCCGGAGGAATTCCAAACTTGTAGCCGAATGATATTATCGATATTCGAAACAGAGTATTTTTGTAGCTGAAAAATTGTTTCTTGACCCATCTTTTAAGATCCGGCAGATCCATTAAAGATGTATCAAGTGATATATCGGCCCTCTTTTGTATAGGACTGAGCAGCTCCCGCTCTTCTTTTATTGCATCCTTTAAATTGAGACTTTTGAGCACTGTAAGAGGATGTATTCTCCTTGTTTGCCTGAAACGCGACAAAAGCACATCTGATCTGGTTGTCATAAACAGAATCTTTCCGCTAAATTTTCCGATTAAATCATTGAGCCTGTCTCTATCCTCAATAAATGCGAGATCACGAATGTCGCTTACAACGGCCACCGGAGCATCTCTGTAATCTTTTGTGCTCAGGAAATTTATCATTGAAAACGGCAAGTTCTCTATTGTAAAAAAACCAGTATCCTCAAGCAGGCTTATTAAACTGCTTTTGCCGGATCCTGACAAACCGGTGATAAGAATAAGTTTATCAGACATAATATAACAAAATCATATTTATCTTATAAATATTCTACCAACTGATATTGTCATACTGTCTCTATAATGCAGATTCTTTCATTTTTATCTTTATATAATATTGATGTTTTAAGTGTTTCTGCATTTTCAAATACAACAAACGGCTTGTCATCTGAATCCAATTTCATTAAGGCATCTTCGATATGCATCGGCTTTATTGTATAAGATTTATAAATTAATCCATTGTCTGCAGTTTTTTTATTCGGTTGTGCGTTTGGGGTATTTTTGCCGCTTGAAAGCTTTTCCTTAAACCTTCTAATTTTTCGTTCAAAAAGATCGTATGCCATATCAATGGAGCCGTAAATATCTTTTGACTCCTTGCTTATCTTTATGGTTTCCTGTCCCAAACTTGTAACTGCGTCAACAATCTGCCTATATTTTTCTACTCTGAAATTTATCTTAATTTCAGATATTTTCGGGTAAATCTTTTCAATTTTGCCAAACTTTTTTGCGGCATATTGCTTCATTGCCTCTGTAAGCTCGATACCTTTGCTGCTAAAAATTAAATTCACTTTTGCCTCCTTATTTCAGGCCTATTTTATACTCTTTCCATCTTTTCTGAACAAGCTTTGCGATCAATTTATCCGGTTCAACCTCAGGAGGTATAAACCTCGAGAGTCCTTCTTCCGGAAGCTTTTTTGTTGCATCAAGTCCCATCTTTCCTCCGTAAAGAGCATTCTCAGATGCATTCTCCAGTGCATCAAGAGGACCTTTCAAAAAGAATGAATCTCTGACCGGATCACTATTGTTGCCGATTCTCCATATCACCTCATTTATATTGTGAACATCAACATCTTCATCCAAAATAATTATCATCTTTGTGAGAGACAGCATTCCCATCCCCCATAATCCGTATGCTACCTTGCGCGCCTGTCCGGGAAATCTTTTTTTTATCGAAACAAATGCAAGATTATGAAACAAGCCGTATGGCGGAAGATGGAGATCGACGATTTCAGGGATCACCTTTTGCAGCATAGGAAGAAAAAGTCTTTCTGTGGCCAGTCCCAAAAATGCATCTTCCATGATCGGTTTTCCCACAACCGTTGCAGGATAAATTGCATCTTTTTTTCTGTATACCGCTTTTATCCGAAATACAGGATATTTGTCTTTCCACGAATAATACCCGGTATGATCACCAAACGGTCCTTCTTCTCTCAGATCATTCAGCGACACCTCGCCTTCCATTACAATTTCAGAGGATGCCGGAACGGCGAGATCGGAGTTCTCGCATTGAACAAGCCTGACAGCCTCATTTCTTAGGAATCCGGCAAAAAGAAATTCACCCGTATCCTCAGGCAGAGGAGCTGTAGCCGCGTATGTCAAGATAGGATCTCCGCCCAATGCTACCGCAACATCAATTTTGCTTTTGCCCATCTTTTTTGCGATGGCAAAATGCGAAGCTCCGTTTTTATGAATCTGCCAATGCATTCCGGTTGTTCGATTGTCGTAAATCTGCATTCGATACATTCCGCAATTGAGCTTTCCCGTGATCGGATTTTTTGTTATTACAAGAGGCAGAGTCACAAAGGCTCCGCCATCCAGCGGCCAGCTTGTGGTAACGGGAATATCTTTGATATCATCTTTGTGTACCTGCTTGAAAGCTGCTCCCGAGACCATTTTTGGAGTGAAAGCTGCTAATTTTTTAAGTTTATATGCCATTCGCATCTTATCAAGCATTCCCGATGGCGGCGAGAAAGAGAGGAGTTCTCTAATTCTTTCTGCTTGATACTCAAGATTTCCGCGCATGATTATATTTATTCTTTTTTCGCTTCCGAACAGGTTCATTGCAACCGGAATTTTATAACCTGATGGATTTTTGAAAAGTAGCGCCTTTCCACCTTTTTTTACTGTTTCAGATGCTATATAAGGAATCTCCTGATTGACAGAAGCCGCTGCATCTACAACTGCAAGATCATTCTTTTTATCTAATATGTCAAGATATTGATGAAGGTCCATTACTCTTATAATAACCTATTTTTTTCTTCTTGACAATGATAATTTTAAACTCACTTTACTTGATAGACGGCAGATTGAACAGAATTATGATCTCAGGCAAATGTTAAGAGTCATTCAAGATGGAGCAAACAACTTCCGACACAGCAAATTGATTCTTAATTGATAACGCATTATAATGTATTGCTATAAGGCACCTCTATTTATATTGAGTCCCGAATTTTAGCAATCGGCTTTGGCGCTGCCTGAAATTTATGCCTTACCGACAGATTTGAACTTTCAATTTGAAGCGTTCATAATCAATAGAGATGCATTTTAGTTTGACTATTCGAAAGTAAATTAAAGGAGTTATGTAGGTTGCTATGACTGTCAAAGTTCATTCTACTATGGTTATTGATACACATACACATTTGGATTTAGAAGAATTCGATGATACGGATGAGGCGATCATCAGGGCAAGAAATGCCGGAGTAAACCGGTTCATTCTGCCTGGAACAACTGCTGCAAATCTCAAAAAAGCTGTCAAGATCGCAGAAATACCCGGTATATGGTATCTCGTTGGGATACATCCTGAGGATGCCGATAGTTATAAAGAACATTTTGACTACCTTGCTAAGATGGCTGAACGCTCAAAATGTGCCGGGATCGGGGAAATCGGATTGGATTACTATCATTCGGATGTCTCCAAATCTGTTCAGAAAGACTGTTTTGAGAAGTTTCTTAAGATCGCATCAGATCTGTTTTTGCCGGTTGTTATTCATACAAGAGATGCCGCAGTTGATACTTTGGAAATTTTATCGAGCTATAAAGATAATTTAACGATAATCTTTCACTGTTTTACGGGTGATAGAAAGATTCTTGAATTTGGAATTAAAAATGGAAGCTACTTTTCCATAGGCGGCGTTGTTACATATCCAAAAGCCGGCAATCTGCAGAATATGGTGTCTGAGATTCCGATAAATCGACTAATTTTTGAAACTGACGCACCGTACCTTGCACCTGTTCCGTATAGAGGACGCAGAAATGAGCCTGCATTTATCGTTGAGACTATCAGATACGTTTCAAAACTGCTCGGCATGGATTACAATCGCCTTGTTGAAATTTCGACAGATAATGCTTTTAGCGCTTTTAAAATTAGTGCTGTTAATAACTGATGTTACGCACTAAACGCAGATGCAGCGGCAATAGAAGTTATTAAATAAAACGGGTTTACAATAATATACAGCTTGCTATGATTGACCTGACCGAATTATAGAGTAAAAATAAACAATGTCGGGAGGCATTTTATGGGAAAAAAAGTAAGATTGAGTTTGATAGGAATAACCGGAATAGTATTAAGTTGTTCGCTTGCCGCAGGTTCGTTGGCTG
>JAADFJ010000012.1 GCA_013152955.1 Campylobacterota bacterium
CTCTTTATCATCAATGGAAAAAAGAATTTGATTGATTTTTACCGATGATCCTCTTGATACGTAGACGTTTTTGATCCTGCCCGGGAGCTTCGAGGAAGCCATGATCTCGTCTCCGGTTATTGTTCCGGATGAATAAATAAACCCTGTCTGTACGGGTTTCTGTCTTGATAAAAAGAGAACAAAAGCCGCAAAAACAGATAAAACAATCACCAACAGAGAAATCTTGCTTTTGCGCATATAGTAATTCTATAGATTATCTGATTTTTGTCAATTCAATGTCCACTCTGCGCATATATGAGACCACTGCACAGTAAGCATTTTCACAGCAATATCAGCTTTTTCATAGACAAGGCAAACTTCTGAAGGACTAACGGGTTAATTCAAAGAAGTTTAACGAAGTATATGGAAAACCTCATAAAGCCCGCAGGGAAGTCAAATAAAGGGCAATCTTCAGGAAATTAAAGGAAATTAAAATTCTCAAACTAACCGGTTAGTACCTCAAATTTTAATTTCTAAATCTCACCCTTTTTTTGACTTCTGTGAAAGCGTTTATTGTGCAGTGGTCTCATTGTATATGTTGTTGTGAGGAGGCGCAACATGTCTGTCTGTGCGCAGGTGAAGCAATTGCAACCGTGATTTTTTGACGATTTGGTATAAGGTAGTTTCGACTTCAAAAAATAATTACGGTTTTTGCGGTTGCTAAAAAGAGTGTGCAAGTCGAACAGACATTGTCCGGGAACAAAAAGTCTGCTAAAGAAAAATTCGGGTTCGGCTATATTTTTCCATTACAATAAAAAGATCCGATATTCGTCTCAAATATTACTTCAGATATATGTTCTCTCACTATAACTTCTGTTCCCGGACAGTCTTACGGCGGACAAGGCAACTTCTTAGGAGTTGCCTTCGGATAATTTCAGCTTGCCAGCAGCCTGTCTATTTTGACTCTATCAAAACCCACAACAGGTCTTGAGCCAATCAGAATTACCGGAACTCCCGATTGACCGGAAATTCTTACCATATCGTTTGCCGCGTTCTGATCTCTTGAAACATCAACCTTTTTGAATTTGACATTTTTTTCCTTTAAATATTGTTCAGCCTTTCTGCACCATGAACAAGTTTGCGTCGAAAACAGAACAACTCTTTTTTCAGACATATTTCCTCCTCTACCGATTTTTAGTATAGAGAGTATAATAATGTCCTGATGAGAATTTTCAAGTAAAACAGACCGAATTATATTAATTTTTTTCCTACTTGAAAAGATCATCGCATGATGAGACCACTTGCACAGTAAAATAAATTGAAGGACCAAGCTTGCTTAAGGGTGCTAATATGCGCTTCGTAAACAATCATCTTTGAATCTCAAATCCGAAACATTCAAATTAACAGAGATGTTTTTGATCACTTTTTTTGTGCGGTTCAAATTCCGGAAATACAAAACGACAAATCACCTCAAATTTGTCTGCTTATCTATATTGACATTATAATCTTAAGTTATAATATCTTCATCATATGGCTGAAGCTAAAAAGGGTGCAAAAGTACGATTTGCCGTGCATGTTAAGCCTCATGCAAATAAAATCGCTGTTGAAAAAGATAATGACAATATTAGAATATCGCTTACGGCATCGCCTCGGAAAGGCCTTGCCAACCGTCAGCTCATTGAAATATTGTCAAAGGAACTTAGAATTGCAAAATGCTGCATCAGCATTGTAAGGGGCTTGAAAAGTCACGATAAACTGATAGAAATTAATGATATTACTGAGAAAATATTAAATAATTGGATGGAGGGTATTTGATGCCTATATACAAATATGGATGTGAAAGTTGCGGGTACAAGTTTGAAGAATTGCAGAAGATCAGCGATAAATCTCTTGAAGAATGTCCAAAGTGCGGCAAACAGGTGCGAAGGATGATCACTCATTCTTCTTTTGTCCTGAAGGGAACGGGATGGTACGCAACCGATTATGCGAATAAATCGGCAAATCTTAACAATGATAAAAAGAGTTCTTCGGATACTACAAAAAAGATCGTTGAAAAGAAAGAAATTAAAAATAAAAGTGAGAAGGCTGCATAATGATGGAGAGAACGCTTGGTATTATCAAACCTGATGCTGTAAGAGCAGGCAACAGCGGCAAAATAATTGATATTATAGAAAAGTCGGGATTAGAAATTATTGCTATGAAAAAGATTTCTCTCTCAAAAAATCAGGCAGAGACTTTTTACGAGATTCATAAAGATAAGCCGTTTTATGACAGCTTAACGAAATTTATGTCAGACGGAAAGGTTATCCCAATGGTTATTCAAGGTGATGATGCAATAAAGAGATACAGGCAGATTATGGGTGCAACAGATTCATCAAAAGCCGAAAAAGGTACGATAAGAAATCTATGCGGTACGGATATTGAACATAATGCCGTTCATGGTTCCGATGCACCCAAAACCGCGAAAGAAGAACTTGGATTTTTCTTCTGCGGATACGAGCTGATTTGATGCTATCTGTATGTTGAAAATAGTTAACGAAATCTCTTTCCCCTTGACAAAGAGTTTTTTTTGTGTATTTATTCAGGACTACTAAAATTTAAAAGAGGTTAAAATGGCTTTACCAAAAAGACGTCATTATAAGGCAAGATCAAAGAAAAGAAGGGCTAACTGGAAAGTAGAAGCTCCAACTATTGTGGCATGTCATAACTGCCATGAGCCGAAACTTGCTCATCATGTATGTCCAAGCTGCGGTTATTACAAAGATAGAAAGGTTATCGAGGTTTCTTCGTAGTGTGGATAGCCGTTGATGCAATGGGTGGGGACAAAGCGCCCGGTGAAATTGTTCTGGGGGCCGTTGAGGCAATCAAAGAACTGAAAGACAATATTCTGCTTGTAGGAAAAAGAGGAGAAGTTTTAAGAGAACTTGAAAAATATGAGTATCCTGCAAATAGAATAGAGATTATTGACGCGCAAAGCGTTGTATCAATGGACGATCATCCAACTGTTGTGTTTAAAACCAAAAAATTGAGTTCAATTTCAAAATGTGTTGAGCTCGTAAAAAATAAAGTTGCTTCAGCCTTTGTGTCTGCGGGCAATTCCGGCGCTGTTATGGCTGCATCCGTAATGCACCTAAAACGACTGACCGGAGTTGCAAGACCGGCTATAGGCGCAGTTCTTCCTACAAAAAAGAGCCCTGTAGTTGTAGTAGATGCGGGAGCCAATGTTGATTGTAAACCGGGGTATCTCCTGCAATTTGGAATAATGGGCTCCGCTTATATAAAGAATGCGTTAAAGGTGCTCAATCCGAAGATCGGAATTTTGAGTAACGGTGAAGAGATAGGCAAGGGCAATGAACTCACGCGAAAGGCATTTGATCTGCTTGCGGATTCCGACCTTAATTTTATCGGCAATGTCGAGGGAAGAGAGGTTTTTCAGGGAAAATGCGATGTGCTTGTATGCGATGGGTTTTCGGGCAATATTCTTTTGAAGTCAAGCGAAGGTGCGTCAGAGGCAATAGGATACTTTCTAAAAAAAGAGATGAAGAGAAGGTTTTGGTATAAGTTAGGCTATCTGTTGAACAAACCTGCTTTTAAGCGGCTCAATTCCAAAATAAATTACGAATATTTCGGAGGAGCTCCGCTTCTGGGCATCAAAGGTATCGGGATAATAGGGCATGGACGCAGTAAAGCAGAAGCGGTAAAAAATTCTATAAAAGTAGCTTCAGAATTGATAAAAAATCGGATGAATACCCTTATTGAAACAGAGATCCAAAGATATATGATCAAAGGTAAATCGGGTGTATAGAACCCGAATCACAGCAACAGGAGGGTATTTGCCTGAGCACACCCTCACAAATTGTGATCTTGAAAAAATAATGGATACCTCCGATGAATGGATATACAAACGAACCGGAATAAAAAAGCGGCATATAGCGGCAGATAATCAGGTTACGTCCGACCTCGCCTATGAAGCAAGTAAAATAGCACTCAAAAGAGCCGGTATAACGGCAGATAAACTTGATATGATAATTGTAGGAACTTGCACGCCTGATATGACGCTGCCTGCGACAGCTTTGCATTTACAGAGAAAACTTGGAGCGGGCAAAAGCGGATGTGCTGCGGTTGATATGAATACGGCATGTTCAGGTTTTTTATATTCAATGTCAGCTGCAGATACTTATATAAAATCGGGAAATGCCAAGACTATTCTTGTAGTAGGCGCTGAGCTGCTTACAAGAATTGTAAATTGGGACGATCGGAGCACAGCCGTAATATTCGGCGATGGTGCAGGAGCGGTCATACTAACTCAGGATAGCGGCAGCAGAGGGATTATGGAATCCGAGCTGCATGCAGATGGAGATTATGCGTATCTTATGATTGCCCCCGGAAATGGAACTTTTCGTGCTCCTGCCGGCAACTATACAAAAATACATATGGAAGGTCATGATACATTTAAGATTGCCGTAAGACATCTTGAGGATGTCAGCAGATCGGTTCTTAAAAAAGCCGACGTTAGATCGGAGGAAATAAATGTCGTTATACCTCATCAGGCAAACGTAAGGATTATTGAAGCAGTGGTAAAAAGATTAGATATCCCTTTGAAGAAATGTGTTTTAACCGTAGATCACCATGGCAATACGGCGGCTGCTTCAATACCGCTTGCACTGAACGAAGCAATCGAAACCGGCAAAATAAGTGAGGGCGACATGGTGTTGTTTAATGCCTTTGGAGCCGGTATCACATGGGGATCTATGCTGGTGAAATGGTGAAAACATTGTATACCGAAGTCTGCGATATTTTAGAGATCAAATATCCGATATTGCAGGGTGGAATGGCATGGGTTTCAGATGAATATCTTGTCGGCGCTGTTTCTGAAGCCGGATGTCTTGGTATTATAGCATCGGGGAATGCGCCGGGCGATTGGGTTGAGACACGTATAATTGAAACTGAAAAAAGAACGAAAAAATCATTCGGAGTCAATGTTATGCTTCTCTCTCCTTTTGTTGATGACATAGTTGACGCTATATTAAGGCATGATTCGGTTAAAGTAGTTACAACAGGTGCGGGAAACCCCGCTAAATATATAGAGAAATTTAAAAACAAAGGAATCAAGGTAATACCGGTAGTTGCTTCTGTGGCATTTGCAAAAAGAATGGAAAAAATCGGCGCTGATGCCGTGATTGCCGAGGGAAATGAGTCCGGAGGGCATGTCGGACAGTTAAACAGTATGCCGCTGGTTCCTCAAATAGTAGATGCAGTATCAATACCGGTAATAGCAGCCGGAGGAATTGCCGATGGAAGGGGGTTTGTTGCCGCTATGGCCCTTGGAGCAAAGGGCGTCCAGATGGGTACTCGTTTCATAGCATCCGTCGAATGCAACATATCTATGGAATACAAAGAAAAGATAATATCGGCAAACGACCGTTCAACAGTTGTTACCGGACGGGTAACCGGTCATCCTGTTAGAGTTGCAAAAAACAGACTTGCGAGAGAATTTATGAAACTGGAAGCCGAAGGTGCAAATAAAGAGCAGCTTGAAGAATTTGGAAAGGGTAAACTTAGACTGGCCGCCAAAGACGGAGATGTTCGAAACGGTTCTGTGATGATGGGCCAGTGCGCCGGAATAGTTAATGATGTTAAGCCCGTAAAGGATATTATCTCGGATATTATTAAGCAAGCGGAAATTATAATAAAAAGACTTTACATTCACGAAACATAATATGGGAAAGGTTTTGCTGTTTCCCGGACAGGGCGCTCAATTCGTCGGTATGGGAAATGATGTTATAAGAGAATTTCCAGAGATTAAGGTGATTTACGAAGAAGCTTCGGACAAATTAGGATTTGATATAAAAAATCTGATTATGAGCGGACCCGATGATAAATTAACAATGACAGAGAATGCACAACCGGCAATTCTTACAACAAGTTATGCTCTGTGGTCAATAATTCAGTCCAGATGCGAATTGTCTCCGGCAGCAGCCTTGGGGCATAGTCTCGGAGAATACTCAGCACTGGTTGCGGCGGGATCGATAAATTTTGCCGATGCAGTTATGATTACTCATTTAAGAGGAAAATTTATGCAGGAAGCCGTTCCCGTCGGCTTTGGTAAAATGGCTGCAATTATGGCACCCGCAGTTGAAGTAGAAAAAGGATGCACAAAAGCGAGAAAGTCTAATATGTATTGTGATATTGCCAACTATAACGGCCCCAATCAGCAGGTTGTCTCAGGCACAAAAGAAGGGGTAAACTATGTAAAAGATATACTTAAGGAACGTTTCAAAATTTTTGATCTGACTGTATCGGCTCCGTTTCACTGCAAGCTTATGGAACCCGCCAGAGAGAAATTAACACCCTTCATTAACGATATCGGCATAACATCACCGTCATTTCCGATTATAGAAAACATAGATTCCAAATTGATCAAATCAAACGATAATATAGCAGAGTTACTTCTAAATCAGATTATAAGTCCGGTCAAATGGATTGATAATATAAATACGGCCCGCGGCTTTTCGCAATCTATGGTTGAGTTTGGACCGGGTTCAATATTGCGTAGTCTGATACGAAGAATAGACAAAAAGATCAAAGTTCAAAATATAGAAAAGGTCAATGAGATAGATAGTTTTTTAAAGGATTGCAGTTAAATGAATTTTTCAGGTAAAATTGCTTTCGTTACGGGAGCAACAAGAGGAATCGGGAGAGCCGTCGCAGAGGCACTTTTGCAAAATGGCCTGAAGGTTATAATAGGTTATGCTCATAACGATGAACTTGCCTATGGAATTGTGAAAAATGCTTTGCGTAATGGAAGCGAAGCTATTGCCGCAAAGATTGATTTATCCGATATCGCTTCAATTGAAAAATCGGTGAAGGAACTCGCATTGCAAGCAGGAACAATTGATTATTTGGTAAACAATGCAGGCATTGCCGATGACGGCTTGCTTTTGCTCTCTCCTGCAGATAAGATAGCCAATGTGATTAATACAAACCTCTTCTCAGGAATGTTGGTTGCAAAGACAGTTCTCAGAGGAATGATTAAAAAACGCTTTGGCAGCATAGTGAACATGAGTTCTATTGTAGGAGAAGATGGAAACGGCGGACAGACTGCCTATGCTGCGAGTAAAGCGGGTCTGACAGGTTTTACCAAATCGCTGGCAAAAGAGGTAGCATCCAGAAATATAAGAGTAAACGCGGTTGCTCCGGGATTTATAGAAACCGATATGACCGGCGAGCTGTCCAAAAATGATAAACTTGGTATAACCGGTAAAATTGCATTGAAAAGACTTGGAAGACCGGAAGATGTTGCAAATCTCGTCCTGTTCTTGCTTTCAGACGAAGCAAGCTATATAACAGGTGATATTATAAGAATAGACGGTGGTTTACATTTATAAAAGGAGGATAAAATGAGCTTGGAAAAGGATGTAATAGCGATTATTATTGATCAGCTTGGAGTTGAAGAATCAGAGGTAACAAACGAGTCAAGATTTGTGGAGGATTTAGGTGCCGATTCCCTTGATACTGTTGAACTTGTTATGGCATTTGAGGAAAAATTCGGAATTTCGATACCTGATTCGGACGCTGAGAAAATTAAAACTGTTCAGAGTGCAATAGACTATATAAGCGAACACAAAGCGTAAGGAGATAAATTGAGGCGTGTTGTAATTACAGGTGTAGGTGCAATTACACCTGTTGGAAATAGCGCACAAGAGAGCTTTGAAGGATTGATTAACGGTATCTCCGGAACATCTAAAATAAGTCGTTTTGATACAACGGGTTTTAAATGTAAGATTGCTGCCGAAGTAAAAAACTTCAAGCTTGATTTTGTAGAAAAAAAAGAAATCAAAAAAATGGATCTTTTTACTCAGTATGCCCTCGCTGCATCGGTAGAAGCATGGGAAGATTCCGGAATAATCAATTACTCCCCCGATCAGGTCGGCGTAGCAATAGGTACCGGAATCGGAGGATTGGGACCAATCGAGAAATACACGCTTGCTCTTGACAAACGCGGAGAAAGAGGTGTATCGCCGTTTTTTATACCTATGTCTATTTCCAATATGTCGGCATGCAGGGTATCAATGAAATATAATTTCCAGGGACCTAATTTTTCTGTTGCTACTGCTTGTGCAACAGGCACTCATTCTATCGGTTTGGCAGCAAGATCCATACAATGCGGAGACGCCGATATTTTTGTGACAGGTGGTTCCGAATCGACAATCACTCCGCTGTCGCTTGCCGGTTTTACTGCTTCAAAAACACTTTCTGCGCGTAATGACAAGCCCGAGATAGCCTCAAGACCGTTTGATAAAGATAGAGACGGGTTTGTTATGGGTGAGGGCTCTGGAATATTGGTGCTCGAAGAGTATGAGCACGCAGCTAAAAGAGGTGCTCACATATATGCAGAAATCATAGGGTTTGGTATGAGCGGAGATGCTTATCATATAGTTGCGCCTTCACCGCATGGCAAAGGTGCGGTATTGGCAATGAAAAAGGCATTGAAGGACGCTGAGACAGCGGCAGGAGATGTTGAGTATATAAACGCTCATGGCACCTCTACAGTTATGAATGATATTTACGAAACGGAAGCAATTAAGTCTGTATTCGGCAAAGATGCGAAACGGTTAATGATCAGTTCGACAAAATCCGCCACAGGTCATCTTCTCGGCGCGGCAGGCGGGATAGAAGCTGTTTTTAGTGCTATCGCTATTGACAAATCGATTCTGCCTCCTACAATAAATCTTGATAATCCTGATCCGCAATGCGATCTGGATTATATTCCCAAAACAGCGAGGAGAGTGAAGGTAGATATTGTGATGAGCAACTCTTTCGGGTTTGGTGGTACAAATGCTGTATTGCTTTTTAGGAGAGTATAAGGGCCCATGGCTCAATTGGTTAGAGCAACCGGCCCATAACCGGTTGGTTCCAGGTTCGAGTCCTGGTGGGCCCACCAAAACAGATGTCTGTATTGATTGATGATCTAATAGTATCTCTTGAAAAAAAATTTCCTCCTAATCTGTCTGCCGAATGGGATAGGTCGGGATGGCAATATAAGGGAAACAATAAAAACACAGAATCAATAGTTATCTGTCTTGATGTTACCAAAAGGAGCGTGGAAACGGCAAAAGAAAATCAGGCGAATTTGATTCTCTCTCACCATCCGATTATGTTCAATATGCCGGATTTTCTGGACTGTAGATTGTATCCGGCATCGGTTCTTACGGAATCCATTGGTTCTAATATCAATATCTATTCTCTTCATACCAATATAGACGCTGCACCAGGAGGTATGAATGATTATCTCGCAGTGTTGTTCGGAATGGAAAAGGCAGAAATACCGCAAGTTTCAGGATGTTACGACAAAGATTTGAGTTTCTCGAGAATAGGAATAATACAACCGGTCAGATTTGATGAAATAGTACAAAGATGTTATAAAATATTTGGCGTAAGCTCATTAAGATTGATCGGCAGCAGCTCTTCAATCATAAGACGACTGCTTGTAGTATCAGGTTCGGGAGGTTCTATCATCAGAAAATTAAAACCAAAATCTTTTGATCTGGCCATTACCGGCGATCTAAAATATCACGATGCATTGTTTTTCAGAGAGAACGGCTATTGTGTGCTCGACATCGGTCATTTCATAGAACAAAAACTTTTTACAGAAATCATACAAAATTATTTGGAGGAAATTTATGGAAACCGATTGTTATATATTAAATCAATTGAAGAAAACTGTTTGAAAGGGGTTGGTAGTGAATCAAACAATTAAAACGCTTTTAGAGATACAGGAAATCGATAAACATGTTCATGAACTAAAAGAAAATATTAGAGCAATGGATGCCAATGTTAAGACAAAAGAGAACGTTATCAAGATACTCATAAAAGAACTTGAGGAAATTGATGCAAAAATCAGCGTTTTGAAAGAAGACAGAGAATATAATGAACAGCTTGTTGAGGATAAAAATGATCAAATTAAAACGCTGGGCAGCAAGAGTGCGCTTGTAAAAAATACAAAGGAGCAAAAGGCTTTAGAAGTTGAAATGAGCATGGCAAATACGTCGGTAGAAAAAATAGAGGATCAAATAGTGTCACTTCTTTCCGATATTGATACATATATAGAAAAGAGAGACATCAAGCAGAAAGAAGCGGATTCTCTGAAAGCTGAATACGAACTGTTGAGCAAAACTACCGATAATAAAATAAAAAAAATTACCGTCGCCATTAATGGCTATTTAAAGAAAAGATCAGGCCTTTTTAACAACATTGATGACACAACTGCAACGCAGTATGAAGAGATAAACAGATGGGCAGAAGGAAATGTTATGTCGGAGATAAAATCAGAATCGTGCATGGGATGTTTCTTGATGCTGCCTCCGCAGGTATCGGCAACCGTTATGGAAACCGAACAACTGGTATTTTGTCCCAACTGCGGCAGAATACTTTACATATATGATGAATCTTGAAAAAGACCAGATAGTATTTCAAGATCCTTTTTGTATGCATTGATCCCTCCGGGAGTTTCCAGAATCATCGGCAGGACAGTCAAATGACTATCATTAAGCAAAAATCCAAATGCATCGGTACCTATAAACCCTTCTCCTATATTTGCATGCCTGTCAATCCTGCTTGCAAATTTAGTTTTTGAATCATTTATATGGAATGCTTTAAGATATCTCGAACCGACAATATTCCTGAATCTGCTCATTGTTTCGTTATAGCTTTTTTTGTTTCTGATGTCATAGCCTGCAGC
>JAADFJ010000013.1 GCA_013152955.1 Campylobacterota bacterium
CTATTAATAAGTTTCACTCCGCCTTCGGGCATGCAGTAAAAACATCGATAGTTGCATCTGTCTGTTACCGATATTCTGATGTAATCTATTGTTCTTCCGTAGCTATCTATCAGCATCTTCAAATTCTTCGCATACGCATAACATTTCTATCATTTTTCAGTATTATTTTCGCAACCGGCTTCCAGTTAAATAAAGAGCGGCATGAACTGCCTTTTCCTATCAATATCGTCCTCATCAGGTTATCTCTGCCGAGCATTATATCGGATTTCTTATCTCCTATAACCCATGATGAGGATAAGTCGATCTTCCATTTGCCTGCTGCAGCTCTAAGCATTCCGGTCTTCGGTTTTCTGCAGTTACAGTGAGCCTCCGGAGAATGCGGACATACATAAAAATCGTCAATGGTTCCTTCGAGTTTTCTATTGATCAGTCGATTGGCCGATTTTACAAATCGCCCGTCAAAAAATCCTCTTGCGATGCCGGATTGGTTTGTGATGACAATCAATAAAAATCCGGCAGATTTAAGCAATTTCAAAGCCTTTTTTGCTCCCGGCAGAAGTTCTATGTCTAAAAGATTTGACAGGTAATGTCGTTCGCAAATTATTGTTCCGTCTCTATCAAGAAATATCGCCTTATTTTTCATTTTTGTTGATAAATCTCTTAGCATAGTTTATTGCCTCATCATATCGGTTAATTTTTCCGTCTATATACATATCTTCTATCGTTTTCAATATTTCGCCTACTATCGGACCCTCTTTGAATCCGATTTTTATAAGATCCGATCCTTTCAGCAGAGGTTTCTCATTTATAAATCGTATCGATTCAATAATTCTGTCCCTTATCTTAATACTTCTCGTGAAGGCCGCAAGTGCCATTCTTGCTTCAATAGTCAGCTCTTTTAGCTTTTTGTATGCTTGACTTCTTGAGCCTCTGATTAAAACTCTCAGAAGATCGTTTCTATTTTTTCTCAGCAAAATCGTTCTATGAATAAAATTTGCAGCACCTATTCTTTCGAAAACCGGCTCTATTCGATCAAGATCAACAAAAAGACCAATCAGCATCAGATAAAAAGAGACTTTGTCTATTCTGCTTTTAAAGATAATTTGATATGCCGATATTATGCTCTCGCCTCTTTTTATTGCAGCTTTATTTATGTTGATATCTCCGGCAGATAATGACTTCCATACTCCAAGTTTGGAGAGTCTCTCAAAGATAAGTGACGGCTTGCTTTCATTAAATATCAAACTTAGCTCCGAAATAATACGAGAGGGCTGGAGATCTTTCATAATGTTCAATGTTGCCACATTTTTCATTAATCTTTGTGTCTGCCTTCCCACGGCAAAGCCGTATCTCACCGAAAATCGTATTGCCCTGAATATTCTTGTGGGATCTTCTACAAAACTGAGATTGTGAAGAACGCGAATCTTTTTTTCCTTTATATCCGATAATCCGCCGAAATAATCGATAAGTAAACCAAATGTTTTCGGATTGAGAGAAAGAGCGAGAGTATTTATCGTAAAATCTCTCCTTTTTAAATCTTTGATGAGCGAGCCTTTTTCTACCGTAGGAAGAGCGGCCGGTTGATTATAATATTCATTTCTTGATGTTGCTATATCAATTTTTATATTTTCAAAAGTGATAACAGCGGTCATAAACTCCTTGTGAACCGATACCTTTGCGCCAAGCAGTTTTGCGGCCTTCTCCGCAAAGAGAATTCCGTTTCCTATAATCGCTATATCAATATCCGTTACTCGGTTTCCCAGTATGATGTCTCTTACGGAGCCTCCGATCAGATAAGCCTCATAATTTAACCTGTCTGCAAGTTTACCTAATTTTTCAATATTTTCCATAACCTGCCGGTCTAATCTCTGTTTTAGCAGAGTGGTAAGATTTTTCTTTATTGTCTGAAAGGATCTCGGAATTTGATCGAACACTTTAAACAGATCGGTTCTGGTAATTGCTCCAACCAGTTTACCCTCTTTGATAACCGGCAGAAATCGCTGTCTTCCTTCAATCATTATCTTTCGAATTGTTTCAAAAGAGCTGTTGATACCTACCGTACGAAATTCGGTCATCATCCATTTTTTGACTGATTCGGATGAAAGTTTGTGAAATATCGCACGTTCGACAAGAGATCTTGTAAGAATTCCAGCGACTTTATCTCCTTTAACGACAGGTATGCTGTTAATGGCATATTTTGCCATTTTGCTTTCTGCATCATATATACTTGCATTCATGTCTATTGTAACAACAGGACTACTCATGAGTTTTTCAGTACGAAAGCTTTTGAGTTGAAGATTTCTCAGCCAATTGGCAAGTATAAGGTTCACTTCCGTTAATGTTTTGGTTGTTGCCGCAGAGGCTGCATAAGAATGACCTCCGCCTCCAAAAAGCTTTGCGACGGTCTTTGCATCAACGATAGCAGGATCCCTGCTTCTTATTATTACGTAAACTTTGTCGCGTAATCTTGACGCACAAATTGCAGCCGTCAAATTTGATATTATGAGAAATTTTCCCACAACAATTGCTATATCGGATATATATTCATCACTTGTACTGTAGCTGACGGCGATTTTAGCACCTTCTATATAAACCGTTTTTCGGTTGATAAGAAACTGATTAAGTATGGATATCTGGTCATATTCAAGGTCTCTTGATACAATATTTTCCACAATCTTCAGATCCGCACCCTGTGAAAGCAGCCATGCGGCGGCTTCAAGATCGGCGGGGACAGTACCATAATATTTGAAGCTTCCGGTATCAACATAGATGCCTATAATCAGATTGGTGGCATCATCAGGAGATATTTCAATATTCTTTGCTTTGATATCGCAGACCATCTGCGTAGTGTTGGAGCCATATTTTTTGAAATGGACAACTGCGTTTTCATAGTCGTTTTCATCTTTTAAATGGTGATCATATATTATAATTTTCGTATCCGGAATTATTCTTTCTTTTACAGCTTTGTGAATACGTTTTTTATCTGAGAAATCAACCAGTATCAGCGTATCAATCGACCTGTCACAATTTTTAGGAATAAACAGTTCGTAATTATTTTCAATTCTATTTTTGTAATATTGCGTGACCGTTTTTTCACCGGAACCCGGAAAAAACAGTTTTGCATCATGCAATACAGCAGCTGCAACGAGCGATGAGAGAGCATCAAAATCGGCATTGAGATGACACGTCACTACTTTCATTCTTCCCTCGGATGACATCTTTTGAACTCGTCGACAAGAAAGGTTCCCGGAATATGAGTATAGATAGTTGTTGTTTCAAGATTTTTATGCCCCAGCAGGGCCTCTACAATTCTTAGATTTGCTCCTCCCAATATAAGCGCCGTTGCGTAGCTGTGCCGCAAAAGATGAGGATAAGCATTCTCAATTCCAAGTTTTGAACCTACGCTTCTTATGATGAGCCAGAGCATCTGTCTGGTGAGTTGACCATTTCTACCGATAAACAAATAGTCTGAATGTGTCGATTTCAGAATGGCTGGACGATGAATGTTTATATATTCGGCAAGAAAAGGTTTCATGCTGCAGGAAAGAGGCACAGCCCGCTCTTTATTACCTTTTCCGGCAATCAAAACAAATTCTTCCTCCGTATGAAGATTTGATAATTTGATATCTGCTGCCTCGCTGACTCTTACGCCCGTTGAATAGATAAACAGAAAGATAAGCATGTTTCTATAATCAATCTTTGTTTTTACCGGAAAATCAAAAATTGCCTGCAATTTGTCGCAACTTATAAATTTGGGCAGTTTCCTATCCGTTTTGAGTCTGTCAGGACTGCTGAAATCAGATTTTTCTCCTATAAGTTTCATCCATTCGCTAAGGTTTGCCAGCGCCGATATGAAACGATTTATCGTTCTGCCTTTTTTTGTTTTTAAGCATTCTGCTATATAGCAATCTATTGCACGGTTATCGATATCGCCTTTGCTGAATTTCAGAAACTGATTGATATCGGAGATATATCCTTCGGATGTTTTTTCGCTTAGTCCTCTCTTTATTCTTAAATATTCAGTAAATCCGTCAAGGTTCATCGTCTTTTAAACGGCAGAGTTATGAAAAACAGGGCTGATGCAATTGATGCAATTGATGCTCCTGTCGGCAGATTAAGCTGCCATGATAGATAAATACCGGTTATCATTGATCCGATTGCGGACAAAAAGCTGATAACAATAACAGGTCTGTAACGCCCGCTGAGATTCAGGCCTATAGATGCCGGAAGAATAAGAAGCGAAGAGAGCAGAATAATTCCTATCATCTTGACTCCGATAGAAACGATAAGTCCGAGCAATGCAAAAAAGAGATAGTCTGTCTTTTTAACTGATACGCCGTTAATGTCGGCTATCGGTTCTGAAAATGTTGAGAGCATAAATTTCCAGAAATTTTTATACACAACAATCAGCACCACAGCAGATACAATTACTATCATTCTGATATCAGAATTTGTAAGCATCAGAATATTGCCGAACAGATAGCTGGTTATATCCGTCTGATAGCCTTTGGATATACTTATCAAAATAATAGAAAACGCCATTACCGATGAGAAAACTATGCCTATAGAGCTGTCTTTTGCTATTTTCATACGAAACAGAAAAGCCATTAGCAGAGAGGCTAAGATAGAAAACAGCATGGTAATCGGTAAAAGATAGCCTCCTATAAAAATTGCGATTGCCACACCTCCGAATGTTACATGACTTATGGAAACCGCGGCAAATGAGATCTTTTTCGTTACCACAAAAAATGAAAGTATTGACATCGGAAACGACAGGACTATGCCTGCCTCAATAGTTCGGATCATAAAAGGTTCAAGATTTAATATCATCTGAAGTCCTTGCACCGAAATCTTTGAACGGGCAGCTAAAGCAGCTTTTATTGTTCGGCAGGTGTGTGACAATTCTGCTTGTTTTTCCATATACTATGCCCATAGCTTCATTTATGTTAACATTACTGACTTTATCATGCATATAAAGCTTTTTGTTGAGGCAGGCGATCTCATCAACATAGCTTGATACGACTCCGACATCGTGAGTTACCATTATTATCGTAATTCCATGTCTGCCTGCAAGATGAGAAATGAAATCATAAAAATCTTCCTGATTTACAATATCAACTCCGGTATTAGGTTCGTCCAGAAACAGTATTCTGGGCATATTTACCATTGCACTTGCAACCATGACTCTTTGTCGTTCTCCTCCGGAAAGATATGAAAAAATCCTGTTTTTCAAATCAAACATTCCTACATTATTTAATGCCTCAGCTACCATTAATTTTTTCTCTTTTTTTGAAATATCTTTTCTTACCGCAAGATTCATATATACCACATCGCTGACTATTAGAGGCAAATTCATATTGAGATTCTGCTGCTGCGGCAGATAGCCGATCGGATTTTTTTTCCTATACAGCTCCGGAGATTCGCCAAAAAGAAAAGCCTTGCCGGCAGCAGGTTTTATTATGCCGGACATTACTTTAAGGAGCGTACTTTTTCCTGCGCCATTTGGACCTACAATGGCAAGCAGAACGCCTGATTTGACAGAAATACTTACATTCTCAAGAGCAAGAAAATTGCCAAACGCAACCGACACCGATTTTATTTTTACTGCTTCCATTTCTCCACTGTTTATCTATTGTTTTTCGATTTTCTTTTCAAGATATTATCTTAATTATCTATCGAAATCTATCGAAAATTGCGAGGTGGCAGCCGGGGAAAAGTCCACAAAAATACTCTTTTTTTCCATCAGCTACTTGACAACAAAAAATCTATGCAAACAATTGTCATATTGCCGATAATATACAGCATAAAACAGTTTGTTCAACAGTTAGGAGGTAATGTGAATCTTTTTTCACTTGGATTAAGTTTTAAAACGACGCCGGTAGAGATAAGAGAGTGTTTCAGTATTTCAGAAAGAGAGCTTTATGGTATTTTATGCAAACTTCACCAGCTGCCTGAAATTGCCGAATGTATGATTCTTTCAACATGCAACAGGACCGAATTTTTTGTGGTACCGTCAAAGAATATGTCTAAGGCCATCATAGCAACATATAACTGGATGGACAAAAACTTTGACATTTCGGACGATTGGAGAAAATATGCCAGAGTAATACAAGGTAATGATGCGCTTTTACATATTTTTCGTATCGGTTCCAGTCTTGATTCCGAGATCATAGGAGAACCGCAAATTCTCGGTCAACTGAAAAATGCTTATAGAGCAAGCGTTGAAACAAGAACTTCCGGTGTTAACTTAAACAGGATAATGCGCAAAACATTTATGGTCTCAAAACGTGTCAGAACGGAGACAAGGATCGGAGAAGAACCCATGTCGGTGAGCTACGCCGCTGTAATTAAGGCAAAGGAGCATTTCGGAGATATTGCAGGCAAAAAGGCACTATTGATAGGAGCAGGAAGGATGATAGATCTTGCCGCAAAATCGCTTTTTTCTTCAGGAGCCGTCATCTCCTATGTTGCAAACAGAACACTTTCCAAAGCACTGGAAATTGCCGAACAGTATGATGCCAAAGCGCTGCATATCAACGATTTTCCAAAAATTTTGAAAGATGTGGATATCGTGATATCTTCAACTGCAAGCAAGAATTTTGTGATAAACAGCTCTGACATAGCCGCAACAAAAGCTGATCTTCTGGTTCTGGATATTGCCGTTCCAAGAGATGCGGATCCTGCGATTGCCGACATCAAAGGCATAACTATTTTTAATATCGATGATCTTGAAGCTACAGTCAAAGAGGCTATGAACTTTAGAAAAAAGGAGGCCGAAAAGGCGGAGAAAATTGTTACGGATGATGCCCTGAATTTTTTAGCATACATAGAGTCAATGAACTATGAAAATATTGTCAAGTTGATAAGGGCTCAAGTTGAAGATATGCGAAAAGATGAGGTTGCCGAGGCACTAAAATCATTTGGAAGAGAACTGTCTATAAAAGAAAGAAAAATATTGGATAAAATGAGCAAGGCAATAGTTGAAAAGATTCTTCACAAACCGACTGTAACCATAAGACAATATGCAAATGATCCGGAAGGCGACATGTATATTGAGGCTATAAAACAGATGTATGGAATTTCAAATAAAAAAAGCAGCGATATAAAATGTTTCTTTGCGGAAGCAAAAGAATTAATGAACGGAAAACATCACCAGTAATGAAAATAGGAACAAGAGGGAGCAAACTTGCACTTTGGCAGGCTAACTATGTTGCGGACAGATTAAAAGAAAACGGTATTGATACTGAAATTGTAATTATAAAAACAACAGGTGATAAGATAAAAGATAAACCGCTCTACACATTCGGCGGCAAGGGTCTGTTTATAAAGGAGATCGAAGAAGCGCTTATAGACAAAAGGGTAGATATTGCCGTTCACAGCATGAAGGATGTGCCTGCAGCATTGGCAGAAGGCACAAAAATAGCAGCCTGCCTTACGAGAGAATTGCCGTTTGATGCGTTTGTCAGCATAAAATATAAAAGTATCGATGAACTTCCCGATGGCTCGGTTATCGGAACGGCAAGTCTGAGAAGGTTATCCCAGCTTATTTTATACAAACCGGATCTGAAGATAAAAACACTCAGAGGCAATATGCAAACGCGTTTGAAAAAACTTGAGAGCGGCATGTACGACGGGATAATCGTTGCTGCTGCGGCATTTAGAAGATTGGGTATAGCCGATAGAATTACTGAGATTCTTGGCGTTGACAGAATGATACCTGCATCCACTCAAGGAATAATCGGAATACAGACAAGAAATGAGGATGAAACAAAAAACAGTATTAGATTTTTGAACGATAAAGAGGCTGAAATTGCAGCTGCCGAGGAACGCAGTTTTGTAAACAGCTTCGGCGGCGGATGTCATCTGCCTGTTGCTGCTTATCTTGAACACAAAGGAAAATCAGGAAGGTTCTACGCATTTCTTTCCGATATTGACGGCAAACATTATATAAAACGGATCTACGACTTAGAAAATAAAGGTACAGAAGGCGTCGGTCTTGCGGCATATTCAGAATTTAAGTCAATGGGTGCTCAGGAGTTGCTGACATCGCAGCATTTAAACAGCGAATGATGAAATACTGCTGGGAAATAGAGCAATGCGGAAGGGAACCCGGAGGCAAGAATACGGCCAAAGCCGGCGTGTGTCCGGTTGCAATTGACGCTTTGGCGCGCGACAGATATTTAGAAATAGCCGAGGTCATGATTGCGGTTATTAATACGGAAGGAACAGTAGTTTATATGAATAGAAAAGGCTGTAAGATCCTCGGATATGAGCGAGACGAACTTATCAACAGCCGGTTTGATCTTTTGATACCGGAAGATATTCGCGGCAAGATGCATACCGTATTTCAAAAAATTATTCATGGAGAAATGAAACCTCCCGAATACCATGAAAATGAACTTGTTGGAAAAGACGGCGATATACACTTAATCTCCTTCCATAATTCAATAATAAGAAATATTGATGGATCAATCGCAGGAATTCTGTTTTCAGGAGAAGATATTACCGATCGCAGAATATCTGAAAATAAACTTGCAGAAAGTGAAAAACAACTTAATATCGTAGTTGAATCCGCAATAGATGCAATAGTTATGATAGATTCTATGGGTAATATAGCACTCTGGAATAAGGCTGCCGAAAAGATGTTCGGCTACAGCGCAAAAGAAATAATAGGGAAATCGATCCTTGATGTTATGATTCCGGCAAAATACAGACAAAATGTGGCTAAAGGTCTATCTGAATTTGGAAAAACCGGCCGGGGAAAATTTATAGGAGAAATTACAGAAGCAGCGGCTATGCGCAAAAACGGCTCATTGTTTCCGGTAGAACTATCTATTTCAGCCATCAATCTGGAGAACAAATGGCATGCAATTGCAATTATTCGTGATATCACAGAACGCAAAACTTTTGAAAAGGTGATAAGAAATTCCGAGAGAAAGTTTCGTCTTGTAAGTGAAAAATCGTCAGCAGCTGTCTATATTGTTCAGAATAACCTGTTTAAGTATGTCAACCCTGCATTTGAAAGCATGTTCGGTTATGACGCCTCCGAGGTAATAGATAAGCTGAGTCCGTTTGATTTGGTAATTTACAAAGATCACGCGTTACTCAAAAAAAACATGCTTGATCTTCTTTCAGGAAAGGTTTCTCAAACGCAGTATGATATTAGAGGATTGCGTAAAGACGGAACAGTTATCAACTTAAAGGTTTTTACGACAATTACACAGCGCAAAGGACGTTCTGAGATTATAAGCACCATTATTGATGTTACGGAACAAAAAAATAAAGAGCTCAGATTGCAGCAGGAAAAAGATAATGTAAAAAAAATAGCCTCGCAATTCAAACAGCTTACATACATTGACGGACTTACCGGCATTTACAACAGGCGCATGCTTGATGAGACTCTTAGTTCCGAGTGGAAACGCGCAAAAAGAAACAGAACGCCGCTGTCTTTTGTTATGATTGATATTGATCTATTTAAAGGCTACAATGACGGCTATGGTCATTTGGCAGGTGACAGATGCCTCGTTAAAATTGCTAAAGCCATTAAGGATTCTCTGTTTCGCCCATCGGATTGTGCTGCCAGATACGGCGGCGAGGAGTTTGGTGTTATATTGCCTGATACAAAACTCAACGGAGCCCTGATGATCGCAAACAGAATAAGAATCAATGTTCAAAACCTTCGAATCCCCTATAACTGCTCACCAATCCTAAAATGGGTAACTATCAGTCTTGGGGTTGCTCATGTTGTTCCGGATAATGATCTTCATCCAAATGATCTTATAAGGGCAGCCGATCTAGCCCTTTATAAAGCTAAAAACAGCGGCAGAAACAAAGTGGCGGTTTTTGAAGAAAACATAAGCTGAGAATGATAAGACCGCTGCACAATAAACATATTCTTGAACAGTCTCCCGGGAACAAATTATCTGTTTGCGTCTACCTGCACCGTCCATCTGTCTGAGCCAAAATTGCGAACGTCAGTAGACAATCTTAGCTTCTTCAGTGTATCATAGGCATCCTGCCTGTGGTGAGATTGTGAGCGTCAGCGGCAATCTCTCTTTTCTTTTCTGCTTTTCGAATAACCAAAAATGAGGTCAGGTTAAGCAATACCTGCCGCAACCTTGCTTGTCTTTCGCTTTGAGTATGTAAAAATAGAAGATTCTTTCTTACTTTTT
>JAADFJ010000014.1 GCA_013152955.1 Campylobacterota bacterium
TACTGTAAGTAAGATGAGACTATTCAAACATGCCGGCACCATTTCAGAAAAAGATATGCTAAAAATCAATGAGGCGATCAAAATACAATTAGATATTTACTGAAAGAGGGCTAACAATCAAATCCAGCGGCGAAGGCTTTTCATGTCCTTTATGTGGCTGCATAAATTCAACTGTTGTTGCAAGGAAGTATATAGTAACGGCATTAAGACGATGCAAAAATTGTCAACTCTTATTCAGAACCCCCACAACTACTCTAATTACACAAGTTACCCATTTCAGCTCAAGGCTGTTTTGGGTAAGGTGTTCATGAAGAAGTTGAGACGCAACCTCTTAGGCCAATATGTCTTGAAATACTAAATTACATCTAACTGTGTCTTTGCCCTGATGAAATATGCTGAGCATTTCACAGGGTAAACATTTGACATAACAACTCAGATTTTGCTCACATAGTCGGAAAGTAATCTAAGGACGAGATTAATTCGCTTCGCTTATAATTTCACCACAGGCAGGATGCCTATGATACATTAAGACGAGATTGCTTCGCTCGCAACGACCTTGTGACTTTAACCCATCTTTGTCAAATATGGCCTCGAAATGGACTGTCCGGAGAGACTGATAATTTATAGTTCGTTGATATAGTTGATATATAGTCATTTTAGACAATATATATAATACTAAGTAAACCGAGTTTCTTGTCCGATTCGGATAAATGCAGAATGTGAGAGATAAAGAGTTGAAAAAGGTCTTCTTCCGGCTCGGTAAGCTACAGAAAACGATTGAAGAGAGATAAGCAGCTTCAGCTTGCAAGAATATTTAAGAGATTTTTTAGTCGTTTGCTGGAATAAGATAAGAGGTATTGACTCAAGATTGTTATTAGGATATAGTATATAAGATATATATTATTGGAGGAAATAATGCAAAAGATTCTTGTGTCTTTACCTGATAAATTGGTACAGAGGATGAGAGTTATGATCCCTCATGGGCATCGCAGCAGAATTGTGGCTGAACTATTGGAGAAAGAAATTGCTAAACGTGAAAAATCACTCTATGAGTGCGCTCGTGCCGTTCAGGCAGATAAAGAGCTAATCTCCGAAATGAATGATTGGGACAGCACAGTTGGCGATGGCATAGATAATGAATCGTGGTGATATATTTTGGGTTAACCTCAATCGCACTATTGGTTCTGAAATTAGAAAACAGCGCCCCTGCGTTATATTAAGTGCTAATCCGATTAACAAAGCCAGACATACTATCGTGATTGTGCCGCTCTCAACGGCCGTAAAAGAACATCATCCGATTACAGTCTCCGTATATGCACTTAATAAAAATGCTGTTGCCGTCTGCGATCAGATAAGGGCTGTTGATAAAACCCGTCTATTGAAACGTGCAGGAAAGCTATCACCTCAGGATATAGAAAAGATTGAGGATGGGTTGCGGCAGGTGTTGGCTCTGTAGTGTCTTGATAGGAAAATAAGACAATGGGAGAAAGCAAAACCTTATCAGATAAAATAGCTGCTAAAAATTGAGGATATATCGCTGATATACCGGATTAAAAACTGTTCTGTCTTTGAAAATACATCGGAAACTGCTTTATCTGAGGCTCTTAAAGCTAAAGATGCATAGATGCAATCAACACACGGAATAAGAAACCTATTCCTGAACCTCTTGCTATAATGGACTTGTAAGCTTTTTGTCTACAAACAGTTAAGCGCATTTTTTTTCCCGCGATCCCGCCCCAAATTTTGTGTAAATGTTAAAATTTGATAGCATAGAGAATAAAAAGACCAAAGGAGGATTTGCAAATGATGAATTATTATTCAAACTTATATTTTTAGCTTATAGGGATATTTCAAGAAAATGGGAAAAATCTATCTCAAACTGGGCTGAAATCATCTCTCAATTTTCTATTATTTTTANNTTTTTAAAGATAGACTTGATGGATATATAAGGAAAAATGTTGTATAATTACATCAGTAAAAACGGCTTACACAAAATAGGAAGCGGTCTCTAAAAAAGTGCTGTAAAACCGTTTCTTAAATATGCTTTGGTTTTATAACCAGATTGTATAGGTAAAGATAGAGAGAAATATGGTTATTGTGACTGCAGCAGCAGCTAATTTCTCATCACCTTTCATTTCAAGAGCCATTGTATTTGTGACAGTTGCAGAGGGTGCAGCCAGCAGAATAGACACTACAGCTATGCTTAAATGGTTGGTTACTGCAAAAAGCTTCAAAACTGCTATTCCAAACGCAGGAAGCAGTATAAGCTTTCCGAAACTTGCAGCTACGACCATTTTGGGATGCGAGAGCTCTTTAAGCGATAAACTTGATCCTATTACAAGCAGAGCCACAGGAAGAGCCATGCCGGAGAGTATTTTAAGCGTTCTTTCTATAATAACAGGAATATGCCACTGTTCGTAAGAAAAAATTAAGGCCGCTATTGAACTTATGATAATGGGATTTTTTATGATGGATAAAAGCGGTTTTAATCCTGAAGTTTGTTTTTCTGTAAGTCTGTTGAAAAATGAAAGAGAGCTTATTGATAATATATTTTGGGCAATTATGAGAAATGAGCCTATAATTCCCGTCAATATCAGTCCATTATTGCCTAATGTGTAGAACGCAACCGGAAATGCAAAATATGCTATATTGCCATGCGTTGATGCCTGCAGAAATGTTCCAAGCGATCCGTTTGGAATTTTTAATATTTTGCCTGCAATAAATGCTGCTGCCCAGACTAAAATCAGAGCAGATATCGTTGCCAGAATAGGCATAATCTGGAAAGTTGAGTTAAAATTTGCTTTTGAGATGCTAAGAAACAGAAGAGCCGGTATGGCAACATAAAATACAACACCGTTGGCCGGTTTAATGAAACTTTTGTTCAGAAACCCCGCCTTTCTGCCTAAAAACCCCAGCAAAATAACGGCAAATATCGGAATTATAGAGATAAAACTATGCATTTAGATATAAATGTTCTGTATATGTTCGATTTTGCTGCTGTTGTTTCCATCTATACCTATGGCGTCGCATCTGAAATCACCCGTATAGTTCTTTTGATTTATATATGCCAGTATTGCCTTTTTCAGCTTGCTGCGCTTTTTTGCATCAATAGTGCTTAGAGAATCGCCGAACTCATCATTCTTTCTGAATCTGACCTCAACAAAAACAAGCTGATTGTCTTTGCTTGCTACGATATCAATTTCACCAAAACGAAATCTTACGTTACGATCAACTATTGCGTAACCTGAATCTTTCAGAAATTTAGCAGCTCGTTTCTCAGCCCATTTGCCGCGCTCCTGCTGACAAATCAAAATCAGTCTTTATTGCGGTTTTTTATTTCACCGATACTTCGTTTTTTTATTCTTGCAGCCTTTCCTGAGCGTTCTCTGAGATAGTATAATCGCGATCTTCTCACCTTTCCCCTTGATACAATTTCCACCTTTTCAATTGAAGGGCAGTAAAGCGGAAAAATCTTTTCCGATCCTATTCCGTAGCTTGTCTTTCTTACGGTGAAACTACTCGAAAGTCCATGTCCGCGTTTTCTTATGACTGTTCCATCGTAAACCTGGATTCTTTCTTTATTTCCTTCTCTGATTTTTAGGTATACTTTGACACTGTCTCCAACCCTAAAATCCGTTATCTGTTTATCTGCTATAAACGGTTTTTCATAAATATCTATTTTATTCATTTAAGATCTCCTTTTATCGAATGTTCTTTTATCCATTTTTTTATCTTCTCATGGTTCCCGCTCAAAAGAATTTCAGGAACTCGCATACCTTTAAAAACAGCAGGCCTTGTATATTGAGGATATTCAGAGCTTTCCCCATATGTCTCGGCTGTAAGTGATTCACTGTTTCCGAGTACTCCGGGAATAAGTCTCGCAGTTGCATCTATAACAGCGCAAGCTGCAATTTCACCTCCGCTTAAGATATACCTGCCTATCGAAAGCTCAAAATCAACCATCTTTTTTATTCTTTCATCAAAACCTTCATATCTTCCGCATACAAGGCACAAGGAATCACGTTTAAAAAATTCCTCTGCTCTGCTCTGCGTAAATTCTTTACCTTGAGGTGTTAACAGTGCTACTTTAACATTGCTATCGGCGTTTCTCACAGATGATATGGCATAATAGAGAGGTTCGGGCTTCATAATCATACCCGGACCTCCCCCGTAAGGTTTATCATCTGTCTGCCTGTATTTCGAATCGGCAAATTCCCTCAAGTTTACGGCTTTTATGTCCAATAACCCGTTCTTAGCAGCTCGTCCCACAACGCCGAAACTAGAGAAAAGCTCTATAAAATCAGGAAAAATTGTTATGACATAAAACTTCAACGGCTATTTTTGTTCTACGATTTCCAGAAATGCCCTTTTGCCTATCTTTGTTGATGCCGCGGAAAGAATCGTTCTGATCGCTTTAGCTGTTCTTCCTTCTTTGCCGATTACTTTGCCGAGATCGCTTTTTTCTGTCCTTAATTCAATAACAGAAGATTTATCTCCTGCGATCTCCCTCACATCCACCTCGTCAGGGTGGTCAACAAGATAGCGTGCAATAGATTCTACCAGATTTTTCACAATAACCTCCTATGAGTTTAGAGTACCTCTATTAATTTCAAGCGTTCCCAACTGAGAGTCCGAATCCGTCTCATTATGGCACAAATTGCAGGCAGCAACAGGGCTGTTACCCGAATTTGCAGCACGAAAGAGACTAATTTGGAGCTCAAGATTATCACTCATTAACTAACAGAAGCATCCTTTAATAGATTTGATATCGAATCAGATAATACTGCTCCGCGATTAATCCAAAAATCTAATCTCTCTTTGTTGTATGTAAGTTTGCCGGTTTCTTTTCTCGGGTCATAATGACCTATGATTTCCAATGCCTTTCCGTCTCGCTGTTTTCTTGCATCAATAGCCACCATTCTATAGTAGGGCATTTTTTTAGAACCTATACGCGAGAAACGTATTTTAACCACATCAGCCTCCTGTCAAAGTTTGCCGGAAAGCATTCCGCTTAATCCGCCCAATCCTTTTCGTTTTTTCATATTTCCCATCATTTTCATGCTCTCTTTGAATTGTTTAAGCAGTTTATTTACATCTTCAACCCTTCTTCCTGAGCCAAGAGCGATTCTCCGCTTTCTCGAACCTTTTATAATCTTCCAATTAATTCTTTCTTTTGGGGTCATAGATTGTATCATAGATTTTATCGTTTTCAACTGTTTATTGTAATCTTCTTCCGATATTTGAGAGGCAAGTCCGGAAGTTCCGGGAATCATTTTTAATATACCCGAAAAAGAACCTATTTTGTTCAGCATTTCGAGCTGTTTGAGAAAATCATCAAATCCGAACGATGATTTTTCCAGTTTCTTCATAGTTTTTTTTGCCTCAGCTGCATCGATAACCGTAGATACTTTTTCTGCAAGAGACAGGATGTCACCTTCTCCTAAAATTCTGGAACTGATTCTATCGGGATAGAATTCTTCCAACTGTTCTATAGCTTCTCCGGTCCCAATAAATTTTATCGGAACAGATGTTACCTCTCTTATTGAAAGTGCCGCTCCTCCGCGTGCATCTCCATCCATCTTTGTTAAAATAACTCCGGTCAAACCGATGCTTTTATTAAATTGATCCGCTACTGAGAGGATCTGCTGGCCGGCCATTGAGTCGGCAACAAAAATGCGTTCATCGGCATCCGTTTTACTATTTATTTTGTTTATTTCATCCATAAGCCGATCATCAATCGAAAGTCTTCCTGCCGTATCTAAAATTATCGTATCGAAACCGTGCGAAGAGGCAAACTTTAAGGATCGCTCAGCTCTTTCTACCGGATTATTTCCGTCTTTAAAACATGGAACATCTATTTTGGCGGCAAGTATCTCAAGCTGTTCGGTGGCTGCAGGCCTGTATGTGTCGCATGCTACAAGAAGCGGTTTATGGTTTTTTGTTCTCAATCTATTTGCTATTTTGGCTGCTGTGGTTGTTTTTCCCGATCCTTGAAGACCTGCGAGCAGTATTATTGTAACCGGTCTTTTCGAAGAAAAACGAATCGAAGAAGCGGTTGTTCCCAGCAGAGCGGTGAGTTCCTCCTGAACCAAATTTTTTAATGCTTTACCTGGATCAAGTGGAAGATTTTCCAAAAATACTTGAGCCTTTTGTTCAACTGTTTTGCAAAACTGCTTCGCAACTTTATAGTTTACATCAGCCTCAATTAATATTTTTTTGAGCTGCCTCGCTGCTTCATGAATCTCACTCTTTGTAAGTTTGCCGCGCTTGCTTAAACGTCTGAAAGTTTCTAAAAGTTTATCACTTAGTTTGTTGAACATATTTATAAGATAATAGTTTTATTGCCGTTTTTGTCAACAGGATTTAACGGACAGAATTGATCTGCCTATAAATTTATCCAGATCCGTAGGCAGACATGATTCGGTTCCAAATTCTTCTTCTGCCAGATCCGATGCTTTTCCGTGAATCCATGTTCCCAGTATGGATGCCTGTTCGGGCGGCATTCCCTGAGCAGACAGTCCTGCAACAATTCCTGTCAGGTAATCGCCGCTTCCGCCTTTTGCAAGTGCAGGTCCTCCGGTGCTGTTTATCCAGACATGTTTTTCGTTTGCAATTACTGTTCTTGCGCCTTTCAAAATAACTGTTGCATTGATATCACAGGACAATTTTTTGGCGTAATCTATTCGATTATTCTGGATTTCTGCCACGGGCTTGTTTATCAGTCTGGCAAATTCGCCAGGATGAGGTGTTATTATGAGACCCCCGTTATGTTTTTTGAGCTGATTGATATCCGTGCTGTTTAGTCCGTCTGCGTCTATTATTTTTGTAATAGGCGCCAGCAGAACAGACCGAAGCAGCGCTCTTGTGGCCATTGTGACGGAAAGTCCGGGACCAACAGCGATAGCCGTTTTTCTGTCAAGTAAAAGCGGCAGTCTTCTTATTGCATCAAAAGAGATTGAACCGTTTTCTTCGGGAAGAGGCAAACTCATCGCCGAGATTGCGGCCGACCCGAACGGATTGCTGAGCGATTGGGGAATGGCGCAGCTCACAAGTCCAGTCCCGACTCTGAGTGCGGCGTTGGCAGCCATAATTACAGCTCCGGATTTTCCTCTCGATCCGCCAATAATTAATAGATGACCGAAGTCTCCTTTGTGGCTGTCGAGCTCTCTTGCGGGAATTTGAGGCAGATTATTCTGCTCGACAAATTCTATGTCGGATTCTGCTTTGGCTACAATTACATTCGGTATTCCAATATCTTCAACAAAAATTTTACCGGCATATTTGAATCCTGGAGAATTAAAAATACCTGCTTTGGCTACCTGATAGGTAACGGTTATGGCAGCCTTTATTGCTATTCCGTTGAGTGCTCCCGATATGCCGTTAATTCCTGATGGGATGTCGCAGCTTACAATAGGTTTTCCTGTTCTATTTAGTTCTTCTATAATTTTTGCGTAAAATCCTGAGACAATACGCGAAAGCCCTGTGCCGAATATTGCATCAACGATGATGTCAGAAGAATCTACATATTCGGAATAGTTTTCTTTGTCCGTTATATTTACTCCGCATGCGTCCGCAAGCATTAGTTCTTTGTTCGTCAATTCATCCATTTTAGTCGGATCAATAATCAGAGCATCAACTTTATAACCATAGTTGGCAAGATAACGTGAAGCCACGAGACCGTCTCCCCCGTTGTGACCCGATCCGCAGGCAACAAATATTCTGCATTTAGGGTAATGATCGGCGATTATCCTTGCCGTGGCGCTTCCTGCGTTTTCCATTAAAATTTGTTGATCTATTCCTAATTTTACGGTGTCCGAATCCATAATTCTTACATCTTTCGGAAGGTATATCTTCATAATATCCTCTATATGCAATTTACTTTTTTGCCGTGTTTACTTTTTGCTACAAGAAGATTATCATTTTTGCAGTAAAGCGTCAAGAGATTGCATCTAAAAAATGGAGTTGATTTGTATAACGAAACTGATAAAAAAGTGCAAACCCTGTTAAAATATCTTACCTGCTGCGGTATTGCCGGTAGAAGAAAACTCCTGTCCGCCATATTGGACGGCAAGATAAGTGTAAATGGAAAAATCATCAGAGAGAGTGGATATATTGTTGCGGCAAGTGATATTGTGCGTTATGAAGGAGTAAAAACAGAGAGAAAGAGATTGATCTATTTTGCATTCAACAAACCTGTTCGCGTTGTAACGACACTTTATGATGATAGGGGAAGAAGAACCGTGGCCGATTTTTTTGCCGGTATGTCAAGGCTGGTTCCGGTGGGAAGATTGGATTACATGTCCTCGGGACTTTTAATAATGACAAACGACGGAAACCTGATGCACAAGCTTATGCATCCGAGATATGAGGTCCAAAAAGAATACGATATTTTGATTGATAAAATTCTTCCAAATGATATAATTAGCCTTCTCGGCAGAGGTATTGAGATTGACGGCAGAAAGACGGCGCCATGCAGAGTTGTTGTTAAAAAGTGCATAAAACATGAAGGTGCTTGCTCGATGCTTATATCGATGACTCTCCATGAAGGAAGGAATAGAGAGATACGTAAAATGATGGAAAAAGTCAATGCAAATGTTATTTCGCTGAAACGCGTTAGATATAAAAATATTTTTTTGGATAATTTACCGTTCGGAAGTTATAGGGAGCTTACAAAACGGGAAGTCGATGGGTTACGGGAAAATTTGTTCTGAGGGGGGAATAAGTGTCAACTGAAATTATAGTAAGTTCAAATCCGTTTTCAACAAGAATTGCCAGAATTAGGGAGGGAGAGCTCATCAGATACAATGTGTCTGTGTCCGATGAGGATGTTGGAAATATTTATAAGGGTGTTGTGCGCAATATAGTACCGAGCATGGAGGCTGCATTCATTGATATCGGCTTAGACAAAGATGCATTCCTGTGTACATCCGATCTCTATATTACGCCGGATGATTTTTATCTTTTTGCGCTTTCGCATTATGATGAAGAAAGATTTCTTAAATTCAAAAAAGACAGTTTTGGAAGACCTGTACATATCAAAGATGTTATACAGAAAGGGCAGTCGGTCATTGTTCAGGTGGTTAGACCGCAATCACGCGATAAGGGACCCAGAGTATCAACATATCTTACTATACCCGGGAGATATATAGCGCTTCTTCCCAAATCGACAAATATCGGAGTTTCAAAAAAAATAAAAAATCCGGAAAAAAGAAGAGCGTTGCACAGACTTTTAGAAAAGTATCAGGAAGATGATATAGGTATGATAGCAAGAACAGCCTCGGCAGATGCAGCTGAGAATCAAATTATCGAGGATATCAGGGATTGCTTGAAAATATACAGGTATGCAAAAACCGCAGCCATAGACAATCCTGCCCCTATACTGCTTTATAGAGAGAACGATTTTGTTATAAGAGAGCTGCGCGATAATATTAAGCCTATAGATACGATTATTGTAGATGATTCTTCTGTTTTCAGGCAAATTTCAAGTTTAAGCTGGATAGATGCAAAAGTAAAAATGTATAGTGATCCCGAGCCTGTTTTTGATGTTTACGGCATATCAAAAAAAATACCCGAGCTGTATGCCAGAAAGCTGCTTCTCAAATCCGGGGGCAGCATTATAATAGAGGAAACCGAAGCGTTGGTTGCGATTGATGTAAATAGTGGAAAAACTGTGGGTAAATCTCTGGAAGAGATGATTTTTGTGACCAATATGGAGGCAGCCGAGCTGATAGCTATGCAGGTGAAACTGCGTAATCTCGGAGGAATAATTATCATAGATTTTATTGATATGGCAGATGATAATCATAAGCAAAGTGTTGTTGAGCATTTAAAAGAGCAGATGACTGATGATAGACTGAAATATCGCGTTAATGAAATTTCAACTCTTGGCCTGGTCGAAATGACAAGAAAGCGCACATCAGGATCATTGTCGGAGATAACGGGAATGCAGTGTCCTATTTGCAACGGTTCGGGCAGATTAAAATCTCCTGAGAGCATAGCTTCCGATATTTTTGAGGAAATTAGAAGGCTTATTCTGTTTAATTCACATCAGAATCTGTATGTTGAGGCAGCGGTACCGGTTGCCAAGCTTATCTCTTCGTTAAAAATCAAAAATGTTATTGTGAAGTCAAATGATAAATGGAAAGAAAAATATTCCGTCAGATTGACTGAAACTAAAAAAATCACATAGGAGACTTGAATGATAAACCGCTATACGCTGGCAAAAATGGGCAAAATTTGGGGTAGAAAAAATCGCTACGATGCATGGCTTAAGGTAGAACTGGCTGCACTTCAGGCTCAGGCTGAGTTTGGAATGATATCTAAAAATGATTATGAAAAAATTAGAAGAAAGGCGCGATTTGATATTGACCGGATTGATGAGATTGAAAAGGAAACGCGTCACGATGTTATTGCATTTTTGAGTTCGGTAAGAGAAAATCTTTCCGATGAAGGAAGGCTTGTTCATTATGGAATGACGAGTTCGGATACAATAGATACGGCTAACGCTATTATATTGTTGCAGGCGGCTGAGATTATCGATTCCGATATAAGGATGCTTATGGATTCGCTAAAAAATCAGGCATACAGATATAAATTACTGCCGATGGTGGGCAGAACACATGGAATACATGCTGAACCGATAAGTTTGGGGCTTGTTTTTGCACTGTGGTATGCTGACATGAATCGCAACCTGTCAAGAATTGAAAGAATTAAAAATGTTGTGGCAGTTGGAAAAATTTCCGGAGCGGTGGGAACATATGCTCATCTTGCTCCGCAGGTTGAGAAGAGGGCTTGCGAGATTCTGAAATTGAAGCCGGCTTCAATTTCCAATCAGATAATTCAGAGGGATCGATATGCAGATTATCTGTGTACACTGGCAATAATTGCTTCAACAATTGAGAAAATAGCAACTCAGATAAGGCATTTTTCGAGAACAGAGGTTTCCGAAGCGGAAGAGTTTTTCCATAAAGGACAAAAAGGTTCTTCAGCTATGCCGCACAAAAGAAACCCCGTCTTATCAGAAAATCTTTGCGGTTTGTCAAGGATTGTTAAAGCAAATGCTATGGTGGGACTTGATAATGTAGCTCTTTGGCATGAAAGGGACATAAGCCATTCTTCAGCAGAACGTATTGTACTTCCGGATAGCTCCACGCTGATAGATTTTATGCTTAACAGGTTAAATGATATAACAACGAATATTATGATTAACAAGGCTGGTATTGAAAAAAATCTCAATTTGACGAACGGACTAATCTATTCTCAATCGGTGCTGCTTAGGCTTGTAGATAAAGGAGTGGATAGAGAAAAGGCTTATAGATGGGTGCAGTCTGATGCCATGAACAGCAGATATAATTTTAAGGAGGCGGTTATGAAAAACAAAAATATCGCAGAATATTTAAGCGGCAAAGAACTTGCATCGGTATTTGATCCGCAAAGTCAGCTTATTTATGTTGATTATATCTTTAATAATGTTTTTGAGAACAGGGAAGAATGAAAACAGTTGCATTGTGTCTACTGTTTGTTATATCATTGTTTTTTATGAACGGATGTGCTGCTGTTGTCGGCGGTGCGGTAGGAGCGGCTGCAGGATATGAGGCGCATAAGGCGGGATACAGAATCAACATAACAAAAGAAGTGCAGGGGCGAAAGCCGCAGGCTGCAGCAAATCAAAAATAAGAGGCATATATTGTGAAATTATCAGAAAATTCATTGATTGTTCTATCAAGCAGATATCTAAAGCGGGACGAGAAAGGGAATACGATTGAAAAACCGGAAGAACTTATAGAAAGGGTGGCAAAAAATATAGCCGAAGCCGATAAAATATATAAACAGGATTCCGTTTTATCGGAGAAACAATTTTATAGAGTGATGAGCAATTTGGATTTTCTGCCGAATTCTCCAACACTTATGAATGCCGGAAGGTCATTGCAGCAGTTGTCGGCCTGCTTTGTTTTGCCTATTGACGATTCCATGGTAAGCATTTTTGACGCTGTAAAATATACCGCGCTCATACATCAATCAGGCGG
>JAADFJ010000015.1 GCA_013152955.1 Campylobacterota bacterium
CCGTTGCTCTTGAGAAAGAGACACGCTTTGCAATAAGAGAGGGTGGAAGAACAGTGGGCGCAGGTGTTGTCAGTGAGATATTAAAGTAGGGGATGGTAGTATATGCGCGATCTGTTTGCTCTGCAATGTCCTGATTGTAAAAGAAAAAACTATATGATTACAAGGAACAAAAAATTAAAGAAGGAAAAAACTAACCTCAATAAGTATTGTCCTTTTTGTAAAAGACATACCTTACACAAGGAGGTAAAAGCATAGGTCAGTAGCTCTAATTGGTAGAGCGTCGGTCTCCAAAACCGATGGTTGGGGGTTCGAGTCCCTCCTGGCCTACCATAAAAATAATGAATGCAATAAAAAATATAAAGAAATTTTTGTACAATTCGCGAGATGAGCTTTATAAGGTTGTCTGGCCGGAGAAGAGGACTACTATAAATACAACTATTGCAGTTGTTGTATTATCAATTATGGTATCTGCTCTGCTTAGTGTAGCCGATTATCTGTTTTCTTATCTTCTCAAGCTGGTTATATAGATGGCATCCGTGCAGAGTAAAAAAAAATGGTACGCACTTCAGGTTCAAACAGGGTTTGAGAAGCAGTTTGTCAAGAGCTTGCCTAAAATATTGAAAGAAAAAGGATATGATATAAACGAGGATGATCTCTTTTTGCCCGTAGAAGAAGTTATAGATATACGTAAGGGAAAACGTACTGTTCGTGAGCGATTTTTATATCAATCTTATCTGTTTATAAGAGCGGATATGACGGATAATCTGCAAAAAATATTAATAAGGATGCCTCGCATAATCGGCATTATAGGAAAGCCGTATAAGCCGAGCATGATTGATGAGAAAGAGATAGAAAGTATAAAAAACAGAATTGAGAAATCCAAAGATACTCCAAGACTTTCGGTAATCTACAAGATTGATGACAGAGTAAGGGTTAAAGACGGCGCTTTTTCAGATTTCTCGGGAATTGTAGAATCTGTAGATGATGCAAAAGCGAGATTAAAAATTATGGTAACAATTTTTGGAAGATCAACTCCGCTTGAACTGGATTATGATCAGGTTGAAAAGATATGAGGAGGATAGATGGCTAAGGAAATAGCTGCATTTATTAAGCTGCAAATAGCTGCCGGAAAGGCAAATCCAGCTCCGCCGGTTGGACCGGCATTAGGGCAGCATGGTGTCAATATAATGGAATTTTGCAAGCAATTTAATGCTGCCACTCAAAAGCAGTCAGGTGATGTCATTCCGGTGATTATAACTGTTTATAAAGATAAAAGTTTTACATTTATAACGAAACAGTCGCCGGCTTCGCGATTAATACTTAAGGCTGCAGGACTTGAAAAGGGTTCTCCGGACAGTCTTAAGCAGAAGGTTGCGAAAATAACAGATGATCAGTTAACTCAAATTGCCGAAAAAAAGATGCCCGATCTTAATGCATATGATATTGACGCTGCAAAAAAAATTATTGCAGGGACTGCGCGTAACATGGGTATTGAGATAGAGTGATTTTATAAAGGGGACTTTAATTATGAAAAAACGAGGAAAGAGATATCAAAAATCTGCCGAACTGGTTGAGAGAGATGTTATATATAACCTGGACGAAGCTATTGCTCTTTTGAAAAAAATGCAGTTTTCAAAATTTGATGAAACGGTTGAGCTGGTTTTGAGACTTGGAGTAAATCCTAAAAAATCAGATGAAGCAGTTAGAGGCAGTTGCATATTGCCTGCAGGTTCCGGTAAACAGACTAGGGTGGTTGTATTTTGTAAGGGTGAGAAAATTAAAGAAGCTACGGAAGCAGGTGCAGATTATGTAGGCGGAAAGGAGTTGGCAGATAAAATAGCTGCAGGGTGGCTTGATTTTGATCGTGTTGCTTCAACGCCGGATATGATGTCTGTTGCAGGAAAGCTTGGACGTATATTGGGACCCAGAGGCATGATGCCGAATCCTAAGGTTGGTACGGTTACTCAGGATATAGGAAATATTGTAAAACAGCTAAAGTTGGGGCAGTTGGCTTTCAGGATTGACAAGGGTGCAAATCTTCACTCTGCTATTGGCAGAGTATCATTTACTGACGAGAATTTAAAGAAAAATATCTCATCTTTTATAAGTGCCGTTAAAAAGGCCAAGCCTGTATCATCTAAGGGAACTTACATCAAGTCTGCTTATATATGCGCTACTCATTCTCCGAGCGTTAAGCTTGATGTAAAAAGTTTGCAGGAGTCATAGTGATCGGTTTGAAATGGAGGAAGAATGAAAAAAAGTGAAAAAGCAGCATGGATTAATAACTGGAAATCCGGTTTAAACGATAACGATGCGTTAGTTTTCTTCAACTATCAGAATGTTGATGCAAATAGTATTGCGAACGTAAGACGCGATCTTAAAGACAAGGGGGTCAGATTTGCCGTTATAAAAAATTTGCTCTTTAAACTGGCAATAAGCGGAAGCAGGTTGGAAGCGGTAAACGATCTTCTGAAAAATGCCAATGCAGTTGGAATACATAACGATCCCATTGAGCTTGCTAAAATTTCAACAGAAATAAATAAACGATACAAATTGGCAATAAAAGGCGGCTATGCCGATGGTGCCAAATTGTCGAAACAGGATGTTATAGAGTTGTCGAAACTGCTTCCAAGAGAGCAGCTGCTTGCAAAACTTCTTTCTACGCTTAATGCGCCTGCAGGAGGATTTGTATCGGCATTATCAGGTATTATAAGAAATTTAGTGTACACAATAGACGCCATAAAAAACAAAATTAATTAGGAGGAAAAAGTGGCTATAACAAAGGAAGAAGTAGTAAGTTTTATAGAGAATATGAGTGTTTTGGAGCTTTCAAATTTTGTAAAAGAACTGGAGGATCATTTTGGTGTTACTGCTGCGGCACCGGTAGCCGTTGCAGCCGCAGCCGCCCCAGGTGAACAGGAGGCAGAGGAAAAAACGGAATTTGACGTAGTTTTGAAGGAAATAGGACAGAAAAAGATTGCTGTAATTAAAGCTGTAAGAGCTGCTACAGGTTTAGGCCTTGCTCAATCAAAAGAGATTGTAGACAAGGCTCCTTCTACAATAAAAGAAAAATTAAGCAAAGAAGATGCTGAAAACTTAAAGAAATCATTAGAAGAAGCCGGTGCAGTTGTTGAACTTAAATAGATATACAGATTTCTGCTTTGAGTAAGATAAGTTTTATATAATAGAATAAACCGGGGCGCAGAAAATTGATAACATCGTCCCGTCAAATAAAGAGGCAATTGAGATTGCCTCTTTATTTTTTGTCTGTGCATATCTGTGCATAATAATAGTGGGTAAGCTATGAGATTAGTTGCTCATATGAATATAAATTAATAAATACCTTTTCGGAGGATAAATGGCACATCTGTTATCGTCGGAATATCGACTAAGAGTAAATTTTTCTTCAAAGGAAAATAGATTTGAAATGCCTGAGCTGCTTAAAACTCAAATAAATTCATATAAGCAGTTTTTGCAGTTAAATACTCCTCACATAAATGTCCCTCAAGAGAAACGGGAGAATATCGGTTTGGAGGCTCTCTTCAGGCAATTTTTCAATATAGAAAACGAAAGAAGCAGCTGGAGCCTGAAATATTTGGGATATACACTGGAGGAACCGAAATATAGCGTAAAAGATTGTCTTGAGAAGTCTTTGAGCTATGCAGGTGCGCTGCAAGTTCGACTAAGATTGAATTTGTGGGATACGGATCCCGACACCGGAAAGAGAACCGGTATAAAGATTGCAAAAGAACAAAAGGTCTATATAGGAGATATTCCTTTTGTAACCGAAAATGGCAGTTTTATAATGAATGGCGTTGAAAGGGTTTTTGTCATGCAGCTTCACAGATCACCCGGTGTTATTTTTAAACGCATAAAATTGGAGGAAATGCTGAGTGAAGATCTATTTTCAGCTCAAGCGATACCTGAGCATGGAAGCTGGATGGAGTTTGAAACAACAAGGAAAAATGTCTGTTATCTAAAAATAGATAAGAGAAAACGTTTTCCGGTTGCCCTGTTTCTTAATGCAATAGGTTTTTCGAATTCCGATATATTAAGAAGATTCTATAAAACCGTATCAATTAAAAAAGAGGGAGAACGTTTTTTTGCAAAAGGTGATGTAAAGGGACTAATTCTCGACGATGATATAATAGCGGAAGAAAAACTAATTGCCAAATCCGGTTCAAAAATTACAAGAAAATTAATAAAACAGTTGAATGATCCAGATATTTATTACCCGATAGCCGATGTTTCTCTTTATGGAAACTGTATTCTCGAAGATATACAATTGGATGATGAAATAACAATTAATGTAGGTGAGATAATAACACCGGAAAGTCTTGCGCTGCTGAAGAACTCCGACTGCAGTTTTGATCTCGCACTTGTTAAGGACAAGAAGCAGCTGATGCTCAACAGTATAAATACTGCGAAAGTTTTGATTAAGAAACTTAAGAGCAGTATCAATGAGATGATGAGCGACGAAGATCTGGCAACTATCTTTATTTATCATAATCAGCGCCCCGGAGAACCGGTTTCACCTCAAGAGGCAAGGCAGTTTTTAAACAATCTTTTTTTTGAGGGGCCGTCATATGATCTGTCTGTCTATGGACGTATCAAGGTCAACAGGCGTTTAGGATTGGATATACCGACAAATAACACGCATTTAACCAAAGAAGATGTGGTTAGAACGGTTGAATACCTTGTTTTGCTCCTTAACGGAAAAGGATTTTTAGATGACATAGACAGTCTTGCCAACAGAAGAATAAGAAGAATAGATGAAATGCTTAGCGTTCAGCTGAAACCTACCATGCTTTCGATGCAAAAAAGCATAAGGGATAAAATAGGTTTTTTAGAAGCAGAAACGGCATCCCCTTCAATATTAGTGAATGCAAATGCATTTACCTCTGTTTTTAAATCCTTTTTTGAAAGCAACCAGTTGTCGCAATTTTTAGATCAGATTAATCCTCTTTCTGAGGTTAGCCATAAAAGAAGGATTTCTTCGTTGGGTACCGGAGGTTTGACAAGAGAGAGAGCGGGGTTTGAGGTTAGAGATGTAAATCCAAGTCATTACGGAAGAATCTGTCCGATTGAGACGCCGGAAGGGCCGAATATCGGCCTTATAGTTGCTCTTGCGACTTATGCCAAGGTTAACCAATATGGATTTATTGAAACTCCGTATAAAAAGGTTGTTAATGGTGTCGTTACGGATAAAATTGTCTATCTTTCTTTCAGTGACGAATACGATAAGGTTATCTGTACCGCTAAGGCTAAAATGGACGGCAGAAAACTTATTGGAAAAATTGAGGCAAGAAGAAACGATGATATAATTTTAATTTCTCCGGAAAAGGTTGATTATATGGATATCAACCCTCAGCAGCTTCTTGGAGTAAGTGCATCCTCAATTCCTTTTGTCGGTCATGATGATGCCAATAGAGCACTTATGGGCTGCAATATGCAGAGACAGGCTGTTCCGCTTGTCAAACCGTCAAGCCCGCTGGTCGGCACCGGAATGGAATCTGTAATAGCAAAGAGTTCAGGAAGAATGTTGAGGGCGAGGCGAAGCGGAGAAGTTGTATATGTCGATAGTGCTATGATTATTATACAAACTTCGGACGATGAGAATGGAAAATCATTATATGATATTGACGTATACAGACTTAATCAATATGCAAGATCAAATCAGAATACGGTATTTGTAAATATTCCTATAGTAAAAAAACATGATATGGTGAAAAAAGGTCAGGCAATTACCAACGGTCCTTCAACTGACAATGGAGAGTTGGCTTTGGGGCAGGATCTTATGGTAGCTTTTGTGCCATGGAGAGGGTATAACTATGAGGACGCAATCACTATATCGGAGCGTGTGGTAAAAGAAGATCTTATGAGCTCTATTCATATGGAGACATATGAATGTATAGAGCATGATACTAAGCTTGGACCTGAGGAGTTTACTTCAGATGTTCCAAACAACGCCAAAGAGCTTTTGAGAAACCTTGATGATAATGGAATTGTAAGAGTTGGTTCATATGTTAAGCCGGCGGACATTTTAGTTGGTAAGGTTACGCCAAAGGTTGAGACAAGTTATTCTCCCGAAGAAAAGCTGTTTCAGGCTATATTCGGCGAGAAAGCAAAAAATGTTTCGGATTCTTCGCTTAAAGTACCTCCCGGAATTAGCGGTATTGTTACCGATGTAAAGGTTTTTGTAAGAAGAGGCGTTGAGAAAGGCGAAAAGCGTCTTGAGCTTGAAGATTATGAAAAGAAGCAGGAATATGCTTTGCTTGAAAGAAAAAAGAAAATTATATATCATTTGATTGCATTATCAATTGCGTCTGTTGCGCGGGGTGCGACAGCTGCAAATTCAGTAAAAAGAAGGGGTACGTATATAATAAAAGCAGCGGATATGATTACAAAAGAGAAACTGCTTAAGTTGAAATATTCAGAGCTTTCTCATATTTCTACGACTGATGATGCCCTTAACAGTAAAATAAAATCGGTTCTGACTCACTATAATGAAATGATTGATGCCGCTGAGGCATCTTATCGGAAAAATGTTTCTTCAATTGAGTCCACCGAAGAACTTGCAACCGGAATTTTGAGAATTGCTAAGATTACTATTGCTCATAAAAGACATCTTCAGGTTGGAGATAAACTTGCCGGTCGACATGGAAACAAAGGGGTTGTCTCACGCATATTACCCGAAGAAGATCTGCCTTTTATGGAGGACGGCAAGCCTGTAGATATTGTTTTAAATCCTTTGGGTGTACCGAGCAGAATGAATGCAGGTCAGATATTAGAGGCTCATCTCGGCATGGCGGCAAAAGGTATAGGGAAATTGATAGATGAAGCTCTAAATAGATATGATCTTGACCGTGTAAAAGGAATTATGCTTGCAGCCGTTTCCAATGCTGATGAAGATACAAAAAAATATATTGACTCTCTCTCGAATGAGGAACTTATGCTGTATGCTGATGATTGGCGCAACGGAGCGTTTATGGCTACGCCGGCTTTTGACGGCGCTTCAGAGAAAGATGTTGACGAACTTATGGCACTTGCCGGAATTCCGGCAGATGGAAAATATACTCTATATGACGGTATCACCGGAGAAGCTTTTGATCAAAAGATTATGGTTGGTGTTGTTCATATTCTTAAACTTGACCATATGGTTGAAGATAAAGTTCATGCGCGGTCGGTCGGTCCCTATTCTCTGGTTACGCAGCAGCCGCTTGGCGGAAAGGCTCAGTTTGGAGGTCAGCGTTTTGGTGAGATGGAGGTGTGGGCGCTTGAAGGGTATGGAGCGGCATACAATCTTCAGGAGGTGCTTACATTGAAATCGGATGATATAGAGGGACGAAGCAGATCATATGAGGCTATTGTAAAAGGCAAACCGGTGCCGCTTGGAGGATTGCCGGAGTCGTTTAATGTTCTGGTAAAAGAACTTCAAAGTTTAGGTCTTTCGGTAGAACTTCTGAAAGAGACCAGGTAAGGAGAAAAGCTATGTATACGGTATTAAAAGCTAAGCCAAAAACATCGAATGATTTCGATGCTATAAGAATAAAAATAGCATCTCCCGAGGAGATAAAAGATTGGAGCAACGGAGAAGTTAAAAAGGCAGAAACGATCAATTACAGAACTCTGAAGCCTGAACCCGACGGTCTTTTTTGTGCTAAAATCTTTGGACCGATTAAAGATTACGAATGTCTCTGCGGCAAATATAAAGGGATGAAATTCAGAGGAACTGTGTGCGAACGATGTGGTGTTGAGATCACGGAATCAAGAGTGAGAAGACATAGAATGGGCCACATTGAACTGGCAGTTCCGGTTGCGCATATTTGGTATCTCAGTTCCATACCAAGTATTATTTCGATATTGACGGGAATAAAAGCAAAGGATCTCGAGAGAGTCGTTTATTATCAGGCGTATGTTGTTACCAACAGCAAGCTCAAAGAAATTTCTGTGAGTGATATTATAGCAGAGTCTGAATACGAGACTGTTAAAGAGGAATATGGCGACAATTTTGAGGCGGACATGGGTGCAAAATCATTGTCTAAAATTTTGGCAAACATGGATCTTGATTCTTTGAGATCTGATCTTATAGCTGCCCAAAATGCTACATCATCTGTTGTCACAAAGAAAAAATTGTCCAGAAGACTCAAAATAGTTGAATATTTTATACGTTCGGAGAACTGCCCGGAATGGATGATTCTTTCTGTTCTGCCTGTTATTCCTCCGGATTTGAGACCTTTGGTTGCGCTTGAAGGAGGCAGATTTGCTTCGTCGGATCTGAATGATTTATATAGACGTGTTATAAATAGAAACAACAGACTCAAAAAACTTATTGAATTAAAGGCTCCCTCAATAATCTTGCGCAATGAAGAGAGAATGCTGCAGGAATCGGTTGATTCTTTACTTGATAACGGCAAGAGAAAGCAGGTAGTGAGACGTTCAAACAGGCTTCCGCTTAAATCTTTGAGCGATAATCTGAAGGGAAAACAGGGAAGATTCAGAAGAAATTTATTGGGTAAAAGGGTGGATTATTCAGGAAGATCCGTTATCGTTTCCGGTCCTGATCTTTCGTTTGATCAGTGCGGTCTTCCCAGAGAGATGGCTTTAGAGCTTTACAGACCCTTTGTATATCATCTGCTTGAAGAAGAGGGATATGCGACAACATTAAAGGCGGCCAAGCATCAGGTTGAGCGCCGCGAGGAACATATCTGGGAAATTCTGGAAAAAGCAGTCAAAGAACATCCGGTTTTTCTCAATAGAGCTCCAACGCTTCACAGACTATCTATACAAGGCTTTTTCCCGGTGTTAACCAATGATAAAGCTATACATCTTCATCCGCTGGCGTGTGCGGCGTTTAATGCCGATTTTGACGGAGACCAAATGGCTGTTCATCTGCCTTTATCTGATGAAGCTCAGGCGGAAGGTATCATGCTGATGCTTGCTCATAACAACGTTGTTTCTCCATCAAACGGAGGAATCATAGCAAAACCTTCTCAAGATATGGTTTTGGGCATCTATTATATTACAAAACCGATGCCCGGTGCAAAAGGCGAAAGCATGATTTTTGCCGATAAGCAGGATGCAATTTGTTGGTACAATGCTTCTCATATTGCGGTAAATGCGTCTATAAAGGTAAGAATGGCCGGTAAAATTATTGATACAACTGTTGGAAGACTGCTGATTTCCAATCTGCTTCCCGATGATTTTCCATTTTCGCAAGTGAACAGGTTGATAAAGAAAGCGGATATTGCAGCTATTGCAGACAAAGTATATGAGGAATATGGAAATATCAGTACAGTGAGTTTTCTTGATAATATAAAAAATTTAGGGTTCAAAATGGCGGCACTTTCAGGCAGTTCGATTTCTATAAAAGATATGATTATGCCGAAAAGAAAGCAGGAAAT
>JAADFJ010000016.1 GCA_013152955.1 Campylobacterota bacterium
CTCAGCTTCTTAGTGTATCACAGGCATCCTGCCTGTGGTTTCTTTTCTTCTGTTCCGCATTTGAGAAAAGATGTTAAGAAAATCTTCTGATGAAGCGTATAAAAAAATAAGGGCAACTCTAAAAGCCACATACAGATCATAGAAGGCAGACATTAGAAGCAACTTTGATGCGTTGGTTTCGCAATAGACGACACGCATTGCCGGCAATAAACTGCATACAAACTTTCTTTATGAGTTGTTTTTCAATAAGATAGTTTGCTGAAAACTACAAATATCGTCTTGCGCTATCAATTTGCCTGCCTTGACTCCCGCAAGTTTTCATATAAAATCGTTTATCAATAATTAATAATATTGTTTATGTGTCACAGCACATATCAAAGAAACGGTTAATATTAGATTGAGAGAAATAACTGAAGCAAGGAGGTTATTTATGGTTAAAAAGGGTACTAATATATTAATCTTATTTTTAGTAGGATTTTTCTTTACTATCTTTTTCCTTTCTTACAGCTTTACGGGAAGTCCAAACATTTCAAATGCTGCCATCAGAGTGGACAACAAAAAATGCACCGATTGCCACAGTAAAATAAACAAGGGCAAATATGTGCATGGACCTACCGCAGTAGGCCAATGCACAATATGTCATGTTAAGACGGGAAGACACAAATTCAAGCCGCTATCGATGCAAATCTCAGGTTTATGTTTTAAATGTCATAACAAGAAAAATTTTGAGAGCGATAAGCATGTCCATGGTGCCGTCAAGGCAGGCTTATGCACTCAATGCCACAACCCGCACCACTCCAAATACAAATTTTTGCTGCGCAACAAACAACCCGGCTTATGTTTTAAATGCCACAGCAAAAAGATGGTAGACAAAAAATTTATCCATGGTCCTGTCGCGTTAGGAACATGCACAGTATGTCACAATCCTCATCAAAGCAATTTCCCAAAGATGTTGATGGCTAAAGGCAATAATGTATGTTTTACCTGCCATACGGATAAGGCAATAGGCGTCAAAACAGCAAAATTTGTTCATACGCCGGTAAAAAAAAGTTGTGTCAGCTGTCACAGTCCTCATGCAACAAACTATAAATATCAACTTAAGGCACCGGGAAGGAAGGCACTATGTTTGGGATGTCACAAAAAGAAAAAAGCATGGATAGCCGAAGTAAAAACAAAACATGGTGCTCTTAAAACTAAAAAAGGATGCCTTGCATGTCATAATCCGCATTTTTCCAATTACCCCTATCAACTTATAAAGCAGCCTATGGCACTTTGTCTCAGCTGTCACGACAAACGCATCAAGGCTACGGACGGCAAAATGCTTCCTAATATGAAAGCATTTTTCGCCAAGTATAAAGACTGGCATGGTCCTATAAAGCAGAAGGATTGTACGGCTTGCCATAATCCTCATGGCTCAAACAACTTCAGGATGCTCCGAAAATATTTCCCGCCTACATTTTATGCACCTTTTGCGGTCAAAAACTATGCGCTCTGTTTTATGTGTCATGAAAAATCACTTGTTCTCACCCCCAGAACCACAACGCTAACCGGTTTCAGGAACGGCAGCCAAAATCTTCACTATGTTCATGTCAATAAACCGGTTAAAGGCCGCACATGCATAGCATGCCACAGTCCCCATGCAACCAACAATCCGTTTCATATAAGAAACAGCGTTCCATTTGGAGCGTGGGCATTACCTATAGGATTCAAAGAAACCAAGAATGGCGGTTCCTGTTCTCCGGGATGTCATGTGACTCGTTACTTCAACAGAATAAAAGCTATTAAAAACAGGTAGAATGAAGACAATAAAAAGTATCGGCAGGCTCACTTCAGGCTTGCCGATATTCTTTTTAATGATATATCTTTTCCCGGCAAACGCTTATTGCACCCAAAACAACACTCCGATAATTATAAACGGACCAAAAATTAAATCCGTTGAACATTCTAATAATACAAAGCTAAATGATGCAATAGAGACAGCCAGAGAATTTATAAAAAAGAATACCGAAAACAGTGCTGAATATATTAAACTTGGAGGACTACTTTTAAAAAAGAGAAAATTCGGCGAAGCTGCCGCCGCATACAAGGCCGCTTTAAAAATTAATCCCGTATCAAATGAAGCAAAGGTCGGCATCGGTACGGTGATGATAAAAGAAAATAAGCTGAAAACCGCCGAGAAATATCTGAAATCCGCAATAGTTTTAAATCCTCATCCAGCTAAAGCTTATTATCTTCTCGGCATAGTTTACGAAAAGTTTGAAGACTACAAAAATGCCGTGAAGCAGTTTAAAATGAGTATAAAAGCTTATAGAAGCAGTAAAAATGAAACATATTAATAAAAGGGTAAGATCGAATCCCGTAATAATATTTATCAGTATTATATTTTTTATTTCTTTTACCTATGTTGCCAATGCTCAGGCGCTGCTTCAGGCAGGAAGAGAAGCCCCCAATTTTTCTCTCAAAAATATAGACGGCAAAAAAATAAGTCTGTCTCGCTATTCCAAAAAAAAGGTGATTGTAATCCTTTTCTGGGCAACATGGAGCATCAATTCTCCAAAGGCATTGAAACGATTTGAAAAATTTTATAAAAAATATAAAAACAAGGGTGTGCAGGTTATAGGTGTAAATGTAGACAATCAGGCAATTTCCGATAAAGATATGAAAAACATAGAAAAGGTTATCAATAAACTGCAGATTACCTTCCCTGTCCTCGTCGACAACGGATTAAAAACATTTCGCAGCTACGATGTTATAGCGCTGCCGTCTACAATTGTTATATCGGGAGGTAAAATATCTTATGAACTTCCTGCGCTTCCTGTTATCGGCACGGAGAATATGTTTAGTTATCTGCTTACCTTAATAGGTGAGTCTCCGCACAGAAAGGTGATGCCGGAGCATATGCCGCGTTATGATGTTGTTGCAGATACAAATCTTGGCAGGCGTTTCGCAAGACAGAAAATTTATGTAATGGCCAATGCATTGTTCAAAAAGGCTATAAAGAAAGACCCAAAATATATTCTGCCCTATATAGAAATGGCTAAACTCTATGGTTCGGAAGGTAAAGATATGGAAGCGGAAAAAATTCTAAGAAAGGCGCTTTCCGTAGAACCTGAAAATGTGGTTACAATGAGCGAGCTTGGATATCTTCTTTTGAAAACCGGCAGAACGAAAAAGGCAATAGAAATTCTCGGCAAGGCTGTCAAAAAAAATGCCTACACACCGGCATATTATTATCTTGCATATGCCCTGTCAAAGGATGGACAGTTGAAACAATCATTTAAACTTTTTGATAAGGCAATTTTGCTAAATCCATATGAGCCTATGATATATCTACTCAGAGCTAAGGTTTATGAGAACAATAAAATGTTTAAAGAAGCGGCATCCGATTACAAAAAGGCCATTGAGCTGTTTTTAAATATTCACTAATAGCCACCGCAAAACTTGCAGCGTACGCAGAGGGAAATCGATTGAAACAAATTTTTGATCTGAAAAGCTATGCACTCTCATACCGCAGATATACCGAATTTATAGTAATAACAGCATACATTCTTTTGATAATTATTTCAGCAGCAGATGTTTCATGGAGTTCTACGGGAAAATTCTCTATTATCGAGCCTCCGGATAAGACCTTATTTGAAAGCGGGCTAATGGCTATAGTTATAAAAATAAACTCCCCTGAGTTAGACTCAATCGTCATTAAATATAACGGCACAACTATAACGGCACCCGTAAAAAAAGGAAAGAAGTTCGTCTGCAAAACCCTTACTCTGAAATACGGCCCGAATGAGATAGTTGTAAATGCTCGAGTAAAAGGTAAAGTTGTAGAATCCAAAAAGATTGTCGCATTTTATCAGTCAGATGTTTCCAGTAAGTTTCATACTCATCCACCGGAGTTTCAGAAAAGACCTTTTCATGAAAAAGGCAGAGAAAATGCCTGCAAGCAGTGTCATACTATAAACCTGGCAGACAATTACCCGAAGCCTATGAAACTGAAAGACTCTATATGCTATCAATGTCATAAAAAAATAACCGACTATAAACATGTTCACGGTCCTGCTGCACGGTGGGACTGCCTTACCTGCCACAATAAAAACTCCAGACCAATTAAATACCTCACGCCGAAGCCAGACAGCAAGTTATGTTTTACTTGTCATGTAGCAAGCAAAAAAGAATGGACACGAAAGAAATATTGGCATGGTCCGACTGCAACAGGAAAATGCACCATCTGCCACAATCCCCATGCTTCGAACAACATTTTTTGGCTCAAGAAGCCTATATGGAATCTCTGTGTCACATGCCATGTGGATAAAGCATCGGGCATACATGTTATTGCCGCATTTGTGTTTAGCAATAAAGGGCATCCCACTAAAGGCTTTCCGGATCCGGCCAGGCCGGGAAGAGAACTTTCATGCTCGAGCTGTCACAATCCCCATGCATCAAATTCGAGATATCTTTTTGTTAACGGTTCACCAACGGTCTTTGGTTTATGCAGTCATTGCCATCATAAGTAATGAGAAATCCCTTTACACATTAAAAAACAGGCAGACCACCTAACTTAACTGCTCGTCTCCATACTTTTATTATCGAAAGCGCAAAAGCAACCTTAATTTCTTCAGTATATCACAGATATTGCAAGCACCCCCTGCAATTTCTCTTTTTTTCTCTAAGACAGCAACATCAAAAATATCCTCGGCAGCACACAGTTAGATTGATTCTTATTTGAACTTTAAAAAAACTAATCTTTTTTATGGTAGTCTCTTCTGTCAATACAGTATACACTTCCTTTATAGTCTTTCGCATGCGCTTTAATCTTGGTTACGGCTGAACTCATCTCTCCGTAATGATGAAACCATTTACGATTTATTGTAATGCCTATGGATATCGTAAGGAGAGAAAATCGTTCTTCTTTCCCGTTTCTCGTATGAGAAACGATATGCCCTCTTTCTATATCCTCGGTATCATAAAAAGATAGAATAATTTTATCGAAATTTCTTACAATCTCATCTGATATTATTCCTACCTTTTCCGGTACAACCATAAATACAAAGTCGTCGCCGCCGATATGTCCCACAAAGCCGTGTTCAGGATCATGAGACTTTACTATATTGGTTATCAGACGACCTGTCATACGGATGATCTCATCGCCTCTGGTAAAACCGTATCTGTCATTATATGGTTTAAAGTTATCAAGATCTGCATATGCAAGAGCAAACTGCATAGAATTATCCAGCCTATTCTGAACTTCTTTTATAATGGGTGTATTTCCGGGAAGCATAGTCAAAGGGTTTATCTCGACGATCCTGTGGGCACGCCGGATAGATAGTGCAACTCTCATAAGAAAATTATTCCTGTCAATCGGTTTGAATATGAAGTCGTCTACAGGGTAATCGTCCCAATTATCTATAAACTCTCCTTTTTCAAGAAGTATGATAATCGGCAGGTAGCTAAAGATAGGATCATCTCTAATTATTTTAACATAGTTTTTGAGACTTTTGCCGTCATCCATTATAAGCAGCGATGGAGGGGCATTATAAATTCTGCCTATAATTCCCTTGCTAGATTTTAGTATAGTTACATCAAACTTGCCTAAATTCTTGAGATATTTAAGAATGCTGCTGCCGATCAGCTCATTATCCGATACGACAGCTATAGATTTCATCAGAATATAGAAGTCTCTTGACTCAATATTGCTTCTTCGATTTCTATAAATATTCCCTTCAAATCCTCTCCTGTAAGAGCCAAAGTATCCCATGCGATTCGCTCAATCCGATGAGCAAACGGATCACCGCTGAAACCAAACCCCATCATTTTTATTATTGTATCGGAAAGATGCACGATCGCAATTGTCATAGATGAGTGCCTTGCCGAGGGATTGTGATGGTATTCAATTGAGTTAACAAGGCTTAGAGGAAAACGCCACTTTCTCGCAAGCCAGCTTCCAGCTTCTGCATGATTTGCGCCGATAATATTCTCTTCGGCTTCTACAATATAGATTTTCTTTTCTCCAACAGCAATTATAACATTCTTATAAAGCTCAGGATAACATATGCCGAGAGCAACTTTTCCTATGTCATGGATTAGGCCTGCAACCGACACATCCTCAATCTCTTTCATTCCAACCTTTGTTGCAATGGCCTTTGCCGCCACAGCAGTGCCAATTGAATGTTCCCAAAGTCCCATCATTGTCTTATGCATCATATCAAACATGGATATTCCAAGAAGCATGCCTTTCAAAGCACCAATTCCTATAAGCATTACAGCCTGACTGATTGATGAAATTCTCCCTGGAAAACCATATACCGGCGAATTTATTATTTTAAGTACCCTCGCCGAAAGAGCCTGATCGCGGCTTATAAATTCTGTAACCTTATTTAACGAGATATTTTCAGAACCGATTAATTTTAGAATTTTGGTTGCAACCGGCGGAATCGTGGGCAGCGAACTTAGCCTTTCTACCTTTTTTCTGACATCTGCGTATGACTGTTTATTCATAAAGCGAATTTATATATTCCGTGAAACCCTTTTTTATTTCATTCATCAGAGGGTTATCTGAAACTTTTGAGAAAGCGATGTCGGCAGCATCAAGATACCTTTCTCTTGACAGTCTGGGTTCTGATTTTCCTTCAACATAAATTGAGTCGATATTAAGTGAGTTGAACTTCTCAATAATGGGTATCGTCAGTTTAATTCCTTCTCCGTAAAGTATCATTCCGGAGGCATTCTCTACTGCCCTTGCAAGTCTCATACCTGACTTTGCATTTTTAATATCTATCAGTTTCATCTGAAATGACCTCCGAAATCAAACTGCGAACGCTGCGTTCTCTGCATTCATATGCAGCATTATACGATGATGAATTGATGTTGCAATACCAAAAGCGGTTATGTTAATTATTACTGGCCTTACGCACTAAACGCAGCTGCAGTGGCAATAGCAGCGTATAAGCGCTAGGCCGGTTACTAACAATCTCTTTATTTGATTCCTTTATTTTAATTTTATCCTTCATTTCATCGAACAGCCTTTTTTGTCCGCTTATTATAAAAAAATGATCTAAATATTCGCATAGTCCGGTTCGCTTGCAAACAACTAAAGGTTTTACGATTATAATAATATCAGCATTGTGCAGCGATCTCATAATTACCGACGATAAAGATATTGCCAAAACTCTGTTCTTGCCTATAACATAGTTAACGTAGAAAACGTAACCGAAAGACTGCCATAGAATATAAAGGCCGCAGCAAGAGAAAGTTGATTTGAAACGGACAGGGAGGTGTTGTATGAAAATAGAAAAATTATTTGTTTCATTGACTGTATTATTAATTTTTGCCAATTCGGCGGCAGCTAAAGATATTGCCGAAAACAGATATTCAATAATATCAACTTCGTTTTATCTGTCAAAAACAGTAGATAGCGATAAGGTCAAAGCTGATTTCAAAGTATACGCAGAAGGCGACAATTACAATATGGCTCTGCGGCGTTTAACAAAGATAAACAATAACTTTCTGTTTTTTCTTAAAAACCTGTTTCCCAAACAAGATATTCAAACAAAAGATGCCTACGGATACTCTAAAACGGCAGTTGTTTTTGTTTCCATAGACAGCAAAAAGATAAACAAAATTGCATCGGTACTGAGATACATAGCAAACAAAAATTTTCAATATAAAACAGGTATTAAACCGATAAATATAAGATTTATTGTGTCAGATCGATTGAAACAAGCTGTTAAGGCGGTATTATTCAAAAAAGCATTAAATAAAGCAAAAATGAAACTAATTGTAGTCAACAAAATTTTAGGCGGAGGATATTTAATAAGTAATCTTCAGATAAGATTTAATCCGATGTATCCTGTTTCGTATACTATGGCAAATAGTGCAAAAACATTATATCGAGCAGGATTGGCAAGATCTAACAATCAAAATATGCAGCTATCACCGGGTACCGCAAAAATTAAGGTTAACGTAGAACTGCAGATGTCAAGAAAAATGCAGGAGAAATGATGAAACATCTGCACAATAAGGATAATTTTAAGCGTATATATCTGCAGAAGTTATTACAAACGACATTATTAAAAGTTTGTGACTTTTGACTATGTACAAAAAAAGGAGATGGAAATGGAAAGTTTTGAATCATCAGGCAAGAGAGGCATTCTCAGTATAGCTTTGATTGCACCCTCACAAGTTGTTTTGCACTTATCGCATAAGAAGGAGAAATTATGAGTTCGCATAATATTGGTCGCGGAAAACTACTGTCTGCTCTTATAATCACCGGACTTTTTGTCATAGGATTGTCGTCCTCTCCTCAGCACAGGCTTGGGAGCCCAAACTCCCCAATGGGGTACAGGGTCCGACTTCCTGGTATATGAACGGTAAAGGAGGCCGTTATTTTGCACCGATTGTCCAAGGCAGACTACCGGGTCCTACCTCCGGTATCGTCAGGACGGATTCGAACTGCTCACCGGACAGTCAAGGCCTCAGTCACTGTTACAACAGAATTGAGCTGCTGTCAGGTGCAACTATTACTATTCAAGACACGCACAAAATGAGCAACTTTCGCTGTCTGCGTCCCGGTGAACAAGTTACAGTACGACCCAACGGCTCTCCGTTCTGGGCAATTGTGCAAACGGGTCCCTAATGATTAGATTCAACTGGTATTGACAGCAAGAGCAACTAATCTTAGACGAAGTCATAGAACGGTTGAAGAAGTCTGCTGCACGATTTATATGATGACAGTTTACATCAAGGGAAGATGGATATAATATCAACTTGCCTTGATGTCCGGGCAGCATAATATAATAGTATAATAAATAAAGTTATGCGCGTCATTGCGTACACGACAAATGGAGATTTTATGCAGAATAACAAATCGAACGGTAATAAAATGAAAACAGGCATACTAACATTTATTCAGCTGCTGCCGGTTTTATTTAGTATGCTTCTGCTGGCAGCTCATTTTTTAAGGGCGGATATTATTCCTCTTGTAATATTATCTCTTCTTATGCCAATAGGGCTTTTTATACGAAAAGCTGTTATTGCAAGAATTTTTCAGATTATTCTAATACTCGGCTCAATTGAATGGATACGAACAACATTTCTGTTAGTTGCAATTCGGGAACAGCAAGGCCAGCCATGGACAAAGTTAGTTGTCATTTTGGCTTCGGTCGCCTTCTTCACATTTGCATCGTTATTTGTATTTTTTCTAAAAAACCTAAAAAAAAGATATGGTCTGAATAAATCACGATAAAATGTCTGACATTGCTTAGAAATGCATCATCCGACCGTCATTTGCAAGCAATGTTTTAAAATGTATATGAAATTTTCAATGTGCATTGAAAGTAGGTAGACATATCTATTATATTTTTTTAACGTACCTTAGAGACCGCTGTGCAATAAATGCATCTTTAGCAAAAAAGAAAAGGCGCTATGTGAATTATTAACAGATGCTCCGCTTTCCTGTTCAATGCAATCAGGCCCATCCGGCTTTTTCGGTATTTGTCAACTTTTTCCTTAATTTGTTTATTGTGCAGTGGTCTCATTATCTTGCTCTCATCAATTGCAACAGTCTTGAATGCAGGCTCAAGCCTTATGACAAAGCTTGAGAAATTCCTTGAAAGGACTCTCTAAAGCTTTTCTATTGTTTTTACGAAAATCTGCAATTCTTCTAAAATTCGGTCAAGATTTTCCGTTAATCATATAAGTTCTTTGTTCCTGAAAGTATTCTTTTTTTGCAAGTGACTCTTAGTTTTTGATTGGTTAAAAAACTTTACTTCTTTGAATTTAATATTCAGGAGAGTTGACAATCATAATTTTGTCATTATAATGTTCATTAATGAACAAAATAATAGCATTATCGATCGAAACTAAAATGTGGATACAGCTAAAAAAGGTCTATCAGTTTGAAAGATGCAAAATCCGTAAAATCCTCAATGCACATCATTTGACTAAAAGTCATTTTGATGTAATGCTTAAACTCTATATGAGTCGTCTTCCTCTCAAGCAGCAGGAGCTCGCCGACTCACTATTTTTAGCCAAAAGCAATATATCTATGGTCTCTTCAGAGCTGGAAAAAAGAATGTTTGTGGAAAAAAAAGATAAAACCCTGTTTTTAAGCAAAGAAGGTAATACGGAAGTGGAATCTTTACTATTAAAGTTTCAAGACGAATTCAAAAAGCGATTTGATGTTTTGAGTCCGCTGGAATTGGAATTTTTGGATAAACTGCTCAATAAATTAAGTTCATCATTGAACATAGGAACTAATCATGTCTGATTTCGAAAATAATATTAAAAAGATTTGGCGTTTCACAGACAGCCTCCTTGCCAGCAGGAATGAATATATAAATACTGCCATGAATGATCTGGGGTTTTGTAAATATGATTGCGCCAGAGAAGTGGATCACAATATTAGTCAGTTGAGATTGTTTCCAAGAATAAAAAAAATTATAGAAGGGAAAAAGCCGATAGGAAATGTAGCCGTAATGCTTCCATATGATGGATCGGCATGGCTTAATGTTGTGATACTCTCCGTCTGGATTGCGGGCAATAACGTTCAAGTAAAATTTTCGAGCAAAGGAAGCGAAATTTCGCATCTGACCGAAAGATTATACAAACCGATATTCGGTGATGAAATACGATTTTCGTACGAACCGGGGAAAAGATTTCTTCAGAATGTCCTCAACGATAACTGTACCGATGCCATAATTGTTTTTGGTTCCGATCAAAATATTCTGTCATACAGAGAAACCGTTATGAAAAGTGGGAAAAAACTTATTTTTGAGGGACCGGGAAACGATCCGTTTGTGGTGTTTGATGATGCTCCTTTGGATGATGCAATAGATGATCTGATTCAGGCTAAATACGGCTATTCCGGTCAAACCTGCACTGCTCCGGAAAGAATATTGGTTCAAAAAGGAATTTATAATACTTTTATTAATGAGTTTATAGGACAAACCGAGGAAGTGGATAATGAGACCGACCCGGGAAAACTCAAAATTGTTCCCATTGCCAGTGACTTTGTAATTGAAAGATTAAAAAAGATAATAAAGGATGCCCGAGAGAAAAACGGAAAAATCGTCTATGGCGGCAGAATAGAAGGAAATATGGTGCAGCCTACCATAATCACAGATGCCGACCCTTCAATGATAGGCATGAAGGATGAAATATTTGGTCCTGTCAGTATGATAATGCCGTTTTCCGATGAGCAGGATGCATACAAGGTCGCTATTGACAATAGATATTGCCTGCGAGCCTCGATCTGGGGAGGACAAGATGCATGGGAGCTTTCTGAACATCTAAAGGGAGAAAGATATGCACACGAGGTAGACAATTTTGTGTTTGGAAAATTCGGTACAACAAGCTTCAACAAGCCGAGAAGAGAAAGCTGGCGCGGAGCGCTGGTTACAAGACCGATCGGAGGATATGGATTTTCAGGATGGATATGGGAAACAAAAGCAGGAAAATTTGTCACGAAACAGGGACCGAAACTTTTGAGTATTGAAACAACGGTTTAAAATCGATTTTATTCTTAAGGGTACTTATATTAATTCTAAGTATTTTAGATTGAGAGTCTAGATTAACCTCATCAAGATATAAACTGCAGGCAGCAGCAGGACTATTGTAAAAGTTCGCAACACAGATAAGATCTGTCTGTATACCTGCCCCGCGCGGGTGAACCGCACGCAGGCAGACAACGCACAGGCAGATGAATTTGGGACTCAGAACAATTTGTTTACGGATTAATAGATTCGTTCTCAACTCTCCTTATAATTTTTGTATAAAGAGACCACTGCACAATAAACATAATAGACGAGTATTTCGCTAAATCTTGTCTTTATGTACCTGCCCAAAAACTCCATCTTGTTGCCTTTAATCGCTAAAGCGGTATAATAATAGTGGTTTTGATGATTGAAACCGCTATTATACTTAAGGAGTTATCTTGAAATGATAGGAAAGCAAACAGGGCAATCTCCGTTAATTTTACTGCAGAGGCACAAAGAAAGCTATCAAATTATTCCGCATTCTCCAAAAAAAACGAACATTCGTAAAATGACAACTAAAATGAAATTTAAGTTATTCTAATGACAGCCGCTCAAAACATAAAAAAGAACAATAAAGTTTGTAAAAGATAGAAAAAAACATAGAAATTTTGAATTATTTCCAGAACCTGAGAAGAAGTTACAGATTATAGCGCTAAAAAACCTGCAACTGACAAATTCTAAGCAGGAAACAATTCAAAAAATCGAAGCTAAACTGCAACTAAATATAATAAGGATATATGAATGAAAAACGAAAATCTTTTAAACGAGAACAGATTGGTAAGCAGAGGCGATTGTATTAAATTCGGTTTGGATCAATCCGAATACGATATTCTAAAAAAAAAGCTGGACAGAATTCCTAACGAACTTGAGGTAAAATTAGCTGCAGGTCTCTGGAGCGAACATTGCAGTTATAAAAGTTCCAGGCTGTTTTTGAAACGATTTCCGACAACTGGAAAAGATGTTATCTACGGTCCCGGTGAAAATGCGGGAGTTGTATCCATATCTGATAAATATGCCATTGTCTTTAAGATGGAATCTCATAATCATCCTTCATTTATTGAACCGTATCAAGGGGCAGCGACAGGAGTTGGAGGAATCCTGCGCGATATTTTTACTATGGGAGCAAGACCTGTTCTTTCTCTTGATGCATTATGGTTCGGCAGCAGTACCGATAAAAAAACAGCGTATTTGGTTGATGGAGTCGTGCGCGGTATAGGTGACTACGGCAACTGTATGGGAATTCCGACCATTGGTGGAAAAACCGGATTTGCAGAATGTTATAACGGAAACAACCTTGTTAACGCTTTTAGTCTTGGAATTGTCAAAAAAGATGAAATATTCACCGGTGCCGCTCCGGCCGGCGATTCGGTGATCTATGTTGGAAGTAAAACAGGCAGAGACGGATTAGGCGGCGCAGCTATGGCATCAGCGGTTTTTGATGAATCAACTGAGGCAAAACGCCCTACTGTTCAAGTTGGAGATCCGTTCACTGAAAAGCTGCTGCTTGAAGCCTGCCTGGAGCTTTTCAAAACCGGTGCAGTATCCGGTATGCAGGATATGGGAGCAGCCGGACTTGCTTCAAGCTCTTTTGAAATGGCCGACAGATCCAACACGGGAATGATTCTTGATCTTGATAAAATTCCATTGAGACAGCCGCTTTCCGCTTCCGAGATAATGCTATCTGAATCACAGGAACGAATGCTTGTAATCGCAAAAAAGGGTAAAGAAAAGGCTGTGTTCGATATATTTAAAAAATGGCAGTTAGATGCAGTCGAAATTGGAAAGGTGACTGCCGAACCGACAATGGTTCTAAAAAAATCCGGTACTGTATTCAAAATTCCCGCCAAGCTGTTCTCTTCGGATGCACCTGTTTATAAAAAAAAGATCCGCAAACCTAAACAGAAAAGCTTCCATATAGAACTTGACAGAAGTATAGATATAAAACGGGCAATTCTTAAGTTGATTACAAATCCGAATATTGCAGACAAAACATGGATAATGAGTCAATATGACCAGACTATAGGAGGCGACACGCTTGATGTCGGTTATGGTGCAGCTTTAATCCGTGTAAAAGATGATGATGTTGCGATTGCGGCAACTGTTGTAGGCAAAAGCAATATAACGGCTGCCAACCCTCGCTACGGAGCAGAGAGAACTGTGCTGGAAGCGGCCTGCAATCTTGCCGTCACAGGCGCAACTCCGATTGCTCTGACAGATTGTCTCAATTTCGGCAGTCCGGACAAAGCTGAAATATTATACGGTTTTTCAGAATCAATAGAGGGAATTTCCATAGCGGCTGAGAAACTCAACACTCCTGTAGTCAGCGGAAATGTCAGCTTTTATAATGAAACCGAGGGAAAGCCGATCTGGCCTACTCCCGTTATAGGAATGGTAGGCACAAGAAAGCCGTCGGGGAAGCCTGATTTTTCGATAAGTAAATCCGATGATCTCTACTTGATCGGCAAGCCTGAAAGACTTCTATCATGCTCGGCCTACGGCTGGCTCATTAAGAATGATCCGTTCTATGACTTTCCCTCAATACCGAAAATAGACTGGATTGAGTCAATTAAAACAATAAAGGTCATCTCCGATATGGTAAAAAACGGCAGATTAAACTATGCGGCCGATATCTCTCTGGGAGGCCTTGCTGTAGCAATTGTTAAGACTGCCATAAGATTTGATATTGGGTTTAAGCTGCTTATGCCCGAGAAATTTTCGGATCCGGAATATCTGTTTTCAGAATCTCCGGCAAGTTTTATTGTGACAGCCGATGATAGGATACTTGACGAATTTGACAAACGCGGCATCGAACATTACAAAATTGGAAATTTCACCGGCAGCAGAATCAGAATGAATAATCTCGATATTTCCGTTAGCGATATAAGGTCACTTTATGAAAAAAGCTTTTCAAGAAATCTCAACATTGGATAGCAAAACAAGACTTTATATAATAAGTCTTGGATGTCCTAAAAATAGAGTTGACTCCGAATATATTGCCTCAAATTTCGCTCACTCTGAGATAAATATTGTAGATAAACCGGACAAAGCCGATCTTATAATGATAAACAGCTGCGGATTTATCGAAGAAGCAGTATCGGAGTCAATCGATGAAGTACTGAGCGCCATAGAGATAAAAAAGAAAACAGGGGCAAAGCTTCTGGTTGCCGGGTGCATGGTTTCCAGATACAAAGGCAAGATAGAAGATCAAATACCGGAGGTAGATTTCTGGTTTGATACAAAAGATATGCTTATTGAAAAAACTGCAGACAGGCTTGTTTCCACATTTCCATACGGATATATCAAAATAGCTGACGGATGCGACCATAAATGCAGTTTTTGTACCATCCCTTCTTTCAAAGGAAACTTCAAATCGATTAGCGAAGATACGGTTCTCAGCCAGGTGCACCTTCTGTTGTCTAAAAAAATAAAAGAACTGATAATTGTCGCCCAGGACTGCTCCTATTACGGGCGGGACAATTCCACGAGCCTTTCGTCTCTGCTTAAAAAGATTGATGACATTGACGGAAAATTCTGGATTAGGCCGCTCTATCTGTATCCTACTGAAATTACCGATGAACTTATTGATACAATAGCAGGTTCAGAGAAGATTCTTCCGTATTTCGATATGCCTGTTCAGCATGCATCATCCCAATTATTGGCCGATATGAAAAGAGGCTATGATAAACAGGATATTATAAATATTGTTTCAAAAATACGCTCAAAAATAACGAATGCGGCATTCAGGGGTACGTTGATTGTCGGGTATCCTGGAGAAAAAGAAAGTGATATCATCGAGCTGAAACAGTTTTTAGATGAGATAAAATTTGATAATATCGGAGTTTTTACCTATAGCGACGAAAATGACCTGGAAACCGATAAAAACAGAATAGCAAAGCCGGTAAAAGAGGCAAGAATGGCCGATATTATGCGCCATCAGCAAAAAAGATCCCATATGATAAATAAAAAGTTTGTAGGGAAAGTTGTAAGTTGTTTGGCTGACAATCAAAACATTGCCAGAGACTACAGAATGTCTCCTCAAATAGATGGGAAAATTCATTCGTCCGGAATGACAGCCGGAAAATTTTATAATATAAGGATCCAAAAAGCTGATATTTACGATCTGTACGGCACAGTTATATGAGAATTATTTCATTTGATCTGGGCGGTACCAACTACAAAACGGCATTCTTTGAGAATAACGAGCTTATAAAATTCGACCAGATAAAATCTTTATCGAATATGCCGCCGTCTGATACTCTCAATTACATCTCAGGCCAATCAAAAATATACAAAGCAGATGCTATCGGCATAGCAGTAGCGGGAGCAATGAAAAACGGCATTATCCTGCAATCCCCAAATTTTATGAAATTCGACGGTTTTTCGATTCAGAAACATGCAGAAAAGATCACCGGTATTAGAACAATCGCTGAAAATGATGCAAACTGTGCGGCATGGGCAGCGCATATAATCTACAAAAAAAATCGGCTCTTATTTATAACGCTCGGCACAGGTGTCGGAGGAGGAATCGTATATAACGGCAATTTGATATGCGGAGGAGTTTCGGCCGAATTCGGCCATATGACAATTCTGCCGTCAGGCCCGAGATGTCATTGCGGGAATAGAGGATGTCTTGAGGCAGTCATAGGAAAATGGGCAATCAGACGAGAGCTTAAAAAAATGGGTTATGATATTTCTATAAAGCAATTCTTTAAAAATTCAGAGCAGGATATGCGTTTGAAAAAGCTTGTTCTGCGCATAGGAAATTATCTTGGAATAGCAATAGCATCTGCTTCAAACCTCTTTTCTCCTGAACTGGTTCTGCTTGGCGGAAAAATCAGCTTGTCGTTTGACTATTTTTCCGCTGCAACAATAAGAAGCTTTTCTCATAGAGTATTTAAGGCGTTAGAGAAAACACCCATTGCAAGCTCTTCTATAAAGCATGCTGAATTGATAGGAGTAAAATTACTCGCAGAAGAAACGCTTCTAAACATTGGGGAATGAAACGATACAGCATATTTATAGTTGATGATCATAAAATGCTTCTTTCGGGGCTTACAATGATTCTTGAATCATCGGAAGATTTTACGGTCTCAGGAAGTGCAAGCAATGCCGAGGACGTAATTTCATGCATAAAAACAAAAATTCCCGATATTGTTCTGCTTGATATAACACTCGGCAAAACAAGTGGAATAGATTTGATTCCTAAGCTCAAAGAGGTTTCTCATAATACGAAAATTATAATATTGACAATGTATGAGGATCAGCAGCATTTGAAAGCTGCAATCAAAGCCGGAGCGTCAGGTTTTCTACCGAAAAAAGCAATGGACGATGATCTGTTTTATGCTATCAAAACCGTCACAGAGGGAAAAGTCTATATATATCCATCACTGCTCGGAGAATTTGTAAACTCTGCGCTAAAGAGTAAAGATGAACAGACTGCATCTAATGAAACCGCTCAATGGAACAGTTTAAGCGACAGAGAAAAAAAGTGTAATAATCGAAGTTGCACGCGGATATACAAATAAAGAAATATCGGAGAAAGTTTACCTTAGTGAAAAAACGGTTGCCACTTACCGGGCACGGGCAATGACAAAGCTGGAGATTAAAAGCAGAGCTGAGTGCGTAGAAATAGTCAAAGACCATATCAAAAATATCTCTGTTAATCCATAAACGGATACAAGAGATATCTATATCTGTTGTAAAATTGATACCGTTAATGCTTCTTTGCATTGGCTGTGATGCCTGTATGCATTATGAGACCACTGCACAATAAGTAGATTCGCAGCTTTTTATGAGATTTTCCGTATACTTGCGTTTTGTTTCTTTGAATTAACTTGTTAATCCTTCAGAAGTTTATCTTATAGAAAATCTCATAAAAAACCCGCAGAGAAGCAATTCAAAACTAAAAACTTCAATTGTCAATTACTTAGATTAAACATTTGCTGCACAGCCAAAATACGTGTCATAAGCTTTGTAAAAAATGGAGACTTTCCGCTCTCTCAACGCAACTCCAACAGGGATGGACGAATCGATCAATTGCCCTTTGGGCAGTAATAGCAACATGTTAAGCGGTTTCTTGAGATAGTCTTTAGTGTACATTTCACTAAAATTTTGTCTAATTGATGCTTATTTGCATTAACACAAAATTGATTTATTCTAAAAATATGAGTATCGCATTGGACATGACTTTTATAAAGAGAATGGAACCGTAATTGCTAAGTAATTACTGACTGATGTTACGCACTAAACGCAGTTTCAGCAAAAAGAGAAAGCGTTAGATACAAGGAGGGTTCTTACCGGCGTAGCCGTAGCTACGGCGGTAAGGTTCCGACGCAGTAGATAATGCTTTATCTTTTTGCCCTTCGGGTGGCAATATTAACGCATAATTGCTGTGTTAGTGTAACTTGAAGCAGCCGGCTGCTCCTGCGTTACACCTTGCACTTATACGCTACTATTGCCACTGCAGCTGTGTTTAGTGCGTAACATCAGTCATTGAATAGAAAGGAAAAATGGGGGATATATTGCTAAGAAAAATTTCCGATCCTATTGATTGCGGCGTTATAGTTTTAAAAAATAATCATATAGTATATTTCAATAATATTGCAGAAAAATTATTGAGAGACTCGTACGTCGGAACTATAGAAAAGTTTTCTTTAGAAATACAAAATTTAAATCAACAACCTGTACTGCTGCAAAATCTAAAAATTTCCATACATAACGTAGAGGCTTTTCATATAATCGTATTTTCAAAAAATGAGACAGAGTTAACAAAAAAACTTACGTATGAAATAAACGAATTGGAAGCAATTATGGAGTCTTCATTTGATGAAATATTTGTTACAGACGGTGATGGACACACATTGAAAATAAACAAAGCAGCTGAGAAAAATTACGGTATATCGCGAAACCGGGTTATTGGAAAACATGTCTCGGAATTAGAAAAAAGCGGATATTTCAATCCCTCATTTACACTTAAAGCAATCAAAAAAAGAGAGAGAGTTACAGGTGTACAGACGACAAACAAAGGCGAAACATTGGTAGTTACAAGCAATCCGATAATAGATGAATCCACCGGCAAAATAGTAAGAGTTGTAACAAATTCGAGAAATATAACAGAGCTTATGACTTTACAAAAAAAACTTCAAAATTCACAAGATATTATAGAGGTTTACCAAAATATTATATCCAACGCAAGCCCCGAAGAAAAAAATTTTATAGCATCAGACAGCACCATGAAAATCGTTATGGAAACAGTAAAAAAGATTTCAAGCACAGAAGCTACAATATTATTGGAAGGTGAAACCGGGGTTGGTAAAAGCATGTTGGCAAAAAAAATACATATGTTGAGTGCAAGACATAATAAACCGTTTATTACTATTAACTGCGCTGCAATACCTCAAGACCTTATGGAAGCGGAATTATTCGGATATGAAAGCGGATCTTTTACCGGCGCCAAGAATGCAGGGAAAAAAGGATTGGTAGAATGTGCTAATGATGGAACTGTCTTTTTTGATGAAATATCAGAAATTCCGCTTCAAATACAGAATAAGCTTCTTGATGTAATACAGGAAAAACGTTTAAGAAGAATTGGATCGAACAAATATATCAGTACTGACATAAGAATAATATCAGCTACAAACAGGGACTTAAAAAATTTGGTTCAACAAAAACTATTCAGAGAAGACTTGTTTTACAGATTAAATGTTATTCCTATCACTGTGCCGCCGCTAAGGTATAGAAAAGAAGCAATTAAAACTTTATCCATCTATTTTCTTAAAAAATATAACTTAAAATATAAATATAAAAAAATTCTATCGAATGCCGTCTTGAACTGCATGCAGCAATACACATGGCCGGGCAATATCAGAGAGCTCGAAAATCTTGTAGAAAGACTCGCGATAACGTCAAATACAGATGAGATAACGATCAATGATCTGCCGGACTATATAAACAAAGAAAGCGGCAAAAGCAGAAATAATGATATAGGTATGGAAAATCTAAACTTACACAAAGCTATGCAGGATACCGAATATAGAATATTGCGGGAAGCTCTAAGTCGTTTCAATTCAACATACGAGATAGCTGAAGCATTAAATATCAATCAATCTACAGTAGTAAGAAAGATGCAGAAATTAAATCTAACGAAGAGGAGGAAATAATGCTTACGGGAAAAGAATTGCCTTTTGTAAAAAAGGGATTTAGCAAAAGCGAAAAATTATTTAAAAAGAAAAACGCTTTAGTTGCAAACGGTATATCTACGCTTGTACCATTTTTTATTGATGAGGCAAGAGGCGCCATTTTAAAAGATGTGGATGGGAACATATATATAGATTTTTATAGCGGTATAGGTTCGGTAAATGCCGGTCATTGTGTCAGCACAGTAATATCCGCAATCAATAAACAGTCTGAGAAATATCTTCACACTTGTTTTATGATAACGCCCTATGAACCATATCTGAAATTGGCGGAAACGCTAACTAAAGTAGTACCGATTAAGGATGATAAAAAAGTTGCTTTTTTTAACAGCGGTGCCGAAGCTGTTGAAAATGCCATAAAAATAGCCAAAGCATACACTAAAAGAAAAGGAATAATATCGTTTTCAAACGCATTTCATGGAAGGACACTGATGGCAATGTCTTTAACAAGCAAAGTAAAACCATACAAGCATGAATTTGGTCCGTTTGCATCTGAAGTTTATAAGGTTCCTTCAGCCTATTGCTATAGATGCCCCTTTGGCAAAGAATATGGAAAGTGCTCAATGGAATGCCTTGATTATATAGAGCAATTTTTTGTTTCGGAAGTAGATCCGTCAGATATAGCTGCAATGATTATAGAACCAATCCAGGGAGAAGGCGGATTTATTGTTCAGCCCAAAGAATTTATGCTGGGATTGGAAGCAATATGTAAAAAACATGGCATAGTTTTCATTGTTGATGAAATACAAACAGGGTTTGCAAGAACAGGCAAAATGTTCGCTGTGGAGCATTATGACATTAACCCCGATATAATAACATTGGCTAAATCCATAGCTTCGGGAATCCCTTTAAGTGCTGTTGTAGGCAAAAAAAATATCATGGATTCCGTCGGTCCAGGCAGAATTGGAGGAACATATGGTGGAAATCCTATAGCTTGCGCTTCCGGAACAGCAACGATTGAATATATAGAAAAAAACAGTTTAGTAGAGAAATCAAATGAAATAGGAAATTATATAATACGCAGACTTAAGAAACTACAAAAAGAAAATGATTATATGGGAGACATTAGAGGTCTTGGGTCTATGATAGCTGTAGAGTTTATAGAAAAAAACAATAAGAAGCCCAACAAAGTGTTAGCGTCTAAAATAATAAAAGAATGCATAAAAAACGGGTTGGTTGTTATATCGGCAGGCGTATTCGGTAATGTTATCAGATTTTTACCGCCGCTTGTAATAACAGATGAACAATTAGAAAAAGCTATGAATATATTCGAAAAAGCTATAAACAAAATACAATAATTTTTTGAGGAGGTATTGAGATATGTGTAAGCTTAATTGGTTTAAGTTTAGTTTTAGTTTGATGCTATTTTTCTTTGTCACGTTGTTTTCCGGTGCTTTTGTAAATAGCGCCAATGCTCAAAAGAAAGAAGTGGTAATAGGTAATATCCTGCCGCTTTCAGGTCCGTCGGCATCAGCAGGTGTAGAAGGTAAAAAGATGAGAGAGTTTATTGTAAAACAGTTTAATGCAAACGGCGGATTTGAATGTAAGGGGGAATTAAACGGCGCAAAAATTAAAATGATCTATTTGGACACAAAAAGCAATCCCACAGTGGGGGTAACCGATGTCCAACAATTAATCAACGGAGACAACGTGGATTTAATAACAGGAGCATGGAACTCAGGTGTTACCTATCCTGCAAGTCAGGTTGCAGAAATGCATAAAGTTCCTTTTGTGGTACCTGTATCGGTTATGGATAGAATAACCGGAAGAGGCTTTAAATATCTATTTAGAATAGCGGCAAAAGATTCATGGTGGACAAGAGATCAGTTTAGATTCATAGATTATTTGGCAAAAAAAACAAATAAAAAAATTAAAACTTTGGGTCTCGTATATATTAACAACGATTTTGGAAAAAGTTTCGATGATTCATGGCTCAAATTGGCAAAACAGCATGGATATAAAGTTATTTTAAACGAATCATATGCAGAAACAGCTACAGATTTAACCCCTGTTGTGCTAAAAATAAAAAGTGCCAAACCTCAAATACTGCTTGTTGTCTCTGACGCTGCCGATGCCATACTATTGCAGAACACTATGGCAAATTATGATGTTAGACCATGGGCAGTTATATCAAGCGGCGGCGGACAGGCAGATCCTGCATTTATAAAAAACACAGGCAAGAATGCAGACTATCTGTTTGATATGTCCGAATGGGCTCCTGACATGAATAAACCCGGTCTGAAAGAATTAAACAAAAAGTTTAAAAAAGCCTATGGAATTGACGTAAACGGAGAAACGATGGATGCTTACGTAGGCATGCATACAATAATAGCAGTTTTAAAAAAAACATGTTCGACAAATCCCGACAAATTCAGAAAAGAAATGCTGCGCTCCAAACTTTCCACAGGTCCCTTTACTGTGATGTCATATCCATATGTCAAATTTGATAAAGACGGACAAAATGTAGATGCCGGATTAATATTGGTTCAGGTTCGAAAGGTAGGAAATAAATATGAAAGGGTTACGGTTTGGCCTGAAGAAGACGCAAGAGCCGGATTCAAAGTAGTTTTTCCACAACCAAATCACTATTAACCAAAAAGGAGGCGCAAGCCTCCTTTTGCTCTAAAGGAGAATGAATGGGATCTGCTATTCTTAACGGTATTTTGATGGGTAGTATATATGGTCTGACTGCTGTGGGTCTGACATTGATATTTGGCGTTTTAAAAGTTATAAACTTTGCTCAGGGTGCATTTCTGATGAGTGGTTTATTTGCAACATATTGGTTTGTGAAATTTACAGGAACAAACCCATATTTAGCATTAGTCGTTGTTGTCCCTTTTACATATTTTATGGGTTATTACATTCAAAAGTTTTTAATTAAACCTGTTTTTGAATCCGAAAAAGACGTAAGAGAGCCGATAGGAGTTATAATCGTTACAACAGGAATTTGGTACATGCTGGACAATCTCGCTCTAATGCTTTTTGGCGCCCAGTATCGTACCATTAACGTGCCGAGCGTTTCGAAAGCTATATCAATTTTTGGTCTTTATGCCCCGTTATCAAAAATAATAGGATTTTTTATATCTATAACTGTTTCAGGGTTATTGTTTTGGTTTTTGAAATATTCTAAAATGGGCAAAGCCATAAGAGCAACAAGTCAGGACAGAGAAGCTGCAAGTTTAATGGGTATCAATCAGTATAAAATATATAATGTAACATTTGGTATAGGTACAGCTATATGCGGAATTGCCGGAGCTGTATTGCTGCCGTTTTACTATGTTTATCCGACAGTAGGCATGCATTTGGATATAATGGATTTTGTTATAGTCGTTCTTGGAGGGTTAGGAAGCATTCCCGGTGCTTTAGTGGGTGGTTTGATAATTGGTTTAATAGAATCTGTAGGCTCTCAATTTATAGCCTATAGCTGGACAATAGAAGTTATTTATATCATATTTTTAATAATATTGTTTGTCAAACCTTCCGGACTCTTCGGAGTTAAAGGAGAATTTTAACTTATTTAGGAGACTGACTGTATGAAATTTTCTGAAAAACAAATTAAGCTGATTTTACTGATGTTATCGGCAATAGTAGTATTTTTAATACCTGTTTTTATTAAAAATCAAGGGTATATACAAATCTTCATAGTTGTTATGTTCTTTATGTATATTGCAACAGCATGGAATTTTGTGGGAGGATTTGCAGGAGTTTTGCCCTTAGGCAATGCAGCATTTATCGCTATAGGTGCTTATACATCAACTATACTTTTTGTACAGTATGGCATCTCTCCATGGGTGGGTATGCTCGCAGGAGGTATAATTTCTGCTATAATAGGCATTATCATAGGTCTCCCGACATTTAAACTCAGAGGAGCATATTTTGCTCTCGCTACAATAGCTTTCGGAGAAGGCATTAAAGTGCTGTTTCAAAATATAGACAAAATAGGTTCTGTAAATGTAGGCGGGGCGAGAGGAATCTTGATTAGTTACTCAGGTGATTCATTTGCAAACTTTCAATGGGTCAGCAGAATTCCATATTATTATATTATACTAGTAATGTTGATAATATTGCTCGCTATAACCGTTTTTCTAATGAACTCTAAAATGGGCTACTATTTAATAGCGGGCGGCGAGGATCCTGAAGCTGCCGCATCTTTGGGTGTAAATGTTGCAAAATACAAGTTAATTGCTATGGCTCTAAGTGCTTTTTTTACGGCCATAGCCGGCACATTCTATGCTCAGTGGATATTGTATATTCTTCCAAAATCTGTCGGCAGCATAGATCTGTCATTTGAAATAGCTTTCATAGCAATTATAGGCGGAAGAGGTACTATTATCGGACCGATATTGGGAGCACTTCTGCTGAAACCTCTGGGAGAATTAACGCGCACGTATTTGGGCGGTGCTCTGCCGGGACTGCATCTGTTTATTTTGGGATTAATACTTGTATTAGTTATGATATATCAGCCCAGAGGAATACAAGAAGTGCTCACTAAAATATTTAACCGTTTTGTGAAAAAGATGGTTACAATAAAACGATCTTAAGGAAATCCTATGGCTATTCTTAAAACTGAGAAAATTATTAAAAAATTTGGCGGATTGGTTGCTGTAAAAAATATGGACTTTGAAGTTAATGAAAAAGAAATTGTAGGTATAATAGGTGCAAATGGTGCCGGTAAAACAACTTTTTTTAACTGTATATCGGGAAACCTGGAACCTACATCGGGTAGAATAATATTTGATGGACATAATATAACTAAATATAAACCCTATCAAATAGCCAAGCTTGGTTTAGCGAGAACATTCCAAGTTGTGAAACCATTTGCAAATAAAACTGTTTTGTACAATGTCACGGTCGGAGCTTTTGTAAAAACTCAACACAAAAAAGATGCAATAGAAAAAGCCGAAGAAACCATAAATTTCTTAAATATATATGAAAAAAAGAATGTTTTGGCAAAAAATCTGACATTGCCGGAAAGAAAAAGATTAGAGCTGGCGCGGGCACTTGCAACCAGACCGAAACTTTTATTATTAGATGAAGTTATGGCCGGGTTGAGACCGGATGAGATAAAAGATATGCTTAAAATTATAGAAAAAATTAATAATCATGGCGTTACAATAGTGATAATAGAACACATAATGCAGGTTATAATGTCTGTATCAAAGAGAATTTATGCTATGAATTTCGGTGAGAAGATAGCCTGCGGAACACCCGAAGAAGTAGCAAAAAATAAAAATGTGATAAAAGCATATTTAGGAGATGAGTATGTCATTTCTTGAGATTGCTAATATAGATGTAGCTTATGGAGACATAGAAGTTCTATTTGATGTCAGTCTATATATAGAAAAAGGTGAAGTTTTAAGCGTAATAGGTGCAAATGGTGCAGGTAAAACAACTACTCTAAAAACCATCTCCGGTCTGCTTCATCCCAAAAAAGGCAGTATAATATTTAATGACAAAAGAATAGATAATCTTTCTCCGGAAATAATAGTTGAAAGGGGCATTATACATGTTCCTGAAGGACGAAGACTGTTTCCCTTTATGAGCGTAGAGGAAAATTTAGAAATGGGCTCTTACAATTCCAGAGCTTACGATGACAGGTTTGAAACAATGAAAAAAGTTTTTGATTTGTTCCCGCGTCTAAAAGAAAGAAGAAGGCAGTTGGCGGGAACATTAAGCGGAGGAGAACGGCAGATGGTAGCCGTGGGTAGAGGTTTGATGGCTAAACCGGAAATACTGATGTTTGATGAACCGTCTTTAGGACTGGCTCCTATACTTGTTAAAGATATGATGACCGCAATAAAAGAAATTGCCGACAAAGGTACTACAATAATATTAGTAGAGCAGAATATTCATGCTTCGTTAAATATAAGTAACAGGGCTTATGTTTTAGAACAAGGATATGTTGTAAATAACGGTGATGCCAAACAACTTTTAGATGATCCATCGGTTCAAAAGGCTTTCCTGGGGATATAAAAATTATTTTTTTAGTTAAGGAGGTAATATATGAAAACGTATAAAACTTTTATCGGCGGAGAATGGATTGAAACCGGTGAAACTATAGACGTGATAGATAAATATTCATCGGAAGTTATAGCAAAGGTTCCGAAAGTATCGGCAAAGGATGTGAATAAAGCAGTCGACGCAGCAGAAAAAGCCTTTCAGACATTCAAAACAATGCCGGCTTATGAACGTTCCAAAATATTGGAAAAAGCTGCAGTTCTGATATCAAAACGCTCAGATGAAATTGCAGCCATAATATGCAGAGAAGCGGGCAAAGCATGGAAATATTCTATAGGTGAAGTACGAAGAGGTTGTGAAACATTCAAATTTGCTGCAGAAGAAGC
>JAADFJ010000017.1 GCA_013152955.1 Campylobacterota bacterium
ATGGGGCAGGGCAATGATAATCCTTTCAGGGAGATAACAGGAACTATGGTTGACAATCTCGAAAGCGGTCCGGCTTCTGCTCTCGGAAATCTCGTTATAGGCGATGTAATTATGGCACATGTTGCAGATGTTACAGGTAACGGAATGGCCGGACAACCTTACACTCCTACTAGCGATGCAAGTCCGATGGGACGCTGCATAACATGTCATATGCCTAAAACTGCTAAATCTGCAAGATGGGTAAACAGTCTAAAAACCGATGTGTGGAACACCTCAACCGGTGCATTTAAATTTTATCAGCAAGGTGATATTCATTCTCATACATTCGATGTTATGACTACTGATGCTATAACTGCAATGATGGACGCAAAAAGTGATGATACATCAAAAGTTACTCCTGCAGCCGTCACAAATAAGTGCGCAGGTTGTCATACGAGTTTTGGTGTTGTTCCGTAGTTAACGGGGTCGTGTCTTTGCATTTGACATAGCCAAAGATTAATTGATCCAAACCAGAAGGGTGAGCCTGGCAAGGGGGCTCACCCTTTTTTATTAACTGATGTTACGCACTAAACGCAGCTGCAGTGGCATAAGTGCAAGGCAGTGCGCAGGAGCAGCCGCGGCTGCTTCAAGTTACACTAACACAGCAATTATGCGTTAATATGCCACCCGAAGGGCAAAAAGATAAAGCATCATCTACTGCGTTGGAACCTTGCCGCCGTAGCTACGGCTACGCTGGCAAGAACCTGCCTTGTATCTAACGCTTTCTCTTTTTGCTGAAACTGCGTTTAGTGCGTAACATCAGTTATTAGAGCTCGCAGCCTGCAGGAAAAGTATTTGACGCAACTTTCTTAAGATAAATCGGCGGTTTTAACTGCTTGTCGATTTTCCCCTCTGTCATTCCCGCGAATGCGGGAATCTAATGAGACTGCCGCGGCCTTCGGTCTCGCAGTGACAAAAGAAGTAATCTTACCACAGACAGAATTATTTTGTTACTTTGTTCCTCGCAATAACAACAGGAAAGAATAATGCTGCAATGATTTTTTCTTTCGTTGCGAACACTCGAAGGATATACGGTAATCTCAAATACTTTTTTCTTTTCTGCTTTTTGATTGGCCAAAAAATGAAATCAGGTGGCTTATAAATTAATTTCTTAAAAAAACTTGACATTTTAATTTTTTTTGATATCTTTAAGAAATCTGAATCAGGTTTCTGAAAAAAAAGGGGGGTAGTAGAAATTATGGTATAGGTGTGATGAGCAAAAATACGGTATTTGAGCTAAGAGTATAAATTTAAACTATCTTATTATAGTTTATCGAAAGAAGGGGGATATTATGAGTATGAAACGTAGAGAATTTCTTGAATTAACGGGAATAGCTTCTATCGGAAGTCTATTGACATCAACAAAAGGCGCTGAGGCTGCTTCTGATCCGAGAACATACAGTCTTGGTGTTGAACTGCCAAGTACGGGAGCCGGTGCTCTGTATGGTGGCGATGGTATAGCTGCAATTAAATTAGCTGCAGATGAAATCAACAGTTCCGGGGGATTTCTCGGAAGATACCCTATAAAATTATCGATAAGAGACACGCATACAAGACCTTCGGTGGCGGTTCGAGAGGCAAGAGATCTTATTTTACGTGAAAAAGTTAGATGCATATTGGGCACGTATTCCAGTGCCAGTGCTGTTGCCATAAAGCCGATATGCGAAGAACATAAGGTTCTTCATATTCCGGCTATAAGCAATTCTGAAAATATCACCAAAATTCATTTCAGTCCGTATACATATCAGGTTGGACCTAACAGTTATATGCAGGCAAAGGCGGTTGTTCTCGGCATAGCTAAATTGGCTAAAAAGAAAGGCTGGAAAAACTACATTACTATTGCTTCAGACTACGAATGGGGTAGATCTACTCAGAGTAATACTGTGGCTCTTTTGAAACAGTTTGCGCCGCAATTAAAATTAAAAAAAGAGTACTGGCCCAAGTTGGGGGAAACTCAGTTCACCTCTTATATAACCGCTATAATGGCTCAAAAACCTGATTTTGTAATAGGTTCGATTGCATCAAAAGATAATGTAAACTGGTTAAAGCAGGCGAAAGCATATGGATTCTTTAAAAAAATTCCGTATCCGGGCTCATTAATAAGCGTATCAGAGCTTATAACTCAGGCGAAAACCATAACGAGAGGACTGATCGGTTTATCCAGAGCACCATTTTTTGCGCATTTGAACGTTCCCATGATGGTTAATTTCGTTAAGAATTTCAGGGCAAAATATAATCGATATCCCAGTGATTGGGCTGTGATGTCATACGATTCCGTTTATGCACTGAAGCAGGGTATTGACAAAGCCCACAGCATAAATTCGAGTAAGGTAAAAGACACTTTGAAAAGCGCAATTATCAGTACAACAAGAGGAAAATTGTTTTTTCGCTGCATTGATAATCAGTTGAGTTGTTCATCATATCTTGGTGTTATTGCCGATGATTCCAGATATCCTTTCCCGATTTATCATGATCTTGTCGAAGTAAAAGGACCTGAGTCATGGAGACCGGAGGAAGAAATAGTGGAAGCAAGAGCGAAAGAGAAGAGATAACCGGAGAAAGTATGGACTTTTCTCTGATTTTTTCTCAATTTCTTAGCGGACTTTCCCGAGGCGCAATGCTGTTTCTCATCGCCTCGGGATTATCTCTAATTTTTGGTGTTATGAATATCCTTAATTTTGCTCATGCAGCGTTATGGCTTGTTGGAGCGTATCTTGCATACACATTCTGGAATTTGCTGCAGCCGTATGGATTTTCCTTATGGGTTAGTATTCCGCTTGCAGCTGTTGCTCTATCTGCTATTGGGTGGGCGATAGAAAGAGTCTTAATCAGAAGGATATACAATAGGACACTTTCCGAGCAGCTTGTGTTTACTTTTGCTATGATACTTGTTATAGACAACCTGATTAAGATAATATGGGGCGTACAGGATAAAGCCATTGTAAGGCCTTCAATTGTTGCGTCACCTGTTTTTATTTTCGGAGCTCCATTGGACTCATATTTTATTTTTGTAATATTCACAGGAGCCGTTGTAGCCATAGGATTGTGGTGGTTTTTATCAAAAACAAAATATGGGCATATTATAAAAGCGGCAGTATTCAGTCGAGAGATGGTAAGTGCGCTGGGAATTCCTGTTCCCAAAATATATACATGGGTATTTGTTTTAGGAATTTTTCTGGCAGGCCTTGCCGGAGGAGTTCAGGCTCCTATAGGCTCTATAACATTAGGCATGGATAATGCGGTTATAATACAAGCTTTTATAGTCGTGGTCATAGGCGGTTTCGGCAGTCTGCTCGGTACACTTGTCGGATCTATAATAGTAGGTGAGATATACGCGTTTTCTATCCTGTTTTGGCCTGATGGTGCTATGATTTTAATTTTTGTAGTGGCCGCAATTATGCTGATTATCAGGCCTTGGGGTCTCTTTGGAACACCCATGAGAACATAATGAGACCGCTGCACAATAAGCACTTTCACAGTTTTATCAGGTTTTTCACAGGTAAGGCGAACTTCTGCAGGATTAACCGGTTAATTCAAGGAAGTTTAACAAAGCATACGGGAAAGCAGATATTGCCCGTAGGGAAGCCGAATAACCGGCAATCTTTAAGAAATTACAATTTTCAAGCTAACCGGTCAGCTCTTCAAATGTTAATTTTTAAATCTCGCCGGCTCTTTTACTTCTGTGGAGGCGCTTATTGTGCAGTGGTCTCATAATATGCGGTTTTTTCAAAGTTACGCTATGAAAAAACAGTTGTGGATAATTGTAGTTATTATAATAGCTGCAATCTTGCCGACAATTATAGGAGCATTCTGGATAAATGTGGCTGTTGAAATTCTCATTATGGGGTTATTTGCCGTAAGTTTTAACATGATCTTCGGATATATGGGGCAGCTTAGCTTCGGCCATGCTGCCTTTTATGGAGTCGGTGCTTATACTGTCGGACTGCTTATGGCAAAACTTTCGATTCCTTTTTCGCTTTCATTGATCGCAGCAATGCTTTCGGCTGGGGCTTTTGCACTGATAATCGGATATTTCTGCATTCGTTTAACCGGAATCTACTTTGCAATTCTAACGCTGTCTTTCGGTCAGTTAATCTATTATATAGTGTTTGAGTGGTATTCGTTCACGGGCGGAGACAATGGACTTCAAGGTATAGCTGCTCCTCATTTACTTTCCAGCGTAACTGCTTATTACTATTTTACGCTTGTCATTGTGATAGCTGCTCTGATAGTTATGTGGTATATAAGCAGATCGCCTTTCGGATACACTATGCGTGCTATACGTGACAATGCCAACAGGACGAGGTTTCTTGGAATAAATGTAAAAAGATATATGCTGATCAATTTTGTTATAGCGGGTGCTTTTGCCGGCCTTGCAGGAGGACTTTGGGGTCCATTCAATCAAAGCATTTCACCTGATCTGCTCAATTGGACGGAATCCGGAATACCTGTATTTATGACGGTAATCGGGGGCAGTGCAAGTTTCCTTGGTCCCATGGTTGGTTCAATAATTTATACATTTTTAAATGCCTTTGTTACCGGATTTACACAGTATTGGCCGCTTATTATCGGTATTGTTATTATGCTGATAATTCTGTTTTCCCCCGGCGGAATTCAAGGTCTTATCGATAAATGGTACAAACATTCCGATTCTTCCGATGAGAATATAGAATTATGAACATGACAGATATTCTGAAGGTAGAACATCTATGCAAATCATTCGGCGGTATTATGGCCACTCAGGATGTCAGTTATAGCATGAAAAGCGGTGAATTCTCTGCTATTGTAGGACCTAACGGAGCAGGTAAAACCACCTTTTTTCATCTGATCAGCGGATATCACAGAGCCGATTCGGGCAGTGTATGGTACAAAGAAAAGAACATCACCAAGTGGCCTCCGCATAAAATAGCACGTCTGGGCGTTACACGATGCTTTCAGGTCAGCAATAATTATCCTATGTTGACAACATACGAAAATGTGCGCCAAGCGGTTCTGACACAAAAAAAACGCACATTAAATCTATTTACTCCTGCTAAAAATCTTGCCGTAGAAGAAACTTTGAATATCCTTGATATGGTAGGCATTTCCGATAATGCAAACACGATGGCGGGCAATTTATCCCAAGGAGATAAAAAAATACTGGAAATCGCCATGGCTTTGGGAAGCAAGCCGGAGCTGCTTTACCTAGACGAACCCACCGCAGGTATGTCTTCAGATGAAACTTATAAGACTATGGAACTGATTAAGCGGTTAAATGAACAGATGGGTGTGACCATACTATTTACCGAACATGATATGCCGGTTGTATTCGGTTATGCACATAGGCTTACGGTGCTGCATCAAGGTGCAATAATTGCCGATGGAATCCCCGAAGAAGTCAGATCCGATAAAATGGTGCAGAAGGTTTATCTTGGAGAGGAAGAATAATGCTTGAAGTAAATAATATAAATACATTCTACGGCAGCAGCCATATACTTTTTGGGGTATCGCTTTCGATTAAAAAAGGTGAAGTAGTTGCCCTATTGGGAAGAAACGGAGCAGGCAAAACTACTACGATGAGAAGTATTATGGGGTTGACCGCACCTAAATCAGGAAGTATCAAATTCAGAGGAGAGGAAATTACACGCAAACCTCCTTATTTTATTGCACAAAAAGGTGTGGGATATGTACCTGATAACAGATTGATATTCCCTGATCTGACTGTACGGGAAAATATATTGCTTGGTCGCAAAAAGGCTAAAGATTTTAAAGGCGAACCTTGGACGGTGGAAATGATATATGAGCTTTTCCCTCTGCTTAAAAAACTGGATAGCAGACTTGGAGGATATTTAAGCGGAGGCGAGCAGCAGGCGCTAAGTATAGGCAGGACGATGATGGGTAATCCCGATCTTTTGCTTCTTGACGAGCCGGTTGAGGGATTGGCGCCTATAGTGGTAAAATATTTCGGCGAGCAGATTTTGAAATTGAAAGATATGGGTGAAACTATTTTATTTTCAGAACAAAATATCAAATTCGCCACGACTATAGCAGAATCTGCATTTGTGATTGATAAAGGAAAAATAAAATACCATGGAAGTATTGAAGAATTAAGAAAGAACGACGAGGTTAAAAAAAGATATCTTATGGTATAAAAACAGTATAAGCTTAAAAATGCGGCAAAAAGATGCGGATAATTCTAAAATTGTATAAGAGGATATGATTGCATGAATAAAAATGAATATTTTAAAAAAGCCGAAAAGTTGTTCGATCCCGGAAGGATTAGAGAGGCTCCTGAAGCGCTGAAAGGACTTAAAGTTTTAGAACTTGCTACATTGATGCTTGGCCCTGAACTGCCTTCAACTCTTGCAGAGTTTGGTGCCACAGTTATTAAGGTAGAACTGCCTGGAACAGGAGACACAGCTCGTTCAATAACACCATTTGGGCGCTTCTACAAAAACCAGGCACTTTGTTTTGCAAAAGTATCAAGAAATAAGTACCATTGCACGCTTGATGTGCGAAAGCCTGAAGGGGTTGAAATTTTCAAGAAACTTGCCGGCAAGGTTGACATTGTTGTAGAAAATGTGAGAAGCGGGACAACCGATCGCTGGGGTATAGGATATAGGCAGTTAAAGAAGAACAATCCAAAACTAATCTATATTGCTCTAACCGGTTTTGGACAGTGGGGCCCTTATACGGATAGGGTTTCTTATGATGCGGTTGCCCAGGCAGAGACGGGATTTGCCGCTATTACCGGATTTTCTGAAAGCGGCCCTGCTAAAGCCGGCATCTGGATAGCCGATCATTTTGGCGCATTAATGGGTACAAATGCTGTGCTGGCCGCACTGAACTATAGAGAGAAAACCGGCAAAGGACAATTTATCGAACTCTCTCAGGTTGAAAATTTGATGCGTGCTATGGACTGGACATGGCCGTATGTAAGTAAAATGAAAAAGAACAGAATCCAATCCGGAAATATTGATACAGCCATATCTCCTTCAGGTGTGTTTAAATCGAAAGACGGGAAACAGATTGCAATCAGCGCCGTGACCGATGCCGGATTTAAAGGATTGTCTGCTGCTATGGGTGAACCTGATCTATATTTGGATTCGCGTTTTAGTGTTCAACTGAATAGATCAAAACCTTATAATAACAAAATTCTCATAATGAAGCTGAATAACTGGGCAATGCAGACTGATGCGGATAATATTGAACAAGCTGCAGGCCGATACGGATTTGCGGCTCATCGTGTTTACAGCAGCGCTGATCAGGCTGGCGACAAGCATCTCAGAGCACGTGATTTTGTACATAAATTTACCGATCCGTCGGGGGTAGAGTATGCGACAGAGGGGGTCCAACCTCATTTAAGTAAAACGCCGGGCAGAATAAAATGGGTTTTTAAAACCGTTGGCGCAGATAACAATTATGTATTTAGAGATTTTCTTAAATTAACCGATGAAAAAATAGAAGAACTTAAAGATAAAGAAATTATAGGAGGCTATTCCGATATGGTTGGAAGAACTCCGCCAATTGATGATAAAGAGGTAAAATAGTGAACTGGAGAGAATGGGCAAAAGCCAATGATGCTGCAAGGGACAATAAACCTGAAGCTTTATCCGGCCTGTTTGTGCTGGATATGAGTTATGCCAATCTGTCAGGTTCCTTTGCGGCTTCTTTGCTGGCTGAATACGGAGCAACTGTTTTGAGAATTGAACCGCCATCGGGAGATCCTGCGAGAAATTTTACTCCTGATGGAATCACAGCGGACGGTGTAGGTCTCTCTTATCTATCCGAATCGAGAAACAAGCACTCTATCAGACTTAATCTTTCATTTCAACCGGATATTGATTACCTGAAATCTTTAATGATCCAGGCTGATATCGTTATAGAAACCAATAAACCAGGGTGGCTGTACAAGAAAGGAATAAGCTATTTTCAGGTTAAGCAGAACAATAAAAAACTCATATGGTGTTCTATATATACATACGGACAGTATGGTCCGCTTGCAGCTTGTGATCAGGAAGATAGCGATATAACCGACCAAGCTATAAGCGGAATTATGTATATCACCGGTGAGATGGAAGACAAAGACGATCCGAAAATATATCAGGTACCTACACGGTTTGGCAATCATATGGCATGGTATGCAGGAGGAGCATGGGCATCGTTCGGTATCATGACGGCATTATATTACAGAAACAAAACAGGCGCAGGACAGATGATCGACATATCTCCGGCCGAAGGATTCGGTAAACTCAGTAATTCTTCGATTTCGTACAATTTCTGTACAGGTGAAACATTGGAACGGCTTGGAAAATATGATGCAGCTGTTTTTCCGTACAGTTATTTTCCGACAAAAGACTGCACAGCTTTTATAGCGGCATATTCTGATGTTAATTGGAAAAAACTCTGCTGGATTATGAAAAGGGATGATCTCGCAGGTAAATCAACACACTATCGATTGCAGCCTGAAAATATGCAGACACTTTGGCAGCAGATAGCCGAATGGACAAGAAAAAAAACATATCGGGAGATGCTTAATGAAATAGAAACGGCAAGCAAAAAAGGTATTGCCGGCACAATAGTTATTGGAAAAATACTCACACCGATGGAAACATTCAACGATAGCAACTGGAGAATTAGAGATATATTCAAGCAAGTTAGCTTATCCGATGGAAGCATACTTGTATTAGCTAATCAGGGTGTTCATGCGACAGAGACTCCTCCAAGAATAAAATGGGTTGAAACGAGATAAGATATATTGTTCCTTCACTATTAGATTACTCAGAGGTATAAATATTAATCGATAATGTAACATCAGTTATTAAATTTATTATAAAGGATATGAAAGTGTTTAAAGCAGGAATTGCCGGTATAGGCGTCTACATTCCCGATAATTTTATGACCTCGTCCGATATAGCTGAGAAATCCGGACTGCCGGAATGGGTTATAAGAGAAAAGCTTGGGCTGATCCGCAAACCTATACCGGGTCCGGATGATCATCCTAGCATTATGGGAACAAAGGCTGCCGTAGAGGCATTGAAAACGGCACATTGCGACCCAACAGAATTGGATGTTGTTATCTGGAACGGATCTCAATATAAAGATTATCCTATCTGGTTAGCCGGTGCCAAGGTGTCTGACAACATCGGAACAAAAAAGGCATGGTCATTTGATATGGAAGCTGAATGCGGAAGTATGATGGTCGGAATGAAACTTGCAAAAGACATGATAGTGTCGGATTCAAAGATAAGCACGATACTTTTGGTAAGCGGTTATAGAAATTGCGACTTTGTT
>JAADFJ010000018.1 GCA_013152955.1 Campylobacterota bacterium
ACGCGCAAAAATAGTTTTTGTGGAAGATAATCTTATTGAACAGCTTCCTTCTAAAAGTGAAACTTATCTTCAGAAAATTGTTTCGTTTGGGAGTAAATTAGAGGATAGTATTGATAAAATCGATTCTAATGATCTTTTTGACACCGTTTACCGCTCACCCAATAATCCTGCTTCCATAATATATACATCCGGTACAACAGGTGAACCCAAAGGTGTGGTTCTTTCTCACGGCAACGTTATAAGCAACAGCTATGCCGCCATTCATCATACAAGAATCTCTCCGAATGATCGGCTGATCTGCTTTTTGCCGCTTTTTCATTCATTTGCCCAGAATTTTATTGCCAATAGTGCTATAAACTGCGGCGCAACCTTGGTTTTGCATAAAAAATATGAGCAGGACGATATCCTGGAGCTTACAAAGCAACACAAAGTAACACGGTTTTATGCCGTTCCGACAATCTATATAATGCTTCTTAATACACCAGGCATCAAAGAGTACTTAAAATCGCTGACATACTCTTTTTCGGCAGCATCAAGCCTGCCTGTTGAGGTAATTAAAGAATGGAAAGAACAAACGGGAATGAACATAAACGAAGCATACGGGTTGACAGAATCATCACCGTTTGCAACATATAATCATGAATTCAGACATAAAGCAGGATCAGTCGGAACTTCCATAGAAAATGTGGAGATAAGAATTGCCGACAAAAACGACAATCCTCTGAAAGTCGGAGAAGAAGGTGAAATTCTGATTCAGGGACCGAATGTTATGCTCGGCTATTTTGGAAAACAGAAAGAGACGGAAGAAACTTTGAAAAACGGATGGCTTCATACAGGTGATGTAGGAAAGCTGGATGATGAAGGCTATCTGTACATCGTAGACAGAACAAAAGATATGATAAATTCAGGCGGTGAAAATATTTCGCCTCGCGAGGTTGAAGAAACACTTTATCAAAACGATTGCGTTCAGGAATGTTCTGTGGTTGGAATGCCGGACAAAATCTATCAGGAATCGGTATTAGCGTATGTTGTGCTGAAAGAGGGGAAAATGGCCGAAGAAGCCGAACTTATAGAATTTTGCAAAAGCAGAATGGCGCGTTTTAAAGCACCCAAGAAAATTAAGTTTGCAGAAGCCCTGCCCAAAAATGCGACGGGAAAGATTCTAAAAAGAAAATTAAGAGAAATGGCAAAAAAAGAATTTTCAAAATAATCAGGAGGAAGAGATGAGAGACGCATGTGTAGTAGCGGGAGGACAATCCAAGTGGGGCTATAGAGACGCCACACTAATTGAGCTTTTTCAGGAAGCCGGAAAAGCATGTTTTGAGGATAATCCTCATATAAAACCGGCTGATATTGATGGCATCCTTGTCGCATCGGCATGTTCGGAGCGTCTGTCCAGGCAAACTCACCTTGCACCGATGGTTGCCGAATATCTCGGTATCAAGACAAGTTCCGTATGCGCACGAGTGGAACTTTTGTGCGGGAGCGGAAGCTCGGCAATAATACTTGCCGCAGGAATGATAAAGAGCGGCTTGTCTGATACAATAATGGTGATTGGAGGGGAAAAACTGTTTACACCGCAAAGATGGGAAACATTTTACAGTCAGCTGGGCAGCGTAGATCACGATTGGGACGGTGCTCAGGGATTGGGTCTGCCTCCCTCTCTGCTGTCAATAGTGTTTCAGCGGCATGCAGCTTTGTATGGAACTACTGAAGAACAGCTTGCAGCTATAAGTGTAAAAAACAGAAGAAACGGGTTAAATAATACAAAAGGTCAATTCAGAAAAGAGATAACTCTTCAGGAGGCCATGTCTGCAAAACCGGTTGCCGCCCCGTTGAAACTATATGATTGCTGTCCCATTACCGACGGTGCTGCGGCGGTGATTTTGACATCCGGTGAAGCAGCAAAGGATTTTACAGATAAACCGCTTGTAAAGATTATAGGCACTGCTCAGGCAACAGAAAGCAACAGCATATCAAACAGAGGAAACTGGACTACTTGGAATGCGCTCAAAACAGCGGCTTCGCGCGCATATTCAATGGCAGGCATAACGGCCGACGATGTAGATGTTGCTCAGACTCATGACTGTTTCACGATTTCGGAAGTGATAGAATACGAAGATCTCGGATTTTGTGAAAAAGGCGAAGGAGGTATTTTTGCCGAAAAGGGACTCTCCGATTTCGGAGGCAAAGTTGCCGTCAATACTGACGGCGGATTGCTGAGCTGCGGTCATCCGTTCGGAGGAACCGGAATAAGACAGGCAATAGAAATTGCAAAACAGCTGAAAGGTGACGCCGTCCATCAGGTTGAGAACGCAAGATACGGTCTTACTCACAATTTCAGCGGTGCAGTAGTTGCACATACTATTCTTATATACGGGAGGGATTAAATGGAAAATCAATTCAGTAACCTTTATTCGGTTATACTTGATACATACCCGATAGAAGGTAAACAGCTCACAAAAATATGGAGATTTTTTGAATATCTGAAAGAAGGACGTTTAACTACAACAAAATGCATCAAATGCGGTAAAGTAAGCTATCCGCCGAGAATCATATGTCCGGAATGTTTATCAGAAAAATTGGAATGGATAGATTTGCCGACAAAAGGAACCGTCGAATATTTTACGGAATTAAAAGCCGGAGTTCCTGTAGGTTTTGAAAAACCGTTGATACACGCATATATAAAGCTTTCCGATTCCTTCGACATACTCTCAAAAATTGTAGGTATCAAATCGGTAGACGATATTCACAGGGGCGACAAAGTAAAGCTGAAGGTATTCGATGTTCCTCCCATCCCTGCTGAAATAGGAAGAGATAAAATCAATATAGACAGAGTTTATTTTGCCTTTGAGCTGGACAATTGATTAAAGAATCTGAAGCACTAAACGAATTCAGGAATATAAGAAAAGATCTGCCGGAATATCTTAAAAAGATTAATAAACCGGTTATGGGCTATTTTGAAACCTATGTTCCTGAAGAAATAATATACGCCGCCGGTATGCATCCGCTCAGAATATCTCCAAATGACCGACAGATTGCGATTGGAGGCTCCAAAATAGAAAGTTTCGCTTGTTCGGTATCTATAAACTTTCTTGATCAGCTTTTGAATGGAACGCTTTCATTTCTAAAAGGCGTGATCTTTTCAAGATATTGCGACTCACTCAGAGCAATAGCCGATATCTGGCAGGAAAATGCAGGTGACAGTTTTTATCATTTTATACCCTACCCCACCATATCGACTAAAGAATCGATAAATTTTCTATCCGATGAACTAAAAAAGCTTGCGGATCATATTTCCGACTATTTCAACATAAAGATTGATGAAGAGATGCTGACCGAAGCAATAAGAATTTCGAATAAAAAACGCCTTACCGTTCTAAAATTTTATGATCTTATCAAAAAAGAAAAAATTGTTATAAGCTCGGCAGACTTCTTTTCTATTATTTCTCTTGCAACAATTATGGACAGCATAGAATACACGCAGAAACTGGAACAATTGATGAAGCAAACGGAATTAACAGGCAACCGGCCTATAGAAAACAGTATAAAAGTAGCAATATCCGGAATCATGCTTGAATCAACTCAATTTTTTGAAATTGTAGATAAAACAGGCATGAGAATGGTGACGGATGATCTTATGTTCGGGTCAAGGGCATTTAAAGAACTTGTTATCAAAACAAAAGAAGGCCCCTGCCATGCGATTTCAAAGCGATATTTAAACAAAATTCCGTGTTCCACAAAAGGCAATATCGATCTCAGAATAGACGAACTAATTAAAGACTGTAAAGAAGCAGGCGTGAAAGGAGTGATATTTTATCTGGTAACGTTCTGCGATTCGGAAGAATGCGAATTTCCCATACTCAGAAAAAGGCTGCAGGCAGAAGGTATACCTGTTATAGGGCTGGAAGGAGGTTACCGAGTTAACTCCGAAGGGCAATTTCTTACGCGCCTTGAAGCATTTGCGGAACAGATTGGAGAAGAATTATGAGATTGCAGGCTACCGGAAATCTTAAAAAACTGATTTCAGGATACTATGACGATCTAAAGAAAAGCGCGGAATCAGGCAGACCTATAGCATGGGTAAATGTTGGAATTCCGTGCGAAATTTTTTATGCTATGGATATCTTTCCATTTTATACGGAAAACTACGGCGCAATGCTCGGAGCGAGAAAAGAAGCGGTTAAATATTCAAAATTTGCCGAAGCCGACGGTATAAGCAAGCACACATGCTCATATTTGAGAAGCACTTACGGAAGTTTAATTTCTCAAGAAGGGCCGCTCGGCAAGCTCCCCGAACCGACTGTTCTTGTTGAAACAAGCAATTCATGCGTAACAGTACTTTCATGGTGGAGACTTATCGAAAAGGCAACCCATGCTTCCTGCTTTCTTTTTGATTCTCCAATGGTTGAATATGAATCAACCGGCAGTCATCTTACCTATCAGATAAGTGAAACCAAACGAATGATTCGGTTTCTTGAAGCTGAAACGGGGAAAAAGTTTGATCTGAGCCGTCTCAAAAAAGTTGTAAGGATTTCAAACGAAGGAAAACGGTTATGGCGCCAGACTATGGAACTTAGAACCAATCATCCGTCACCTTTAACCGGAGCCGATCTGTTTACGCATATGTTTCCAATGGTGGCGCTGCGCGGAACGAAACAATATCTGGAACATCTGAAAATGCTGTACAGGGAAACAAAAGAACGTATAGACTTGGGAGAATATCCGGTAGCAAAAGAAAAGCATCGTTTTTTGTGGGACAACCTTCCGATATGGCATGATCTCAGACTTTTTGATGAACTTGCAAAAAAAGGAATAAATTTTGTGACCGATACATATACTCAAGCCTGGGGTGATAAATTCATGGGTGAAGTTGCGCTCGATAATCCGATAAAAGGTCTGGCCTACTATACCGGAGGCGGATTTCTCAATGTTCATATCAAAAAACGATTTTCGGTTCTGCTTGATATAATCGACAGATACGATGTTGACGGAGTTGTCTTTCATGCCGATAGAAGCTGCAAAAGTTATTCTCTGATTCAGGTTCAACTCGCCGATCAGTTGAGGCAAAAAGGCATTCCTTCTGTTATAATAGAGGCAGATCACAACGATACAAGGGATTACAACAGAGAAAATATAATAGCAAGAATAGAAACATTAGCAGAAATGGGGGAGAAATGAATAACTGGACTGATGTAAAATTGAATGACAATATTGGATATCTGATTCTTGACAGAGCTCCGGCAAACGCGATCAACAGACAGTTTGTTGAAGAAATATTGAATCGTTTCGACGAACTCTCCAACGATAACAGATGTGATGTTATTGTTATATCAAGCAGTTTACCGAAATTCTTTGCTGCCGGAGCAGATATTGATATGATTCTGAAATTCAGCAGATTCGAATCGGAGGAAACAACCCGATTTTTTCAAAACAGCTTCAATAAAATCGCTCAATCGAGAAAATTGACAATTGCAGCCATAAACGGCTTTGCACTCGGAGGAGGATTCGAGCTTGCGCTTAGCTGCGATTATAGAATAGCTTCAGAGGGAAAATATGTCTTAGGCCTTCCTGAAACAACATTGGGTATTATACCCGGAGCGGGAGGAACTCAGCGTCTTTCCCGCTTAATAGGTGCGCATAACGCGTTTAAGATGATAGCTGCAGGACGAAGCATAACTTCAAAAGAAGCTCTTAACATAGGAATATTAGATAAAATATCGGAAGATGAGAATTTCGACGATTTCGTACATAATTTTGCATCAAAAATTGCAAAAGGTGCCATAAGAGCAAAAGAGTTCGCAAAAGCTGCAATATTGCAGGGAGCTGACAAACCAATTGAAAAGGGGCTTGATGCGGAATTGAAGGCGTTTTTGGGAGCATTTTCAACTGAAGATGCAAAAGAGGGACTTTTAAGCTTTATAGAAAAAAGGAAACCAAATTTTAAAGGAAGATAGGAGGAGATTTATGTTTAAGAAAATCGCTGTATTTGGAACCGGCAGTATGGGAAGCGGAATTATCCAGACTGCTGCAACTAGCGGACTGCAGGTTGTTGCAATTGACAATGAGCGCTCATCAGTTGACAGAGGCAAAAAAATTATTGAAAAAAGTCTTGCACGTTTTGAAAAAAAGGGACGACTAAAAGAATCCGCCAATGAAATAATCGGCAGAATTGAGTTTGCAACCGATCCCGAAAAAGCGTCAGATGCAGATTTTGTATTTGAAGCTATTTTTGAGGATATAAAAATAAAGACAGAGCTTTACGAAAAAATCAATGTTATCGTTCCAAAAACCGTTCCTTTTGCATCCAACACATCAAGTCTCTCTATGACAGCACTTGCAAAAGCAAGCGGAAGAAGCTCAAATTTCATTGGAATGCACTTTTTCAATCCTGTTCCTATGATGAAACTCGTTGAGATTATTCCGGCACTTCAGACAATAGAGAAAACCGTCGAGGCTGCAAAAAGCATGGCAAAAATTATGGGAAAAACCGCTGTTGTGTGCAAAGATACTCCTGGATTTATAGTCAACAGAATATTAGTTCCATATATGCTTGAAGCAGCAAGGGTATATGATGCCAAAATAGCCTCACCCGAACAGATAGACACCGCAATGAAACTTGGAGCCGGAGTTCCTATGGGACCTCTTGAGCTGATGGATTTCACAGGTGTGGATATTGCTTATTTTGTAGGAAACATACTGTATGACGAGACCAAAGACAAGAAATTTTTGCCGCCTAATGTTATGCAGAAAATGGTACAAGCCGGATGGCTTGGCAGAAAAACCGGAAAAGGATTTTACGATTATGAGACCCCTGCACAATAAGTACCTCCACAGCTTTATCAGGTTTTCCATAGGCAAGACGAACTTCTGCAGGCTTAGCCGGCTAATCCAAAGAAGTTCAACGTAGCGTATGGGAAACATAGTAAAGCCCGCAGGGAAGCCAAAGAGCCGGCCATCTTTGGCTTCTGTGGAGGTGTTTACTGTACAGTGGTCTCATTAACAGCAAGAAAGATTAATAAAATAAGGGGGAGTGAATGATTTTTGATGAAAACGAGTTGCTTGGCGAGGAGAAATTAAAAAAGCTTCAACTTGAAAGACTGCAGAAAACTGTCAAAAACGTATATGATAATGTTGCTTTTTATAAAAAATCGTTTGATAAAAAAGGCGTTAAACCGGAAAATATCAAATCGCTTGAAGATCTTGCAAAACTGCCGTTTACCGTTAAACAGGATTTGAGAGACAATTATCCTTATGGAATGTTCACCGTTCCGATGGAAAAAATTGTAAGAATTCATGCATCAAGCGGCACAACAGGTAAGCCAACCGTATGCGGATACACAAGAAATGATATAAAAACCTGGTCGATAATAATGGCAAGAGTATTTGCGGCAGCCGGAGTAACTAAAAACGATATTGTCCAGAATGCTTACGGATACGGCCTTTTTACGGGAGGACTGGGAGCGCATTATGGTGCTGAAGAACTTGGAGCGGCTGTTGTTCCGATATCAGGCGGAAATACAAAAAAACAGATTCAGCTTTTAGAGGATTTCGGTTCTGACTGCTTAACATGCACACCGTCGTTCGCTCTATATCTTTATGATATCGGAAGAGAAGCGGGCGTTGATTTTGCAAAATTACCACTCAGAATCGCGATACTCGGAGCGGAGCCCTGGAGCGAAGGAATGAGAAGGGAGATTGAAGAAAAACTCTCCATAGATGCGATAAATCTTTATGGTCTCTCCGAAATTATAGGACCTGGTGTTTCATTCGAATGTATAGAAGAAAAGAACGGGATGCATATCAGCGATGACCACTTTATTGCGGAAATTATTGATCCGGCAACTGGGGAACAGCTGCCGTACGGATCAAAAGGAGAACTGGTAATCACTACAATCACCAAAGAAGCATTTCCCTTAATACGATATAGAACAAAAGATATAACTGTTTTAAGCAAACCGACCAAATGCAGCTGCGGCAGAAACTTCACAAAAATGGCAAGAGTAACCGGAAGAAGTGATGATATGCTGATTATAAGGGGCGTAAATGTATTTCCAAGCCAGATAGAAGATGTAATAACAAAATTCCATTCTCTTGCAAGTCATTATCAGCTCGTCGTCAAAAGAGTTGAACGACTGGATACTCTTACCGTTGAGGTTGAGGTGATAAATGAGTTTGCCAGATCTATCGGAACTGTAGTCATGTCTGATGGAACCGAAGCGCTTGCCGTGACTCACGAAAAGGTTGAAGCTTTGAAACAGAATCTCAAGAAAGATATCAAAGATCTTATCGGAGTCACCACTGATGTAAAACTGTTTATGCCCAAAACTCTTCCAAGGTTTGAGGGAAAAGCAAAAAGAGTAATAGACAATAGAGTAATATAATAAGGATTTTAAATGAAAAAACTTTTACTTGGTAACGAAGCAATTGCCAGAGGTGCTTACGAGGCCGGTGCGTTGTTTGCAACCGGTTATCCCGGAACACCCAGCACTGAAGTGCTTGAATCAATCAAGCAGTATAAAGAAGTAATCACCGAATGGGCACCGAATGAAAAAACTGCTCTCGAATCAGCCATAGGAGCATCTATTGCCGGCTCACGCGTACTTGTCACCATGAAGCATGTGGGACTCAATGTTGCCGCTGATGCACTTTTCACACTTTCCTATACTGGAGTAAACGGAGGAATTGTCATATTGACTGCCGATGACCCTGGAATGCATTCATCGCAGAACGAACAGGACAACCGATGGTACGGATTGTTTGCAAAAATACCTGTTCTTGAGCCCTCTGACAGCAGAGAATGTCTCTACTTCACAAAACTTGCTTTTGAAATCAGCGAAAAATTTGATACTCCTGTGCTGGTAAGAACAACAACGGTTATAAGTCATTCAAGAAGTGTCACGGAAACGCATGAGAGAAAAAATGTAGAACTGAGACCCATTGAAAAGAATTGGCAAAAATATACAATGCTTCCGGCAAATGCACTATTGAGAAGACCTCTCGTTGAAAAAAAGATTAACGATCTTTCTTTGTATGCCGGAGAATCTGACATTAACTATGCTGAGTATAATGACAACGCTTTGGGCATCATTACGGGTGGGGCAAGTTTTCAATATGTGAAAGAAGCTTTTCCCGATGCTTCGGTTTTGAAACCTATCCGCTCAATAAAAAAATGATTGAAGAATTTGCGAAAAAGGTTGATAAACTTGCCGTAATCGAGGAACTTGATCCGTTTCTGGAAAAAGAAATCAATTCATTCGGTATAAAGATTGATTACGGCAAAAATCGTTTACCCTCAATTGGCGAACTTTCTTCCAATATTTTACGGCAGAGTTTCGGCAAAAGTCCTACAAAAAGCTTTGAAAAATCAGATGCTCCTCTCAGGCCTCCCACACTCTGTCCGGGCTGTTCGCACAGAGGAGTATTTCGTATTCTAAAAAAATTGCGCGTGTTTGTCTCGGGAGATATAGGGTGCT
>JAADFJ010000019.1:0-9107 GCA_013152955.1 Campylobacterota bacterium
ATAATCGTCAAAAAATAGGAATAGCAATCGGAGCAGCATCCGAAATAGATAATTATAAAGAAGCAGCCATTCTGGACAAAAGCCCTGTTCTTAATAAAACATTAATTGATTTACTTGAATTTCTGCACAGCTATTATGGATCAAGTATAGGTATGGCCGTAAAAGGTATGCTTCCGAAGAAGTTGTTTGAAATCAAAGAACAAATATACATAGAGGAGCATAACTTTTGTTATCATAAACAGAGTGAAAATCTGCTTCCCACTAAGGAGCAGTACTACATTATAAACTCAATTAAAGATGATATTGCAAAAAGTTTCAGCAGCAATCTGGTTATGGGCGTTACGGGATCCGGCAAGACGGAGATCTATCTTCAGCTTATTGAGCGCATGCTATAGAAGCCGGATATGGTGCAATTGTGCTTGTGCCGGAGATTACTCTGACGCCTCAGCTTGAAGAACGATTTGTCTTACGTTTCGGTGATATTATTTCTGTTTTTCACAGCAGACTTACACCTCTGCAGAAATTCAACAGATGGCTTAATGTAAGAACCGGAAGAGCACCCATAGTGCTTGGCGCCCGATCTGCAATCTTTGTGCCTGCAAAAACAGGGATCATAGTTGTGGATGAAGAGCAGGACAGCTCGTATAAACAATCCGATATGATGCCGCATTACAATGGAAGAGATATTGCAATTTTAAGAGCTAAAATAGAAAAAATTCCGGTTGTTCTGGGTTCTGCTACTCCTTCGGTATCAACTTATTATAATGCAAAAATTGGAAAATTTCGCTTTTTTAAAATTGAAAAAAGAGTAAAAGAAACACCGCTTCCTAAAATTTATCTGGCAGATCTCAACGGCCGCAGAACCGGTATTATTTCAGAAAAATTGCTTGCCGCCCTTGAGCAAAAGTCTCAATCGCTTATTCTGGTAAACAGGCGAGGTTTTGCAAAAAATGCAGTTTGCCTTGATTGTGATTCGCTGATTGAATGTCCTAATTGTTCAGTCACTCTCTGCTATCACAAAAAGAACGGACAGTTGAAATGTCATTGGTGCGGGTATAAGCAAAAGGTAGATATGGGATGCAGAAAATGTGGAAGCAGCAATCTAAGATTTATCGGCACCGGTACTGAAAGGGTTGAGACCTGTATAAAAGAAGCCTTTCCCGATAAGATCATTGAGCGTTTTGACAGTGACAATACAAAGAAAAAAGGATCATATCAGAAAATTTTGAACAGACTAAAAGACGGCGAGATAGATATTATTATAGGAACCCAGATGCTTGCAAAAGGGCATGATTATCCGGGTATTATGCTTTCGGCAATTTTGTCTTATGAATCGCTTTTGGCTGGCGCAGATTATCTTTCTTCTGAGAATGCCATTCAGCTTGCACTCCAGGTTTCAGGCAGGGCAGGCCGGATGAGTCAGGGAAAAAGCATTATACAGACATACAACATTCATAATCCCGATTTTATCGATATTATCAGGCATGATTATGTCTCTTTTTGCGAAAAGGAGCTCATAATCAGAAAAAGGCATCTCTATCCTCCGTTTTCGCACCTGATTAGAATGATTTCTATAAATCCTAAACAGGCTGAAGGAAAAAAAGATATGCAGTATATTGCTTCATGGCTAAGTGATAGAAATATTGAGTTTCTGGGACCCTCAGAGTGTCTGATCAGCAAAATAAGAAACAAATTCAGATCTCACCTTATAATAAAAACAAATAATGTGAAGAGTTCTGTCCGCTTTCTCAGGAATCTGGTGGAAAATAAAAAATTTGACAGTAGAATAGTTATGGATGTCGATGCAATAGATTTTTTTTGAGATAGAGGTGCCAGTATGTATGAGATAATAAAAAGAAGAAGATCGGTAAGGGTTTTTTTACCTAATGCAATAAACAGGGAAGATCTTAACAAGATACTTGATGCCGGAAGACTTGCTCCCTCCGCAAACAATTTGCAGCAATGGGAATTTATCGTTATAGATGACAAAGATCTCAGACTGATTTTGTCTGATCTGTGCCAATGGGGTAGATTTATCAAGACCGCTCCTGTTACCATAGCGGTTTTTGGTGATAGGCGGAATTTGAGCACTCCGCTTGATTGTGCCGCTGCGACAGAGAATATGATTATTATGGCCAGTGCTCTTAACATAGCATCATGCTGGGTTGCCGGATATAGAAAACCTCATTCTGAACCGATTAGAAAGCTTCTTTCTGTTCCACAGAATTATGAACTTGTTTCACTTATTGCGCTTGGATATTCGGATGCCGATGTAAAGATGCCGGACAAACGTTCCCTCGAATCGGTTACTCATTTTAATAAATTTTGATATCAATGCTGGCCAAAAGAATTATTCCATGTCTTGATGTTGACAATGGAAGGGTTGTAAAAGGGGTTAATTTTGTAAATATCAGGGATGCCGGCGATCCTGTTGAAATAGCAAAACGCTACAATGACGAAGGAGCCGACGAGATTGTTTTTCTTGATATAACCGCAAGCAGCGACAAAAGAAAAACTATGGTGGATATAGTAGAAAGAACTGCCGATCAAGTGTTTATTCCTCTTACGGTTGGCGGCGGTATAAGAACTATAGAAGATATCAAAACAATGTTATCTGCCGGTGCCGATAAGGTGGCAATAAATACTCAGGCTGTTCTTTGCCCTGATTTTGTCAGAGATGCATCGTACAGATTCGGTAATCAGAATATTGTGGTTGCAATTGATGCCAGGCGCAGGAATGACGGAGGCAGTTTTGAGATTGTGATATACGGGGGTAGAAAATCGACCGGTATAGATGCAGTCAGTTGGGCTAAAAAGATGGAATCCTATGGTGCCGGTGAGCTGCTGCTGACAAGTATGGATGCGGATGGAACAAATGACGGGTTTGATACCGTTTTGACCAATGCTATTGCCGATGCCGTAAGGATACCTATTATAGCATCCGGAGGTGCTGGCAGTCCTGAACATTTTTATGAGGTTTTAAAAATTGTTGATGCAGCTTTGGCTGCATCGGTATTTCATTACGGAAATTTTTCCATAAGAGATTTAAAAGAATATCTAAAAAAACGAGAGGTTGTTGTTAGACTATGAATCTGCTTGAAAAAGTAAAATTTGATAAAGACGGTCTTGTGCCTGCAATAATACAGGATGAAAAAACAGGTAAAGTTTTGATGCTTGCATATATGAATAGTGATTCGCTTAGACTGACTCTTGAAACCGGCTATACTCATTTCTGGTCTCGCAGCAGGTCATGCCTGTGGAAAAAGGGAGAGACATCGGGACATTTTCAAAAAGTCATCTCTACCTCTTATGATTGCGATTGCGATGCATTGCTGTTTGTGGTTGAACAAACCGGGGCGGCTTGCCACACCGGTAATCAAAGTTGTTTCTATAGAAACAACGGAGAATCAAGAGAGGCAACCTATAATGCAATAAGTGTGCTAAGTGAAACAATTGCCGATCACTGCACTATGTCAGGCGAAATTTCGTATACCGCTAAACTGTTTAACAAAGGAATCGATACAATATTGAAGAAGGTAGGTGAAGAAGCAACCGAACTGGTTGTGGCAGCTAAAGGAGGCAAGAATAGTGAAATAGTCTATGAGACGGCTGATTTGATGTATCATATCCTGGTCATGCTTCACTATTCCGGGCTATCGTTTTATCAGGTAGAAGCTGAGCTTATAAGACGTTTTAAACAATCGGGCATAGAAGAAAAACAGTCAAGAGCAATTGACAAATCCAAATAGTATCATTATAATAGTAGTTAAATTGATAGGAGGTTCCTATGCTGAATTGCAATTTTTGCATGATTGTTGATGGTAAATTACCTTCGGAAAGGGTATACGAAGATGATGATTTTATTGCCGTGAAGGATATTCATCCAAAAGCTCCGGTGCATGTTCTGATAATTCCCAAAAAACATTACGATAGCATTAATGATGTAGGTGAGCATATCGGCGATGTGGATTTAATGGGTAAGATGATTATTGTAGCTAAAAGATTAGCAAAAAAAGAAGGTATCGCCGCATCCGGATATCGCATGACAATAAACAATGGCGAAGATGCCGGACAAGAGGTAGATCATATTCATATGCACCTGCTTGGGGGAGAACCTTTAAGGGTTGGATTCTAATAAAAAAGTTTTAGTCATCAACGGCCCCAACATGGATCTTTTGGGAATGAGAGAACCTGCTGTTTACGGCACTCTTAAATATAAAGATCTTGAAGCACTGCTTAAAAAAGAAGGTGTTCGGCTTGGTTTATCTGTGATCTGTTTTCAAAGTAATAGCGAATCTGACATCATAAAGAGAATACACGACGCAAAAGCCGAACAGATTCGGTTTATTATAATCAATGCTGCTGCATTTACGCATACAAGTATAGCTATAAGAGATGCTTTGGCAGGAGTGTCAATTCGTTTCATTGAAGTTCACATCTCCAATATATTCAAGAGAGAAAAATTCAGACATAAATCATATCTAAGCGATATCGCTGATGGTGTGATTGTCGGTTTTGGAATCGATGGGTATTTATTTGCCCTAAAAAAAGCATCGCTATCGGAAAATTGTTGAGGTATTTTTAGGGCATCTCCGTTAATTCCGTATATTTCAAGTGATCTCACTGTTTGTCTACAAAGACGAGGAAAGTTGAATTGTACTGTAGCAATCGGACCGCTAACTGTCTTAGGTTTTATGTTTTCTCATTTTATTCAAGACGCTGTCTCTTATGCGCAAGGTGAGTTTGAAGCGCAAATGATAAGAATATTACCAAATCTGCAGCAAAAGAAGAGACCAATTCATTCAGTCTTCTTCTATTTTCATCAGAGCAAAGAGTAGAAATGTTATATGAGGTGTTGCTGCTCCTATGAGAGGTGAAATCATCGAAGACTTACCCAAGCCTGCCAAAATCGCATGAAACAAGAAATAGCCTGCTCCATAAAGCATCCCAACTCCGGTTGCTTTGATGCTGCTTTCTTCCCGCTTAAACGGTTTTGCTACGATTGATAATGCCAAGATAAACATAGTTATCGGCATTGTAAATGAAAATAGTTTGTCAAATATCATAAATTGATATCTGGAGCTGCCGATATTTTTCAGTTTCCAGAGTTCCTTCAGACTTAGTGTGGAAAATGTTGATGAGTGAAGCAGTATATCGGATATATTGAAATTCAGATTCAAAATCATGGTTTTTTTATATTTATAACTTACTCCATTATCAGAATAGGTTCTTATAACTGCGTTATGCAGCGTAGTTTTTTTTCCAAAAAATGCTTTGTCTGCCTTTATTTCAACGAATTTGCTGCCGTTTTTTTTATATAAAATCGGCATATATGCAGTTTTGTTATTTATATCCAGCGTTTGAGCATTTAATATATAATTTTTGCTTTTTGCGAATATTCCGTTTTCATAGCTGTTTGGGTGTTTTATAATATTATTTTCTATAAATTTACTTGCGGTAATTCCTTTTGATACCAGACTGTCATTAAGTAAGAAAAAAAGGATTGACAAGCTGACTACCGTTACCAATGCCGGAATTGCGATTCTATAGATTGATAATCCCGTATTAAAAAGAGATGTCAGCTGATTTGTGTCGTTTAATCGTCCGTATGTAATTATTGTTGCAAACAGTATTGAAAACGGCAGTATTATGTAAACAAAAAACGGCAGCTTATAAAGATAATATTTGACGATGAATAAGCTTTCAACCGGCTCGCTTAAAAAAGAAAGGTGGTTGAAAAAATCTACAATATAGAGTATTGAAAGAAATCCGGCAGTTATAAAAAACAGCGATTTTAAAAAGTCTATCGCTATAAATTTATCAACTATTTTCACCGCGAACAGCCTTCCAGATCGATTTTATCGACAATATAATTTCAGGGAGTCTATCTATCTGAAGCATGCTTTCAGCATCTGAGAGGGCATCAGCAGGGTTTTGATGCACTTCAAAGAATAGACCGTCGCAATTTAGTGCAGCTCCAACATTGGCAATATCCGGTATGAATTCAGGATTTCCGCCTGAGTGCGTTTGATGTATCGAAGGTTGCTGTAGGCTGTGAGTCACATCTAAAATAACCGGATAGCCGTTTTTCTTCATTATAGGAATGGAACGGGGATCAATCACGAGGTTATTGTATCCAAAACAACAGCCTCTTTCGGTAAGAATAATCTTTTTGTTTCCGGTTGATTCCACTTTTTTTATCACAGATTTAATATCGTTGGGTGCCATAAATTGAGCTTTCTTGATGTTTATCGGTTTTCCTGCAGCGGCAGCTGCGGTAACCAGATCGGTTTGTCTTGAGAGAAACGCAGGTATTTGAATTAAATCGACTATCTCCGAAACCGGTTTGGCTTGTTCCGGCAGATGTATATCGGTTGTTATCGGTAATGATGTTTCACTTTTTACAGCCTCTAATATCTCCAGCCCTTTTTTCATGCCCGGTCCCCTATAAGATGCTATGGCACTTCTGTTTGCTTTGTCGAAAGATGCCTTGAAGATAAAATTGATGGAATATTTCTCCATAAAATTTTTCAGTTTGCGAGCAATATTCAACGCCATTGTTTTACTTTCAATTATGCAAGGTCCGGCAATAATTATAGGTTTTTTGCCAACTTCAATATCTGCGATTTTAATAACTATTCTTGACATTTCTCATACCCTCTATACAAAGTTCCAAATTTTCATAACCTGCCCATCGATTCTTTTTTATCTTCCATAAGATGTCAGCATGTCTGCCTATTTCCTCTTTATTATTTTCTGCATTAAAATAAATAGCCGGGAATATTCTTCCATCTTGAGAAACGCGCATTTTCCAATGTCCGTTTCCAACAATTCTTCTTTCTTCTATAACTATGTTTTTAGAACAGAAAAGCGGCTCAGGATTTGCATTTCCAAACGGTTTCATCGTATCAATTATGCTGTAGAACTCATTATTTATCTGATTGAAATCAATTTCATCATCATATAATATTTGCCCGGTTTGATCTATCGCGATGGAATCTGCAGCCTCATTTATTTTATAGGTAAATTTGTCAAGTTTGCTCTTTTCTATGGATAGCCCTACGGCTTGAGGATGTCCACCGAAATGCTTCAGCATGTGACCGGTTTTGCTTATTAATTCAAAAAGATTTACGTTTCTAATGCTTCTTCCCGAACCGGTCGCAATTTTATCGGATGTTGATATTACTATTGCCGGTCTTGCATATTTTTCCGCAATTCTTCCGGCTACGATACCAACTATTCCCTTATGCCAATTGCCCCATGCAACGATAATCTTTGTATTGCCGAGCTTAGAAATCTTTTCTTCCGTTTCGTTCAAAATTTCGGATTGAAGTTTTTGACGTTTTGTGTTTAGAGCATTAAGTTCTTTTGAATACTGACAAATTTCGTTATCATTCTCACTTAGGAACAGTTTCATAGCAACTTCAGCCGCTCCCATTCTTCCTGCGGCATTTATTCTGGGTGCTACTATAAACCCTATATCTTTTGTGCTGATTTCGCCTCTGTTTTTCTTTGAGTTAAGCATGGCGCTAATTGCTTTTGATGAGTTTTTTTGTGCAGCTTGTTCGAGACCGTATTTGACAATTATTCTGTTTGTGCCCACTAGTGGAACTATATCGGCAATTGTTCCAAGTGCTGCTATATCTATATATTGTTTCAGATTGGGCAAATTTGAAAAACCGATTGAACGCATATAGGAACGTAAAGCTATAATGAGATTAAATGCTACACCGGCTCCGGAAGGAGGGAATTCTTCTTTATCGGCAGCATAATCCGGATGTACAATTGAATACGCCGACGGCATTTTATCCGGTTTTGTATGGTGATCGGTTATTATAACATCGATGCCTAATTTATTTGCAAGTTCAATGGGCTCTATGCTGCTGATTCCATTGTCTACAGTAATAATAAGCGTGATGCCGTCAGATGAAATCTTTTTTATCTGATTTGAGTTGAGTCCGTATCCCTCACTCAATCTGTTCGGAATATACCAGTCTGCCTGCACATCTATTGCTCGAAAAAATTTTACCAGTAAAGCGGTTGCAGTTATTCCATCTGCATCATAATCACCATAAACCGCAATTTTTTCTTTGCCTGTTATTGCTTTTACAATTCTTTCCACAGATTTTTGCATCCAAACGAATCTGAACGGAGATTCGATATTTTTTAGCTGCGGTTTTAAAAATAGTTCAGCGTCAACTTTTGTTCTTATATTTCTCTGAATAAGCAGCTTTGCCAGAAGTTCGGAAATGCCTCCGTTCTTGAGCTTTTTCATTGATTCGGTGCTGAAATATTTGATCTGCCAACTTGGAGTTGATCTGTTCATGCTCTTTGCACTCAGCAAGGACAAGCATAATATTTAAAAAGTGATGAATTTATATTTTCCAAAAATTTTATACGAAAGGCCGTCCAGGCTATGCGAAGACGGTCTTTCAGTTAATTATTCTTCAGCTGTAATACATTCTACAGGGCAGGCTTCAACGGCTTCTTGGACCTCATCGTATTCCGCACCCTGAGCATTTATGACAATCGATTTACCATCCTGCATTTCAAATACATCAGGTACCATATCGGCGCATACGCCGCAACCTATGCATGTTTCTTGATCTACCTCAACTTTGCTTGGTTTTGCCACTTTTACCTCCTAAATTTAATATTAAATTAGTATGTTTCTTATTCCATATTTATCAGAATGGTGCCGAGACGTGGAATTGAACCACGGACACAGGGATTTTCAGTCCCTTGCTCTACCAACTGAGCTATCTCGGCATTCCTTAAACATTCCTTAAATATGTCGGAATTTTAACAACCATTTTTACCTTGTCAAGAGAAAATAAGATACAATGAGGTCGCTGCACAATAAATATCCGCAAAAGTCAAAGGAAGGTTGAGTTAACAGCTAAATTTGAAACACTAATCGGTTAGTTAAAGGTGCTTCTATTAATCCGTAACTCACAGAACAATATAGAGATGCTCTGAAGTCTGAATTGGTGTCCATTCATTATGAGACCATTGTACAATAAACAGATACACAGAAGTCAAAGAAAGGGTAAGATTTAGAAATTAAAATTTGAGGTACTAACCGGTTAGTTTGAGAATTTTAATTT
>JAADFJ010000019.1:9182-20550 GCA_013152955.1 Campylobacterota bacterium
AAACTTCTTTGAATTAACCCGTTAATCCTTCAGAAGTTTGCCTTGTCTATAGAAAACCTCATTAAAAGCTGTGAATATGTTTATTGTGCAGTGGTCTCATTATGCCGAGTATTGATCTGTTTCAATCAAAAGAGAAGTTTGATCCGTTGATAATTCTCGATAGAATCGCACTCACAATTCAAAATACTCTTGATAACACATGTTTATTGTTATAAACTCTCTTTGCATACTATGCATAAATTCTCAACAGTCTCAATAACATGCAGGGAGAATTATATATAGATTGACTAAAAGCGAGCGTGGCGGAATTGGTAGACGCGCTAGACTTAGGATCTAGTAGATTGTATCTGTGGGAGTTCAAGTCTCCCCGCTCGCACCAAAAATTAATGAAAAGCATTATTTTAGTTGGATTTATGGGTTCCGGCAAAACCGAAATAGGCAAAAAAGTTGCGCAAGAAGGCAATCTGTTATTTTTTGATTCTGATGAAATTATTAAAAAGCGCTTTGGAAATATCACCGACTTATTCAGCAAAAAGGGTGAAGAATATTTTAGAACTCTGGAATACTCTGTAATCAAAGAAATATTTGATAACGATAAACTTTTTGTGCTGTCGGTTGGGGGAGGGGCGTTTTGTATCAAAAAAACTTCAAAACTACTGTTGGAAAACGGCACTATTTTTTTTCTGGATTGTCCATTTGAAATTTGCTACAAGAGAATAAAATATGATAACAGCAGGCCGCTTGTCGGAAATGGAGAAGATTGGCTTCGAGAGCTTTACAAAAAAAGAGTTCAATTTTACAAAAATGCGAATTTCAGAATTGATACGTCGAAATCAACGGATGTTGCTGCCGGAGAAATTTTATCAAAATTTAAAAATGAAGCTGTTAATATATAAAGCCAACAAAAAGGGTTTGCTGATATCCGAATTTATTAATGAAAGAGAGCGCAATGCGTATATTGATTTGATACGTGATGATTGCAGAAACTCTGAAGAAGATGTCACGATTCCGATTCAGGACTGCAACTATATTAATAAAAATAGGCTGAAAAGCGATTATGACATAATTTTTATAACAGATGATTTTTATTTTAAGAATCCCGGACATGAATTATTGAAGATCGAGAGAGAAAATTGTTTTGTAATCGTAGCTTCTTCAGGTCTTATGAATGAATTTTATGCTGCAGGAGTTTTTGGCAGACAGAGAACGGTTTCTGCAGTTTATGATGAAGTGAAAAAGGTAATATACTTCGGATCTTTGGATGAAAACGGGGTATATGCGGATAGAGCTGCGAATCTATTTGGTAAGAGTGGAATTAAAGCGCTTAGCTTAACCAGAACCGAAATATCAAGAAAAAAGTGGGAAATGATTCTGATTGATTCGGTTCTTATGCTGTTCGCCGTATCGGGCAGAAAAACGGTAATGATGAATTATGAGATAAAATTAGAAATCAAATCGCTTATATCAGAGATTGTTGCAGTTGTGGAGACTTCTCATATTGTTGATTTTTCGTTCAGAGACTATGTCGAACAGTTTGAAAAGAATATACTTGATTTAAACTGGCTGTCTCAATATGAGCTGCGTCTGAGAGAAGAGAACCTGAAGTCGAAATTCAGTCTTCTAAATGGATATATTGCTGAGCTTGGACGTAGATATGCGGTAAAAACACCAATAAACAGAAACCTGTCTTTGATTTCATCTATGAGTTAATAACTGATATTACACACTAAACACAGCTGCAGCGGCAATAGTAGCGTATAATTGCTGCGTTAGTGTAACTTGAAGTAGCTGGCTACTCCTGCGTTACACTGCCTTGCACTTATACGCTACTATGCTACCCGAAGGGCAAAAAGATAAAGCATCATCTACTGCGTTGGAACCTTGCCGCCGTAGCTACGGCTACGCCGGCAAGAACCCGCCTTGTATATAACACTTTCTCTTTTTGCTGAAACTGCATTTAGTGCGTAACATCAGTTAATAAAAACTTATCTCCGAGAGCGGTTTATCGATTTGTATCAATTGTGACCCTGTCTGATTATTGTGCGGCAGTCTCATTATGGCGAAAATAGGGCTATTGGTACGAATTTCCCGTTTTTAACCTCTCTTATTACGGTGGTTCTATATGTTTTTCCGTTTTTTATGTTTATAATGCCGCTTACGCCGTCAAAGCGTCCGTTTCTCACGGCTTTGCCGAGATCTTTTGCATTGAGACCGACCTTGTCTATTGAACTAATAAGATATAAATAGCTATCGGCGGCCAATGCTTCTGCGGAATCCGGCACTTCTCCGTATTTCTTTTGAAAAAGCTTCACAAATCGCTTTCCGGATTTTGTTATTGTGATTTTTGGATCATAATCGTCGGTAAAAATAAGACCTTCCACCGCATCTCCTCCGATTTTTATCAATGAATCGGTGGCAGCTGCGGAGCCTGAAAAGATAGGCGCTTTCCCGCCGAGCTCTCTAAACGATCTGGCAAATAGCGCTGTTTCGTTATAGTATGTGGTCATATAGATAAATGCCGGTTTTATTCCTTTTATTTCTGTAGCAATGGCTGAAAAATCGTTGTCTCCGCTGTTTACATGATATATATTTAAAATCTCTCCGCCAAGTTTTTTGAAGTCAGCGGCAAAAAGATGCGTCAAGCCAACTGAATAATCTTGGGAGATGTCGTTGATTATTATGCCTTTAGAGTATTTTGTAGAAAGATATTGTGCCATAATATTTGCTTGTATGTCATTGGTAAAGCAGACCCTTGCTGCGTATTTTTTGTTATCGGTAAGATGCAGTCCGTTAGCCGAAGGTATAATATCTATGATTTTCTGTTTTTCAGTTAAAGCAAGACCCGCAAGCGCATTTGTTGTAGTGACCGGACCGATAACCGCCTTTACGCCTTTGTCAATAAGCCGTTCTATTGATAATGCAGCGTTTTCCGGATGACTTGCGTTATCCTCTAAAATCAATTCAATTTTTCTGCCTTTTGCAAAAGGCTTCATTTTATGCGCAATTTTTATTCCTTTCCACTCTTCCTGCCCCCATGCGGCTGCCGGTCCGGTCATCGAAAGATATACCCCTATTTTCAAATTATCTGATGCGTAAGCCGGTAAAGAAAAAATCAAAGATAGCAACAATATAATAACCATAAATCCTCCAAAGGGTTAATATATGTTGATTATACAAAAAATTTCAGGATGTCAATAGATTTCTATGAATAAAGCTGCGTGCTGTGTCATTCTCCAATATTCAAATATAATATCTAAAATAATAACGCAGAGAACCGGGACTTGATACAATCATTTACGGATTAACAGAAATGCCCTTAAATTATTTTATGCGCTAATGTTATATCACCCGGTGGGCGGCAGTAGAAAACATTGTCCGGTGTCCTTCGTTTAAAGCATTGCTTTTGCCGTTGAGACTTATCTTCAGTGCACAAGACGAGTTATTAAATCTACTATAAGCATAATCGCCGAACAGTTTAGCTTTGATAAATGTTCATTGCTTCATCAACGGATTTCGAATCAAATGTGATGGCACTTATCGCATTGCACATTTTTATCGCTGTTGCGAGATCTTTTTGATGTATATTTCTTCCGGTTGCATTTCCGCTTGCACCGCTTATAAAAATCTGATCATGAAGCCTTTGAAAAAATTCTCTTGGATCGGCAGACGAGCCGCCTGCGCATACAACCTTTGTTTTCCCCGCTGCTATTACTGCCTCTTTGAATATCTCTTTTGATTCTTTACCTTCTTTTTCAGGATAGTTTACCTTTACGAAATCTGCACCAAGACATGCTGCAATTCCAGTTGCTCCGGCTATAAGATGAGGATCTTTTTCGTCTTTTACGGCTTTGCCTCTCGGGTAGATCCAAAGTACTGCAACCAACCCGTTTTGATGCGCTTCATTCACAATATTTGCCGCTTGCTTAAGCATTTTGTATTCAAATTCACTGCCGATATATATCGTATATCCAACAGCTGCTATTTTTAATAAAGATTGTTTTTTAAATCTTGCTACATTGTCAACTGTCAGCCACTGATTACTAAAGGGATCGGCCTGTTCTGTTTTTACAAGATTTGTTTTTGAATTAAGTTTAACAAGATAGGGGATTTCCGGATAATCAAGCCCGTATTTTGAAATAAGGCCGAATTGGGTGGCAAAAACACCTATTTTGCTGCCTTTTGCAATTTTAAAGAGATGTTCAGGATCGGCATCGTCTTTGCTTATATTTTCGCCATAAAAATCTTTATTGAGATGCTCAACTTTTTGGTCACCGGCAAAAAGCATCATCCTTTCGCTGTTTTGAGTGATTAATGTATAATTTTCTATAAACTTAACTCTCTTTTTAAACGGAACATCCGCCGGAATAAACTGTCTTTCCATTAATCCTCCTTATAAATAAGTCTTTCTTCTTTTTATATAGATAAAAGAAATTTAAGTCAAGCGTTGACTATGGCTTGCAATATTGTAGTATTAAAAGGTTGAGTTATGCTAACGAAACGGTGATTATTTCAGAGGTAATATGTTAATAAGTAAAAATCTGTCTGACATTAAAAAAACAATGACAAGTTCTGCAGAAAAAGCGGGACGTAACCCGTCCGATATTGTCCTTATGGCTGTGTCCAAAACTTTTGGGGCAGAAAGCATACGATCGGCATACCAATCAGGATGCAGAGTTTTTGGTGAGAACAGAGTGCAGGAAGCGTCAGAAAAGATCGTTTTGCTTTCGGATCTTGGCATAAACTGGCATCTAATAGGGCATCTTCAGAAAAATAAAATCAATAAGGCTGTTGAACTTTTTGACAGTATAGATTCAGTAGACGAAATTTTAACAGCTCGGAAAATTAGCCTGAAAGCTGGAGAATTGGGTAAGAGAATTGATATTTGTATCGAAGTCAATATCGGTTGCGAGCTGCAGAAAAATGGCGTTATGCCGGATGAACTTCTGAATTTTGCAGGTGAGGTTTGCAATTTGGAGAATATAAAGCTCAGAGGTATTATGGCGATTCCGCCCCGCAGTCCTGACAAGGAAGAAAGCAGAACCTATTTTAGAAAAATGAAAATACTTTTTGATAAGTGTATAACAGCAGGTATGAAAATCGATATTCTTTCTATGGGAATGAGCGGCGATTTTGATGTTGCCATTGAAGAAGGCGCAACTATGATAAGAATTGGAAGGTTAATTTTTGGAAATCGTGCTGATTCTGCTTGTTGCAGAATACCATAAATTGGAGGTATCATGCTTATAAAAAAAAATATAGGGTTTATAGGAAGCGGAAGAATGGGAGGAGCTCTGATAAAGGGGATCATCTCTAAAAATTTCAACACAAATCAGATATATGTTTCCGATCCGGATAAGGGGAAGGAGATCTCCAAAAGATTTGACGTTCATTTATCAAAAAATAATAGTACATTGGTAGAAAATGTTGATATTGTTATAATTGCCGTCAAACCAAACAACGTATTTTATGTATTGGATGAGATAAGTCGGGCGGTTGATGACAGCAAGCTTATTATTTCTATTGCTGCGGGTGTAAAACTTGACGATATCAAATATCATCTTAAAAATAACGGACGTCTTGTAAGAATAATGCCGAACATCTGTGCGCTTGTAGGTCAGAGTGCAAGCTGTATCTTTCGCGGTCCGAAAACAACATCGGATGATCTGGAGGCAGCTGTTGCTCTCCTGTCGCTAGTCGGCAAAACGGCAGTTATAAATGATGAATCTTTGATGGATGCGGTTACCGGTCTTTCAGGGTCGGGGCCTGCTTATATTTTTGCCGCTATTGAAGCGCTTGCCGATGGAGCGGTAAAAATGGGTCTTGACAGACAGAATGCTATTTTACTTGCAGCTCAGAGCGTTTTAGGAGCTGCAGAAATGGTGCTTGATACAAAAATTCACCCCGAAGAACTGAAAGATATGGTAGCTTCTCCGGGTGGAACAACAATATACGGATTGTCGGTTCTGGAGCAAAGAGGATTCAGATCGGCACTTATAGATGCTGTGTCTGCGGCCACAGAGAGATCAAGACAGCTTGGAAACAGATAATGAGACCACTGCACAATAAGCACCTCCACAGCTTTATCGGGTTTTCCATAAGCAAGACGAACTTCTGCAGAACTAACCGGTTAGTTCTGCAAGTTTTAATTTTTAAATCTCGCCGGCTTTTTGGCTTCTGTGGAAATACTTATTGTGCAGTGATCTCATAATTGGTTTTGAATATGGACAGGCCATGGAAATTATTTTTTGCTATAGGAATAATATTTATTTTGATAAGCGGAGTTTTGCTCTTGTTAAACAGCGTAAACATACCTAAGTTGCCGGGGGATATAGTGATTCATAAGAAAAATTTTACACTTTATTTTCCTATCGGTATAAGTATATTAGTCAGTATAATTCTTTCTGTGCTGTTTTATTTTTTAAGATATTGGAAATTATGACTAGTACGATGCGCTAAACATAGTTTCATTAAAAAACATCAGATGCAAGACTCGAATATAATCAGGTTATGTTTTACGTTTTGTTGTTTTTGGGAGAACTCATTGGCACCCGATTCCGTATAACTCGAATTTTTAGTTTTACGGGAAGATAGTTTACTCAAAGTATGCAAAGTTAGCGGATAAGCTAAAGAAAAAACCCGATTCAAATAATCGGGTTTTTTCTTTTTTCTAATATCTATTCTTCTATGTTGTCTTCTTCCAATACAACTTTTCTGTATAATGCTATCAGTATGGCGAGAATAATAAAGAATATGATGACAATCATACCAATGAGGTGCCTCCTGCTAGTTTCTTTTGCAGTTGGCAGTATTGCGGTTTTCATAAATGCCGATACCGCCAAAATCTGTCTGTCGTTTAGATGCAGATTAGGCATCTTAGTACCCGGAATCACCTTCTGTGGGTTTTTGATGATATTAAACAATTTTCCCTCACCCAGATAAACATATGCGGTTGAAAGATCCGGCGGAATCGATCCGAATGCTGCCTTGAGTCCCTTTAGCTGAAGCGCAAAAGCCGATTCATAAACATCTCTTGTCAGAAATCCATTGTGCTCTTTCATAAGAATTTTAAAGAGCGGTTTTTCGTTTGGTGCATTGACAAAAAACGGATATATTTTTTTGTATCTCAAGGAGTGGCAGGCGGCGCAAGATGTCTTAAATATTTTTGAGCCTTCTTTAATTAATTGAGTCTCACCGACTTTTGCCTTGATAACCTCGGCAGATTGAGGGACTTTCCATTCTGACGGCTCTAAAATGCCGCTCCAAAGAGCATAGAACAGGCCGCCAAGTATTATAACAATTGGAATTGAACGCAGGAATTTCACTGTATTGCCTCCTTTTTTTTCTCAAAATGAGCTATCACCGGTAAGCTTGCGAAAAACAACATATTAATAAAGAAAAATACTTGTCCAATTACTCTTGACTGAGCTGTATCCGGCTGTGTGCCCTCAATGGAAAGTACTGCAAAAGAGAGAAGAAATAACAGGAATACAAAATAGAACAGCGGACGTTTTGTTGCGCTTTTCTTTTTTGATGTATCCAGAATTGGCAATAAAAGCAGAAATATTAAGAACATATTGGTTGCCATAAAACCGAGAAATTTGCCCGGTATAGATCTGAAAATCTCATAAAAAGCGGTTAAGTACCACTCGGGTGCGATATGCGCAGGCGTTTTCATTGGATTTGCGGGAGCAAAATTAGCGGAAGGTGTAAATGGGGCAGGATTAAAGAAAATAAAATAAGAAAACGCTGCCAATACGATTGCTATTATAACGCCCTCTTTCAAGGTTACATATATGAACGGAACAGTTTCTTTTTCATTTCCGTGAACTTCGCGTCCGTCGGCACTTGTAACACCTGTTTGATGAAAAAATTGCATGTGAAGAAAAACAAGGATTATCAGCAAAAGCGGCAAAAATACAACATGCAGTGCAAAAAATCTTGTGATTGTAATATCTCCAACTGAAAATCCGCCTTTTATCCATAAAGATACTTTGTCCATTATGCCAAGCGGAATAGCTGTCGGCATTTCACTGACTACCTCACTTGCCCAGTATGAAAGCTGACCTTGGGGAAGGAGATATCCGGTTAGAACCAGAAGGATCATAACCATATATATTACCCATCCGATAATCCAAACAAGCTGTCTTGGATTTTTGTACGCGTTATAGTAAACGCCTGTAAACATATGAGTGTATATTATTGCCATAAAAAAGCCTGCACCTACTGCATGCAGCGATCTTAAAAACCATCCCCATGGAACAACCTGCATTATGGTGTAGTTTACACTGTCGAATGCCAATTTAGCATCGGGCTTGTAATACATCAGCACAAAGATACCGCTTACAATTTGTATAACAAAAAATAATACCGCCAGCATGCCGAGTGAGTATGGTAATGTTAAGCCTTTAGGTACTCTATATTCAACCATCTCTTTATGAAAAATTCTCCCTAACCCTGTTCTTGATTCAAACCATTCTTTTACTGACTGATTCATAGTTTCTCCTTAGTAAGATTTAACCCACGATTAATGTATTGCCGACAAGTTTCTGCTTTGGAATATGAAGCGGTATCGGCGGAGGTCCTGCGATATTGTCTCCCCAAGGTGTATAAACGCCTCCATGGCATGGACAGTAATATACCGGTATTCCGTTTTTGCCGCCATTTTTTTCCCAGATAGGTATGCAGCCTAAATGTGTGCATACGCCTATAATGGCAACAACATTCTTTTGCTTTGCAAGAAGAGGCTTCATAATTTTATAGTTTATATTCTCTTGATCTTGTCCGCCCCATTTTTCGGGAGTAAATCCTGCAGGAAATTTCATTACAAACAGCGGCTTTCCTTTGTATGGAACTGTTGCAAGTTTCAGTTCTTTAAGACCGCTGATGTCAAATTTTACCATTGACTGCGCCAGAGCAGCCTTATCCGGTGCTAAACTTGCAACAGCCGGATAAACGGCAGAAACTGCTCCTATGCCGCCTGCGACGCATGTAGCTCTTCCAAGAAATTTCCTTCGACTGATTTTATCACCCATATTATATTTCCTCCTTAGTTATAATGTTTTCTAACTAACTATTCAAAATAATTTCCTGTCAATCGTTCAAAACCCGTGGATCATTATATTTATCTGTTTTTTATTGTCAATTTTCAATTATTTCAATATTTTCACTGCATTCGGACTGTTTGCAATTTTGTTTATATCTAATAATCGCATAGAGATAATTAACCCTCTTTAACCATTTGACACCAACTATTAATAGAGTAATATACTGTTAGTTTTTGGATGGGAGGATTTTGATGGAAATAGAAAAAAGCAGTGGAATTGATATGACAAAAGAGACCGGCACAAAAAATGAGGATATTTTCGTAGAGGAAGTATCAAAGAAATCGGACGATGATGATAATCATGAAAGTATGACAAACTACTTGAAAGAGATGGAAAAAGAAAAGGATAAAGAACCTGGCAGCATGGTTAAGGCAACCGTTGTTAAGGTGTCAAGCGATGAGGTTTTTGTTGATATAGGAGCAAAAACAGAAGGGATTATCAAAATTGGCGAGTTTAAGGACGATGAAGGAAACGCTAATGTAAAAGTAGGCGACAGCTTTGATGTTGTGCTTGTTAGAACGCTCAGCGAAGACGGTTTTACACTTGTGTCCAAAAGAGAAGCTGACAAAAATAAATGCTGGATCGAACTTGAGGAAATCTTTAACTCGGAAAAAACGGTTGAAGGTAAAATTATTAAAAGAGTAAAAGGCGGATATTATGTTGATATCGGAGTTACCGCTTTTCTTCCGGGTTCGCAGGTTGGCGCCAGAACACCTCATGATTATGATTCTTATATAGGAAATAGTTATAAATATAATATAATAAGTTTAAATAAGGACAGATCAAACATCGTTGTTTCCAGAAAGGCTGTTGTAAAGAAAGAAAACGAAGAGAGAAAAGCGGCTATACTGAGCAAGATCGAAGAAGGTTTGGTGGTAGAGGGAATCATTAAAAGTATTGTAGCATATGGTCTTTTTGTTGATATAGGAGGATTTGAAGGGCTTGTTCATGTGAGCAATCTAAGTTGGGGAAGAATTCCCGATCCTCAAAAAGCATATAAGGTTGGCGATAAAATAACCGTTAAAATTATTCGTTTCGATAAAGAAACCGAAAAAGTATATCTTGGTATTAAGCAGTTGTCTGAGGATCCCTGGAATAATATACCTAGCGATTTCGTAGAAGATGCTATTGTTGAAGGCATAGTAAAAAATATTGTAAGTTACGGTATTTTTGTTGAACTAAAAGGAAATTTGGAAGGTCTGGTTCATCTGAGTGAAGTTTCTTGGGATAAATCCGTGAAGGCTTCTAAGATTGTAAAACCAGGAGATAAAATCAAAGTAAAAATTCTTGCTGTTGATCCGCAGAAACGTCGGATTGCTCTAAGTATGAAACAGGTAACGGAAGATCCATGGATAGATATTGGAGCCAGGTACCATGTCGGAGACACTGTTGTGGGAACCGTAACGGCATGCTACGATTTTGGTGCTTTTGTAAAGCTTGAGACAGGAGTTGAAGGTTTAATACATAAGGGCGATATTACATGGTATTCAAGAGAACCGAATCCTAAAGAGATGTTCAAAATAAACGATCCCGTAACCGCCATAGTTTTATTGGCGGATGAGGAAAGAAGAAAGATTGCTCTTTCGACAAAGATGCTTGAGGGCGATCCTTGGGAGCAGGTGAGCGGAATGTTTTTTGTGGGTGATCAAATTGAGGGAGAAGTTGTAAACTTAAAAGATTTTGGTGCATTTGTTGATATTGCTCCCGGAGTGGAAGGCTTAGTACATGTTTCCGAGTTGGATAATCTTCCGGCAGATGAACGGAAAAAAATAAAAGAGCATACAAAGGTAAAGGTGGAGATGCTGAGAATAGATAAAGCAAGGCATCGCATCGGTTTGTCTATTGTAAAAATAGTTGACTCTGAAACGGAAAGCAGCGAAGAACCCAAACCGCTGCAATCGAAAACTGCAAGCAATGAAGAATCCAAACTATCATTGCAAGAAGATAATACTGATAAATCCGAAGAAACGCATTCCGAAGAAACTCATGAAAAAGTTCATGAAGAGACGCATAAGGAAGAGTAAAAATCTCTTTGTATTGAGTCGATAGCAGCTTGTTTGTGCGGCGGGGCGTGGCGCAGCCTGGTAGCGCACACCCTTGGGGTGGGTGTGGTCGCTGGTTCAAATCCAGTCGCCCCGACCATTTAAATTTTCTGAAAATTTGAAACTGTTTATTTGACAGTTCCGCATTCCCCTGCTTTGCTGCCTGCAGAAACCTCGCAGCAGGCAGTCTTAACTGTTGGTTTTGACGTATTTATACATGTA
>JAADFJ010000020.1 GCA_013152955.1 Campylobacterota bacterium
AAAACCTCCTCTGAAAATCTTACTTATTTAAATAATCTTTTTTGCCGCAGTTTAGATAAAACTTCCGCACACCTCCCCCTTTTTCTGTTGAGACTGCTTCGGACTTCGACCTCGCAGTGACAAAAAATCGATGGAATTAAACAAAATACATAGTTAAATAGCATAATTCATATAAATAGATGTATGGTAATCCTTTGTATAATAACATATCAGTAAAATCCAATAATGTCAAGCATTATTTGCAATTTTTTCCGACTTTTTGCATATCTTTATTATATGATATGCTACGTCAACTTGTCAAGCTGTATTTTAAGGAAACTTAAGGGACAGGTTCCCGCATTCGCGGGAATGACAGAGGGGTCACAGGAATAAGCAGAGGGGAAAGCGCTTGCAATGACGGCACAGACAAAAATGTCTGTGATGCACTGAACAAATAATCACTATAACGACAAATGCCTTTAGCGCATAAGGTGAGTTAATACCGATTGGAGATTCGCAACACTTTTCTCTGATGATTCTGTTCTATTTTTATATTTTTCAACCGTTTCGGATATAACATTTTTTATATTTGATATAGTTTCCTCAACATTCTGATCAAATGTCTGCGCAAAAGAGGCAAAAAGGGTATTTATATTCTGAATCAAAGAAAAGCGAAGGTTCTCCACATTATGCATTACAATCAGATCTATCTGTTTATTGACACGTTTTGCGATACTCAGTCTCTTCATTTTCTGCGGCAAAAAGCGCTCGAGCATGCCTTCCGGGTTTGGGGTAAAGCTTGTATCCCATTTGTGTGTAGTCCAATACGGTTTGTATCTGCCGGAAAGAAATAGTTCCGGTACCTTCAAAATGATAGTAGCTGATGCTGAAAATATCTGCCGCAGCCTTCCAGACAGACTGTGTCAGGGTGTTTAATTTTTGATTATGGCTATTTAATATTGTGTTTATCCTGGAATTAAATTCATCGAAAAGCTCACCAAATTTATGTTCAAAGTATGATGGAATAGGTTCCGCAACAGCATTATAAATTGTGTCATAATCAATTTCGCCCGAACCGCTTTTTGCGAAGGCTTCTTTCATAATCGTTTTTAAATATGCCCTCGCCTCGCCGCGTAACTTTTCGGCATACTCTTCTAATGATGCAATTAAACGTTTTTTGTCTCCGCTCAAAAGATCATTGGAAATAACCTTTTGAATCTCTACTTCAGAGAGCTTTTCGTTGAACAGATCAAGACAGTTATTCAGTTCCTCCAGCGGCATTTTCTGCGCTTTAATTGCGAGATTAATCTTCATTCTGACTGCCCTCAGAAGATTATCGGTTTTTTTCTGCAGCGCTTCGTTGAGCAGCACCTTCTTTTTATTTTTAAAAAAATTGATCAGTTCGGTTTTAAAATCATAAATTCCGCTTTCTTTTAATTTCTGCTCATCATTTTCTTTTATAGCATTAATGCCCATCAAAGCGGAGACCGGATAGATAGAGATATTATCAATATCTGCGTGGTTACGGTTATAGAGCGTTTTTTTCAAAAATTCTATCGAAAGCGCCAGGTCCTGCTCTTTTAAATAATCAATTTTGTTTAAAACAAAAAACAGCTTTGGGATACTCTGCTCTATTTTTTTTAAAAAATCAATCTCTGTTTTTGTTATCGGAGGGTCAACGGAAACTACAAAAATTGCTGCGTCGCACTGGGGCAGAAAATTGAGCGTTGCCTCAGTATTATGTTCATGCACGGAACCTATTCCCGGCGTATCTATAACTACAATACCGTCCTCAAGAAGTTTGGAAGGATAAAAGACATTGACATACGATACGTTAAGATGATTTTTAGAGTTTAATGATTCCGTTACATATCGTGCAAGAAAACTGTTCAGATTACCTGCAGAATCATCAGTCAAAGTCTCTTTATCACTTTTGTCATCAAAGGATATCTCAACCGAACGCTGTTTGCCGAACTGAATATAAGTTGGAATAGAAGTAAGCGGCAAAACAGAAGAGGGCAATATTTCTTCGCCCATCAAGGCGTTAACAAAGGTGCTTTTCCCACGTTTGAACTGTCCCAAAACGGCCAGATGAAAGCGTTCATTTTCCAAACGATCATCTATTGCTTTGAGTTTAAAAATCTCCTGCTCAAAATCAATATCCGATTCAGCGAGAACATTTATGGAGCGCTTTATGGTATTATGCAAAAAGTCTTCTTTGTCATATTCGGCTGTTTTGCTCTTGCCAATATGGTTTCCCGACATGTCAACTCCTTATAACTGTTGCTTGCAGGAGTTATCAGCCTAAAAAGGCGATTGGGCGAACTCCATCACCACAAATAAAATAATATTCTATTTTGTTTGGTTTTGCTTGTCAATAACTCACTTTTTGCGCACGTTATCCGGTTGACAAAAGAGAATTTATGCGCTATTTTTGCTCTGCTGTTGCTGGGGAGTCGTCTAATGGCAGGACCCAAGGCTCTGAATCTTGTTATAGAGGTTCGAATCCTCTCTCCCCAACCACAAGGCCCCATAGTCTAGCGGTTAGGACGCCGGCCTCTCACGTCGGAAACCAGGGTTCAATTCCCTGTGGGGCTACCACTTTGTTTGGGGAGGTTTTGATGAAGGTTGACGAATCAGCAGCGGACGAAATTGTAAAAATAATCTTAGGTATTATACTTCTGCCGCTTATTTTTGTCGGATTCAAAATATCCCGGGGCCGAATAGGATTAATTCCTCTAATTATAGACGCTGCGGGCATCTGCCCGCTTTATGCAGTTTTTGGAATCGAAACCTGCAAAACCAATAAACAAGCTTAATGGAGTTCGTTCCCAAATGGATTGCATGGGAGCTTACGGAGCGATGCAATCTTTCCTGTATTCACTGCAGATGTTCTGCAGATATGTATCACAAAGATTATTTCGATACAAACGCTGCATTCAAACTTATTGACGAGATAGTCTCCCGCTACAATCCGGTCATGGTTTTGACCGGCGGAGAACCTCTTTTGAGAGATGATGTTTTTGATATTGCAAAATATGGTACAGGCAAAGGTCTGAGAATGGCTATGGCTACAAACGGAGTTCTCGTTAATGACAAAATTTGTGAGAAAATAAAAACTTCCGGCATTAAGATTGTTTCACTGTCGCTCGATGGAAAAGATGCCCAAACTCATGATGACTTCAGAAAAGCAAAAGGGGCATTTAAGGGAACTATAAGCGCCGCCAAACTTTTCAAAAAATATAATATTCCGTTTATCATAAACTCTTCCTTTACTCAAAGAAACAAAGATGATATTCCCGAGGTTTACAAACTTGCAAAGTCTCTTGGGGCAACAGCGTGGTATCTGTTCCTGATTGTCCCTACCGGAAGAGGAGAAAATCTCCTGAATGAACTGGTTCAGGCTGACGAATATGAGGAAATACTGAAATGGCATTTTGACAGAGAAATGGAGGAAAATGATATTCTTGTCAGACCTACATGCGCTCCGCAGTATTATAGAATTGCCCTTCAGAATTCTTCTAAAAACGGCATCAAGTATAAAAGACGTAATTTGAAATTTTCTACCGGCGGCTCCAAAGGATGTCTTGCCGGCCAGCTGATAGCTCTTATAACGGCAAACGGTGATGTTAAGCCGTGCAGCTATTTTCTGCGCTCTGCAGGAAATGTGTTTAAAACACCATTTCATAAAATCTGGGAAAAAAGTAAAATATTCAGGGATATGCGTGATTTTGAAAGCTATAAAGGAAAGTGCGGAGAATGCGAATTTCTTAATGTATGCGGCGGGTGCAGGGCGCGCGCAGATGCAATTTATGGTGATTATATGGCTGAAGAACCGTATTGCGCCTATATTCCGAAGATTCCAAAAAAGCAGCCTGCGTTCAAATGAACAATCGGCAAAACAGATTTGCGGTTTTAGATATTCTAAAAGGAAGAAATTCCGCTTACAGACCGGTGTGGTTTATGAGACAGGCCGGAAGGATTCTTGCCGATTACAGAAGATTGAAGGAAAAATATGATTTTCTGACGCTGTGTCATACTCCCGAACTTGCCGCTGAAATCACGCTGATGCCGGTTAAACAGTTAGATGTTGATGCCGCAATTCTGTTTTCCGATATCCTGATTCCGCTTGAGGCGTCCGGAGTCGGAGTGGCATTTTCAAAAAATGTTACACCTGTTGTTGATTCTGAGACCGGTTTTGAGTTTCATGGCTTCGGCGGGTCGCTGGATTTTACAGCAAAAGCAATTTCAAACATCAAAGGTGAGCTTAAAGACAGACCGCTGCTGGGATTCTCAGGAGCGCCCTTTACACTTGCCTGCTATCTGAAAGGATCAAAAAGCAAAGACCAATACGCTCTTATACGAAAACTGATGTATGGAGAACCAATCAAAGAGCTTTTTGAGCTTGAGAAAATGGTTATCGATTATCTGATGTTTCAGATAAGAGCCGGAGTTGATGCCGTTCAGCTTTTTGACAGCTGGGTAGGTGTGCTGCCTGCCAATATTTACAGAGAACTGATTTTTCCTTCCATAAAAAGAATTATCTCAAAAATCGGCAGATTTGCTCCGATAATCTATTACGCGGGCGGCGGCGCAGCACATCTATCGGACATTATATCAGATCTCCTGGTAAGCTGCATAAGCTGTGACTGGAGAACCGATATTCTGAAAGTTGCTTCAAAATTTCCGGGTGCGGTTCAGGGAAATCTCGACCCGGCAATTATGTTTGCGGATTTTTCAACTATTACGGAAAAACAGGGCAAGCTGTTGAAAGAGCTTCCAAAGAACAGATATATAGTAAATTTTGGACATGGCGTTCTGCCGGATACCGATCAGGAGAAGCTGAAGCGATTAGTCGATTGGATCCATAACCGGAAGTAATGAGAACGCTGCACAATAAGCACCTTCACAGCTTTATCAGGTTTTCCATAGGCAAGACGAACTTCTGCAAAACTAACCGGTTAGCCCATCAAATTTTAGTTTTTAAATCTCGCCGGCTCTTTAGCTTCTGCGGAGACGTTTATTGTGCAGTGTTCTCATAATGTGAAAAATTCCCGACAAGCTATTGTAATCGTTTCAACGGGCGGCATAGCAAAAATTTCCGATATTCCGCAGTTCTTGTTAGGGATGTTTACCGATAAGAGAATCCTGCCTTACAGCCGGCCTGTCGGCTTTTTGCTTGCTGTTGCCATAATCGCCTTAAGATGGCCAAAAACCTACAGCATATTGAAACGATCCGGCCCCTCGCCGGTTATTTTTTATACACGCTCAATTGTCAAAAAACTTAAAATTTTGCTCAAAGCCGATCTTTTTTTTGCAATGAGATACACAAAGCCGAAAATCGCAGAGATTGTGAATGAACTGACAAATTATGAGAAAATCTTTATCGTTTCTCTTTTGCCTCAGTTTTCTTATACGACAGTCGGCTCTTTTATGGATAAATTTGAAAAAGTGTCGAAGAAGAGTATAAGAATCGACACGTTCTATAAAGATAAGGAATATATTGATATTGTCGGACAAAAGATTGAAGATGCGATAGAAAAAATTCCGGAACACTTGAGAAAAGAAGCAGTTCTCCTGTTTTCCGCTCACTCTCTTCCGATTTCTTTGGCCGAAAAAACCAAAGATCCATATATAAAACAGGTCAAAGAAAGCGTAGAGCTTACAGCAAAGCGATTTCCGAAACATAGATACGAACTTGCATTTCAGTCAAAATTGGGACCTGCAAAATGGTTTAATCCGACATCTGCGGATAAGGTTACCGAACTGGCAAAAAAACATCTGCCCATAGTAATGGTTCCGATCAGTTTTGTTGTTGATAATTCGGAAACGATTTACGAAATTGATCTGTTGTATAAAGCGCTTGCCGAAAAATGGGGAGCAAGCTATTTTGTCAGAGCAGACTGCATAAATGATGATGACAGATTTGTAGAACTAATAGCCAAAAGAATAAGGGAGAAGATCAATGATCTATGAAGCGGTTATATTGGGTGCGGGTATTTCTGGTCTGTCGGCAGCAAAATTTCTTAAATCAAACGGCGTAGAACCGCTTATTATTGAGAAAAACAGCTATGCCGGAGGAAAAGCTCATACGGAAAGGATTGCAGATTTCGTTATAGAAGAAGGTCCGAATGGATTTTTGGATAACAAACCCGATACTTTGGAACTTGCAGAAAAGTCATCGCTTAATTCAGATCTTTTGAGGGCAAACGACAAAGCCGAAAAACGATTTATCTTTTCGGGAGGCAGGCTTCATGAGCTACCGTTTTCGCCGGTTGCATTTATAAAATCTCCGCTCTTATCTTTTGGGGGGAAGTTGAGATTGATTGCCGAGCCGTTTGTGCACAAAAAATATGAAGATGAGACATTGACAAATTTTGTCAAAAGGAGATTCGGCAAAGAGGCGCTGAACAAACTTATCGGGCCGATGGCTACCGGAGTTTACGCGGGTGATCCTGATACGATGAGCGTGGAATCTGCCTTTGGAAGGATAAAAGAACTTGAGAGAAACTACGGGTCGCTTTTTAAGGCTTTGATAAAGCTTAAAAAATCAAGCAATGCGGCCGCCTTCGGAGGAGGAAGGCTTACAAGTTTCACGGATGGACTGAGCCAGATGGTCGGCGGCATTTCAAAAGGAATAGAAATAAAGTTAAACTGTCGGGTCTTATTGATAAGAAAAGATAAAAAACTGTTTATTATAGAAACCGATCGCGGACTGATATTGACAAAACAGCTGATTTCGGCACTTCCGGCTTATACATTGGCAAAGATAGCCGTCGGTTTTGATGAAGAGCTTGCCGAAGCTGCCAATATGATAAGCTACGCATCGGTTGATGTTGCGGCATTCGGATACAATAGAAAGCTTGAGCTTGACGGATTCGGATTTCTTTTTGCGCTTGATCAGATGAATTCGGCGATTGGCGTGCTCTGGGATTCTTCAATTTTTCCGCGGGCTGCTGCCGACCATTCGCTGATTAGAATTATTATCGGCGGAGCCAGGCTGCATCATATGGCAGACAAAAGCAATGAGGAAATTATCAATATAGCCAAAGAAGAGCTGAAGCGAACTATGAATTTGAGCGTTGAGCCTAATCTTATAAGAATTATCCGTCATAAAAAAGCTATACCGCAATATCTTATGAATCATAAGGATATTGTCAAAATTATTGATGAAAAAGAGAGTCGGAATAAAGGTTTAAAAATAATAGGAAACGCGTTTCGGGGCATTGGATTGAACGACTGCGTCAGTGCCGGAAAAAAAGCCGCACTTTCAATGACTGCTTAGAATCAACAAGAGGGATCCCGGCGTATCTTTCCTCTCAGCAAAGAGAACATTAAGCTTATAAAAGTAATTATGATCGATACGAAAAATATTATTTTAATATCATGCATAGAAACTTTCGCATTCGAATATCTTATATTGGCAGAGAAAATAAGTGCCACCAATGCCATGCTCATTGTTTGACCTATCGTTCTCATCGTACTTAGCGTGGCAGACGCTACACCATATATAGATTTATCAACACAGCTCATAACAGCGTTTGCATTGGGTGACGAAAATAATCCGAAACCCATACCCATGAGTGAAAGTGCCGTTATAGGTATAATAAAAGGCCAACGCTGCAGATAAGTGAACAGTAAAAAACTGCCGATGATGAAAAGTATCCCTGAAGACGCAACTATTCTTGGTTGAATTTTATCTGAAAATTTTCCTGAAATAGGCGCGATAACACTCATAAAAATAGGCTGAATAATAAGTATTAAGCCTGTTGTGCGGACATCAAATCCTCTTATAAGCTGTAAATACAGACTTAAGATAAAAGGAAAAGAAAACGTTGAAATGTAAAGTGTTAAGACAGATAAACTTGACATGGCAAAGGTTTTATTTGTTAAAAATATTCTGACGTCTATTAATGGAAATTTGGATCTTAGCTGTTTTGCTATAAATACAAGGAGAAGCAGAAACCCTATAACTATGTAAATAATATTTTTTGACTTATCTATTGTTGTAAATCCATAAATAATTAGAAACAGCGACATGGCGTACAGCACAAATCCAACGATATCAAATTTGCTGCGCTTTAACCGCCTGTTCGGTTGAGGCAGTTTGAATGACAAAATCAATACACTTAATCCGATCGGCAGTATAATAAAAAAAATCCATCTCCAGGACAATAGCTGCGTCAAAAAACCACCGACAAGAGCACCTAATGCTAAACCTACATATATAAATGCCGAATAGATTCCAAGTATTTTGCCTCTCTCATTCACCGGAAAGGATTCTATGAGTACAGGCATTCCATTTGAGAGAATCATTGCGCTCCCTACTCCGCATAAAGCCCTTGCGATTATCAATATCGTTGCCGTTCGAGACACAGCTGATATAAATGATGCAATAATAAATATGCCTATACCTGAGATGAATACGGTTTTTCTGCTGTGATTATCACCTATATTGCCGAACGGAAGGAGAAAAATAGAAGCAGCCAAAAGAAATGATATTAAGGTAAGACTCATTGAGATCGTGTTCATTGAAAGATCTCTTGAAATGGACGGGAGTGCCACATTAAGCGATGTAATAGAAAACGGTGTTAAAAAAGCACCTAAGCTAATTGTTATCGCTGTAATGTTTTTATTTTCAGTAATCAATTTAACCGCCAAACCTTTCTTGTTTTAGTTATATGCCGTACTTTGCAGTGGTCTCGTTACTCTAATTGTATATTATTGTCGTAACCGTTTATTATAACATAAATCGCACAAATATTTTACAAAAAATATCAAATTTTACTAATTATAGTCTGCAAGGTTAAGCGTGCAAACAATCTAACTACCATTTATATGAGCCGCAATAAATTGGTAATATAAAAAAAGGAAGAGATAGCCGCCGAAATGAAATAAGTCAACCGGCGCATTTATATATGTACTTGTTTGCCGTTGAAACAGCAATATACTCAGGGACAGTTGCATTAACAAGTCACACGTGCAGTTGTACGGGGTGAACAGTTGATAATGTATAGGGGGACCGCTACACATTAAGCATACTCAAAAAATAAGGAAGAATATTCTATTTTTAATACATTCCAGGCAAAAAACAAGCAAGATTGCAGCAGTTATCATTAGCCGGACCTATAAAAAAGTCACCAATGATGAGAAAAAACGCAGACAGGATGCCTGCGATATACTGAAGAAGCTGAGATTTCCATACTCCGCCCGCAACGATTTTTTCCTTTTGGGTCAACTACGCCTCCTCAACATTTATCAACAGTCTCTAAAGACACGACCCCATGAAAGGATACTATGGTGTAATCTTAGTCCCCAGCACCTGCAGAAATTTGGCAAGCCAATCAGGATGAGCGGGCCA
>JAADFJ010000021.1 GCA_013152955.1 Campylobacterota bacterium
CACCGTTTCATATCGATGAACCGACTTTGTCCGCCGTTTTTTCGGTTAATGATAGTCCTTTTGCAGGCAGAGAAGGTAAATATGTTACATCAAACAAACTAAAAGAACGTCTTATAAAAGAATCACGATCAAATGTCAGCATAAAGTTCAACGAACTTGATTCAAACAGGTACGAGATAGTTGCGAGGGGAGAACTGCAGCTTGCCGTTATTATGGAACAGATGAGAAGACAAGGATATGAGTTTTCCGTTTCGGCTCCAAAGGTAATTATCAAAAAAGAGAACGGCAGGAGACTGGAACCTATACTCAACTTTACGGTTGAAGTAAGCCCCGGTTATGTGGGCGCTGTTATAGAGGAGATTTCAAAACGCAAGGCTTCAATAGAAAACATTGAGCAGCTTTCTGAAAATATGTCAAGAATTACAGGCACTATTCCAACCAGAGGATCGCTCGGCTACCACCAGCAATTTTTAACGGATACCCATGGCGAAGGGGTTATATATTTCAGTTTTAAAAACTATCAGGATTATAAAGGCGACATCAATGCCAAAAAATATCGTTCTCTCGCTGCTTTTGAAACAGGAAGAGTAACATCGTATGCTCTGAATAATCTGGAAAAGCGGGGTGAATTTTATGTTGCTCCGGGAGATGAGGTTTATCAGGGTCAGATTGTCGGTTTTACTGCTGTTGATCATGATATTGATGTTAATGTCTGTAAAAAGAAAAATCTGACAAATATGAGAGCGGCAGCGGCTGATGAAACAGTGGTAATAAAGCCTCCGGTAAAATTTAGCCTTGAAAGAGCGCTTGAGATCGTAGAAGATGATCAGGAAATTGAAATTACGCCCGGAGCAATTCGCCTGCGTTTTAGAATATTAAATCCAACAAATGCGAGAAAAAAATTTAGCAAAGGAAAGGAGTGGCTCGGTGAGAATTCTGTCGCTTGATGTCGGGGATAAAACGATTGGAGTTGCCGTAAGCGACCCGGACGGCATCATAGCCTCACCGGTTACGACCGTAAAAAGAGGACGAAACATAGAAAAAGATATCACCGAAGTTATATCAATTGCGGATTCTTATAATGCAGGCAAAATTGTTGTGGGACTGCCGCTCAGCCTGGGAAACAGGGAAACCGAGCAAACAAAAAAAGTTGTTGATTTCACGGATAAATTGAAGGAATCCACGAAAATACCTGTGGTCTATTATGATGAGCGCTTTACTACAAAAATTGCTCATTCCGTCCTTCATGAAGCCGGCATAAAAAACAGGCATCATAAAAAGATGATTGACCGAATATCTGCGGTAATCATTCTTGAGGATTTTCTGGAATTACAGCGCGGACCAAATTGAAAAAGATTTTTATCATAGAGGCTTTTTTCGGGATAATCACAACAGCTGTTCTGGTGTTTCTTTTGATAACATACATTTCATACTTTCATAAAAAGATTGATGCAGGACACCAGACCGTTAGAGTGTATAAAAATGAGTCAATTACGAATGTAATCAAAGAACTGGCCGGCAAAGGAATAATAAAAAATCCATCCTGGTTGTGGTATTATTATAAAGTTACAAGAACCAAGGTTCAGGCGGGAGTATATTATTTTTCAGGCAGACTTTCTCCTCTTGATATTGTTAAAAAATTGAAATTAGGAAAGGTTGAAACCGTTTCTCTAACATTTCCGGAAGGCATCACCGCAAAATCGGTGGTAAACATACTTGAGGCAAATCGGGTTATAAAACCGGGCAGCATAAGTGAGAATATATATCCGTTTATAGAAGGATATCTTTTCCCCGATACATATAATTTCAAAATAGACGAAGGGGCTGTCAGTGCAATAACAAAAATGATGGTGCATTTTCAAAATAAAACAAAACGATTCGACTTCGCGAGTAAAAAATTGAGAAAAATTTTGATAATTGCGTCTTTAATTGAAAAAGAATCGATCAGAAAAGGGCGCAAAGTAAGCGAAGTAATCTACAACAGGCTTAAACGCAATATGCCGCTGGGATTAGATTCCGCGCTTCAGTATGCCCTTGGCAAAAATAGATTAACTCATGCGGATTTTAATGCAGCAACACCGTACAACTTATATAAAAACAGGGGGTTACCTCCAACGCCGATATCTAACCCGTCTTTAAAGGCCATACAATATGCTTCCGATGCACCGAAAGGAGATCTATTATATTTTTTGAGTCGCAACGGATCAACATTTTTTTTTACAAACTATAAAAAGGAAAAAGAGTGGATAAGAATTCACAAAAAGAAAGAATAGTCTATATAAAAACTTTCGGCTGTCAGATGAATTTTCATGACAGCGATATACTCAGGGAATTGCTTATTCAATCCGGCTACCTGGTTGCCGACGGATCTGATGACGCAGGAACAATAATTTTCAATACATGTACTGTCAGAGATCATGCCGACAGCAAATTCTATAGTGAGCTTGGAAGATATTCAAAGTCGGACAAAAAAATTATTGTTGCCGGCTGCTTATCTCAAATTGCCGGCCGCAGTTTGATCAAAAGAGCGCCGTTTGTGCATGCTGTTGTAGGTCCTCAGTATTTATACGAGATTCCCTACATAATAACAGGAGGCAGCGTCGTGTTGACCGATGACAATCCGGAATTTTATATCCATAGCCGGCCGGAAATTAAAAAACTTTCGGCATCAGTTGATATTATGTACGGATGCAGCAGATTCTGCAGCTACTGCATTGTTCCTTATACAAGAGGCAGAGAGATTTCGCGCAAACCCGATGATATATACGATGAAATTTGCAGAGCTGCCGAAAATGGAGCACGCGAGATTACTCTACTTGGCCAGAATGTTAATGCCTACAGTTATGAAGATGTTGATTTTGCCGCTCTTCTCAAAAAAATTGCAGCAATTTCAGGAATATCACGCATTAAATTTATGTCTCCCAATCCGGCAAGTATGACTGACAGACAAATAAAGGAGATTGCAAATATACCCAAGTGTGTACCTCATATTCATCTTCCGCTTCAATCAGGCTCAGACAGAATTTTGAAACTGATGAAACGCGGCTATAATAGTTCCGGTTATATGAAAAAAGTTGAAAAAATTGAAAAATACATTAAAGATGCTATATTAACAACTGATATTATTGTAGGTTTTCCCACAGAAACGGAGCAGGACTTCAAGCAGACACTCAAAATTGTCGGTGAAGTAGGATTTTTTAACAGTTTTATGTTCTGCTACTCAAAAAGAAGCGGCACGCAAGCCGGTGCTATGGAGGGACAGGTCAGTATGGCTGCATCGAAAGAAAGACTGGGGAGATTGATAGAGTACCAACAAAATATAACTGTTAAGAAATTAGAGAGATATAAAGGAAGTATAATGTCGATTTTTGTAGATAAACAGAAAGAAAGCGGATTCGCAGGAAGAACCCGCCAGGATATTGTTATTAATGTAGAAGGCGGAAGTGCGGCTTTAGGCAAATTTGTTCCAGTTGAAGTCTGCGGAATATCAAAACATACGCTGAAGGGAAAAGAGCTTGCGTAAAATAGTAATTATTGATGCAGTTTTCGATGATATGAATAACTGCGCTTATCTGATTTTTAAAGATACCGATGAACACTTTCAGCTTCAGGTCAGCAAAGATGTAGGAAAAAGGGCGGCACTGCTTTTATATAATGCCTTTCCTCTTGACGAAAAAAGCATATACAGTAGTTTCGTAAGACTTGTAGATGGTTTTGGTTTCAAAATAGACTCAGTTGTACTGACTGCGGATCTGAAAAGTGAAGATACCGCAAAACTCCTTATTTCTCAGAGCGATAAAACGGTTGAACTGTTTATGGATAGCGATGATGCGATTTTGGTTGCGCTGATTTCGCGCGCAGCTATATTTATTGATAACGATGGTGACTATGATGATGTGGAGAATGATTTGATATCTAATTGGTGCAATTTTTTCTCAAAGGTTTTGTGATTGTTCCGATTGTTGAGACATTAAAAATAGCTCTGTTGATTCATAAATGATCGTCTTAAGCCTCAAATCAGGAACACACGAAATTAATAGAGATATTCTTGGTTTTATCAAAAGTTTTATATTAATAATATGCTGAATCAATGTTATGACGATTATCTGAACGATAAGGCTGCAAAATCAATTGATGCCGAAAGAATAGTCAAAGAGCAGTATGATCCTGTGCGTACGCCTTATGCCGTTGATCGTGACCGCATTCTGTATAGTAAGGCATTCAGAAGACTAAAACATAAAACTCAGGTTTTTATTGCACCCGAGGGAGATCATTTTATCAGCAGGTTGACTCACACATTAGAAGTTTCTCAAATTGCCAGAACCATAGCCAGAGCATTGAAGCTGAACGAAGAGTTATGCGAAGCAATAGCACTTGGTCATGATCTCGGCCATACGCCTTTCGGCCATGCCGGTGAGGAAGCATTAAATGAGATTACCAATGGAAAATTTACCCATGCAGGACAATCTTTGCGCGTTGTTGACAGCCTTGAAAATAACGGATCCGGATTGAATCTTACTTTACAGGTAAGAAACGGAATAGCACTGCATTCCAAAGGAACAGGCGACATTATTCCATCCGATAAAAAGATGCTTTCAAACACTCTTGAAGGTCAGATAGTTAGAATTTCCGACCTTATTGCTTATGCAAATCATGATACCGCCGATGCAATCCGTTCATCTTTGATAACGGAAGATCAACTTCCTAAAGAGGTTAAAGAATGCTTGGGCAATACCCACTCAAAGCGAATCGCCACAATGGTAATAGATATTATTGACAATACAATAAAAAATGACTATAAGCAGATCGTGATGAGCAAAAAAGTATTTGAGGCGCTTAAGTTGTTCAGAACTTTTTTATATAAGTCCGTTTATCATCACGATCTGGTCAGAAATGAAGCCGAGAAGGCAAAAAAGATAGTCAGGGCACTGTTTTATTATATCAGCGAGCACAACATAATACTTTCAAAAACAGAAAATACAATGCAGTCGGCTGTGGACTATATTTCAGGCATGACCGACCAATTCGCCATAAACTATTATAAATCCTGCTTTATACCGAAACCATGGAGATAATATGAGTAATCTGATTGCGGTTATCGATTTTGGATCCCAGACCACACAGCTGCTGGCCAGAAGAATTAGAGAAATTGGTGTATATTCTATAATTATCCCTTTTGATTCGTGGCGTGATATTTATAAATATGAAACAAAAGCGGTTGTGCTTTCCGGCGGTCCGTCCAGTGTATATGATGAAGGCAGCCCTTCTATACCTATTAGTGAAATAGGCCTTCCTGTTTTGGGTATCTGTTACGGAATGCAGCTCATTGTTCGTCAGCTTGGAGGAAAAATTATCAGCGGAAAAGAAGAATACGGACCTGCAAAACTAAATCAGATTTCCGATTCTCAGCTTATTAAAGGCGCCGGTAATTCAACTGTGTGGATGAGTCACAAAGACAGAGTTGAGGCTATACCTGAAGGATTTAAAACTGTAGGCACTACCGAGAACATAGAATACGCCGCAATAGAAGATAGCAGAAGGGAAATTTACGGTATTCAGTTTCATCCTGAAGTTACTCATACCAAACAAGGCAAAAATGTGCTCAAAAACTTTGTTACCGATATTGCCGGTGCAGCAGCCGACTGGAATATTGAGCGGTTTATATCTGAAAAGATAACGTCTCTAAAAGAGACCGTTGGAAAGAAAAAGGTACTAGTGGCTGTTTCGGGAGGAGTAGATTCAACCGTTACCGCCGTTCTTTTGAAAAAAGCCGAGGCCGACGTTGTTCCGGTTTTTATAAACAACGGACTGCTTAGATATAACGAGGAAAAGGTTGTCTTGAATCAGCTAAAAAGGCTTGGCCTTCAGGTTACATATGAGGATGCATCCGACGTATTTCTTGCCAGGCTTAATAACATTACCGATCCGGAAAAAAAGCGCAAAATTATTGGGCGTACATTTATCGATCTTTTTACAGATGTTGCCGGAAGATACAGTGAAGTTGAATATCTTGCTCAGGGTACGCTTTATCCGGATGTAATTGAAAGCTGTGCAGTCGGTAAAAATTCATCTCTCATAAAAAGTCATCATAATGTCGGCGGATTACCTGAGAAATTAGGATTTAAACTTGTAGAGCCGCTGCGCGAGTTGTTCAAAGATGAGGTGAGAACGCTTGGCAGACATTTGGGAATAGCGGAAGAATACATAAAAAGGCAGCCGTTTCCGGGTCCGGGTCTGGCAATACGCATTATTGGAGAGCTAACACCTGAACGCCTGAATATATTGAGAAACGCCGATAAAATTTTGATGGAAGAGGCAAAAAAGAGCGGATTTTACAATGAGGTATGGCAATCATTTGCCGTTTTGCTCCCCCTGAGATCGGTTGGCGTAATGGGAGATCACAGAACCTACGATTATACAATCTGCATTAGAATTGTAGAGAGCACAGATGGCATGACAGCAGATTGGGTATATCTTCCTGAGGCTGTTCTGCGAAGAATTTCCTCGAGAATTATCAATGAGACCGAAGGTATAAACAGAGTTGTTTATGATATTTCAACCAAACCTCCGAGTACGATTGAATGGGAATAGTTAAAGACAGCTTTGCAGCCAGCGGAATGCTCGGGCTTCCGTTTCTGTGGAACAGCGACAGACATACCAAATTTTTGGAAAAAAAACTTGCGGTTTCAATTGTATTCCGAGGGGGAACGCTGTTCGTAGAAGGAGAGAAAAAGAATGTTGAATCTGCCATAGGTTGTTTTAGGCAGATAGAGGATATCATATCATCAGGATACAGCATAAAAGACGCAGGATTTGAGCAATTTATTGCACTGCTTCATGAGCGGGATAATAACGTCAAACCGATTATAATAAAAAATCGTCAAATTTTCCCTAAAACTATCAATCAAAACAGATATCTTCAAGAAATAAGAAAACACAGTGTCGTGATGGGTATCGGACCTTCGGGAACCGGTAAAACTTATCTGACGGTAGCTATGGCAGTTGAATCACTTTTGTCAGGCGCAGTCAAAAGAATAATACTCACAAGACCTGCAGTCGAGGCCGGAGAAAGTCTTGGATACCTGCCGGGTGATCTGGCAGAAAAAATCAATCCCTATCTCAGGCCGTTATATGATGCGCTTTATGATATGATTGGTCCCGAAAAAGTTGAGCGCTATGTTGAAAACGGTAAAATAGAGATTGCACCGCTTGCCTATATGAGAGGCCGGACATTGAATAGTGCTTTTGCAATCCTCGATGAGGCTCAGAATAGTTCCGTTACCCAGATGAAGATGTTTTTGACACGTCTTGGATTTGGGTCAAAAATGGTTATAACCGGAGATATAACTCAGGTGGATCTGCCTGAACCAAAAAAATCCGGTCTTCTGATTAGTGCTGAAATATTGGATGGAATTGATAAAGATATAAAGATTGTCCGTTTTAACAATGCTGATATTGTAAGAAATCCGCTTGTTTCAAAGATTATAAATGCATATGAAAAGCGAAAAAATTAACGTTATAAATAGTACCGATAACTGGCCTTTGCCGGAAAGAAGAATTATTGATATTATGATATTTGCAGTCGGTACTCTTGGAATTGAGGGAGAAATAGACCTGCTTCTGACCGATGACAAGCTAATGAAAAAGTACAACAAAAAATACCGTTCCATAGACAACTCTACAGATGTTTTATCTTTTTCTGTGCCGGAAAATGAGTTCGTTTTGCCTGAAGAAAAAATTTTTGGAAATATAATGATTTCGTGGGAACAATTAGCCGGTGATGCAAAAGAGATTGGAGTTGATGCTGATGAAATGATGGCAAGACTTATAATTCATGCGGTATTGCATTTATCAGGATATGATCATTTGGAGGCACACGAAAGAATGTTGATGCAAAAAGAAGAAGCGAAGCTGCTCAGTCTTTATAAACTCCATCAATCATAAGGCTCTCCCTGCGCAACAAACAGATCCGCAGAAGTCAAATATCGGGTAATCTTCAGGAAATTAAAATTCTACAGGACGCTTCCGTATAATTATAAGCGTTTTGGATTGAGAGTCCGAATCCGTCTACCTGTGCGCTGCACGCAGACAGGTCTCATCAAGGCACAAATTGCAGGTAACAGGTAATAAACAGAGCTATTGCCAAATTATACACACTTTCCTTGCTCATTTCTTGTCGCTGACATCTATTTTCTAATTTTGTTTTGGGGTGGATAGCGGGATTTGAACCCGCGACCCTTGGAGCCACAATCCAATGCTCTGCCAACTGAGCTATACCCACCGTGATTAAAAAATTTGGTGAGCCGTGTAGGGATCGAACCTACGACCCGCAGATTAAGAGTCTGCTGCTCTACCAACTGAGCTAACGGCCCAAAATGTGGTGCGCCAGAGAGGATTCGAACCTCTGGCCTACGGATTAGAAGTCCGTTGCTCTATCCTGCTGAGCTACTGGCGCATTTCGGGGCGAGAGGATTTGAACCTCCGACACCCTGCTCCCAAAGCAGGTGCGCTACCAAACTGCGCTACGCCCCGTTGTTAAAAATAGCGTCAACCTATATTTATCTCTTACAATAACATGACCGTTGCCTCATCAATATAATCATACTGCAACGGCTATGTGGCGGGGCCGACGAGACTTGAACTCGCGACCTCTGGCGTGACAGGCCAGCGTTCTAACCAACTGAACTACAGCCCCGTATGGTGGGCGATGCAGGGTTCGAACCTGCGACCACCTGCTTGTAAGGCAGGTGCTCTTCCGCTGAGCTAATCGCCCTGTTTGCTATTTATTAACTGATGTTACGCACCAAACGCAGTTTCAACAAAAAGAGAAAGCGTTAGATACAAGAAGGGTTCTTGCCGGCGTAGCCGTAGCTACGGCGGCAGGGTTCCGACGCAGTAGATGATGCTTTATCTTTTTGCCCTTCGGGTGGCAATAGTAACGCATAATTGCTGTGTTAGTGTAACTTGAAGCAGCCGGCTGCTGCGTTACACTGCCTTGCATTTATACGCTGCTATTGCCACTGCAGCTGTGTTTGGTGTGCAACATCAGTTATTAAGAACGCTTTCTTTAAAAGCCTTACCTGCTTTGAAGCGTGGAACATTCGCTTCGCTGATATCAATCTCTTCTCCGGTTCTTGGATTTCTTCCTTTTCTTGCGGCTCTCTTAGTTGCATAAAAGTTTCCAAAACCGGCAATGCTTACTTTCTTACCTTTCGAAACATTTTCAACAATGGTGTTAAGAGAAGCATCAATAACCTTTTTTGTCATCTCTATTGAAGCTCCCGTTTCTTCGGCAACCTGTCTTATAAGACTACTTTTCACCAACATAAAACCTCCTTAAAAAATGGCGTCCCCAGCGGGATTTGAACCCACGTTACCGCCGTGAAAGGGCGGTGTCCTTGGCCGACTAGACGATGGGGACTTTTTTTGGGTCGTGCAGGACTCGAACCTGCGGCCAATAGCTTAAAAGGCTACTGCTCTACCGCCTGAGCTAACGACCCATAACACAATATGGATGTTATTAAACCTTCTTTTATTTGTCAATAGTAAAAACCGTAAACTATTGATTTTTCCTACTATAGATCAAGTTATCTATGAAATTTGTATCGTATTTAGATTGTTTAAACTCTTTTGTTTCTATTAGGTTGCTATAAAACGGAATTGATGTTTTTATTCCTTCTACAATAAATTCGCTCAGACATCTTTTTAACCGCTTAATTGCGTGTTTTCTGTCGGTATGTCTTACGATTAATTTGGCTATAAGCGAATCGTAATAAGGCGAAATATCCGATCCTGATCCAATTGCAGTATCTATTCTTACTCCAGGACCTCCCGGTAAAAAAATTTTTGTGATAAGGCCAGCAGAAGGAGTAAAGTTTGCAGGATCTTCAGCATTTATTCTTGCCTCTATGACATGATAAGGAAACTTAATATCCGATTGATTGATTTGCAAAGCTTTCCCTTCGGCAACCTTAATCTGCTCTTCCACTATGTCTATACCGGTAAGAAGCTCTGTTACGGGATGTTCTACCTGTATTCTCGTATTAATTTCTATAAAATAAAAATTATTTCCATCATAAAGAAATTCTACAGTTCCGGCACCCTCATAATTTATTGCCTGAGCAACCGTCTTTGCCATTTTATATAACGATTTGCGATTTTCATCACTAATACCAGGTGCCGGCGATTCTTCTATCAATTTTTGATGTCTTCGTTGAAGTGAGCAATCGCGCTCACCCAAGGTCACCGTTTTTCCATATTTATCCGAAATTATCTGAACCTCTATATGTCTTGGATGTTCAATAAATTTTTCCAGATATAGATCAGCTTTTCCAAACGATGCCATAGATTCGGAACCGGCGGCATTGAAAATTTCTCCAATATTAGACCCGTTACTCACTACTCTCATACCGCGTCCGCCGCCGCCATAGGCAGATTTAAGCATAATCGGATATCCGATTTCATCGGCAATTTTCTTAGCTTCATCTGAATTTTCTACTGTTTTACCGCTGCCGGGTATCACAGGAACTCCGGCTTCCTTAACGGTTTTTATCATAAATGCCTTGTTTGCCGCCGCTTTCATAATTTTTGCAGACGGTCCTATAAAAATTATACCGAGTTCAGAAATAATCTTTGCAAAAGAGCTGTTTTCTGCGAGAAAGCCATAGCCGGGATGAACGGCATCAACCATTTTATCAACTGCCACCTCAGCAATTGCAAACATATTAAGATAGCTTTTTTGGGGTTCTGCCGGTCCAATGCATACAGTTTCATCGGCAAATTGCGTCAAAACACCGTCTTTATCTACGTCGGAAACAACAAGAACGGTTTTTATATCATTTTCTCTGCAGCTTCTTATAATTCTAAGCGCAATTTCTCCTCTGTTGGCAATCAGAATTTTTTTTATCTTTTTTTTCACAGCGGTTCAATGAAGAAGAGTGCCGTTCCGTATTCAACTCTCTCCGCATTTTTGATATTAATTTTTCTTATTACGCCCGAGAATTCGGATTCTATTTCATTCATGATTTTCATTGCTTCTATGATACAGAGCGTATCTCCTTTGTTGACCGTTTTTCCAATCTCAACAAATGGTTTGGCTCCCGGAGATGATGCGCGATAAAATATGCCTACCATCGGTGATTTCACTATTTTGAGATTAGAAGGCATCTCCTCAGGCTCTTTTTTCACATTAGATTTATCAATTGATTTTGTTTGAATGGCATGCATTTGAGTCGGTTGCTGTCCTGTTTCAGCCTGTTTCAATGTCAGTTTAAATTCATCATCAGCATAAGAAAGTTCGGACATTTCCGATCGTTCAAACAGTTTAATAAGCTTTTTTATATTTGATATGTTCATCTCTTTCTCTCCTTTTTTAGCAGCTATCGGTTCGACTTAATGCTTGCAGATAACCGACCATCAACTATAAATCATCATTTGATGATGGTCAAGTGCCCAGTATGAATAAGAAACCGTTGTTTGTACAATTAGACAGGTGAATTAAAATTATTTTGCAAAAGTATAAGATTTAGGCTTGACTTTAGTTGTAGTATCTGATCCCTTATTTTTTCCTGTTGCTGAGCAAAACTACCGGCGTCCCTGAAACCTACATTATAGATAAAAGAGGCATAGTTTTTAGAAAGGTTATAGGTCCGAATAACTGGCGTAACCCTTTCCGAATATCTTCCGATCGAGGCACTGAGTACAAAAATTTTTCCTTGACTTATGATATTGAGGCAGTATCTTTTCTTTATAGGACATCCCCCAATAGGGGGGGTATGGAATACAATAAACAAATTTTAAGGAGGATAGAGGAATGAAAGGAATGGAAAAAATGAAAGGTACAACAATTGATCCGGTGTGCGGCATGAGTGTAACAGCTGAAGGAGCAAGTGCGTCTGTTAAC
>JAADFJ010000022.1 GCA_013152955.1 Campylobacterota bacterium
ATCCATTCCGAACTCGGAAGTTAAGCCCGACGTCGCCGATGGTACTAAGATTCTTGGGAGAGTAGGTTGCTGCCAGGGGGGTATTTATGAAAAACAATAGTTATAACTGATGTTACACGCTAAACGCAGCTGCAGCGGCAATAGCAGCGTATAAGCTTAAATTATATTTAATATTATGAGATCACTGCACAGTAAATAAATTCACGGTTTTTCATGAGGTTTCCTATAGACAAAGCAAACTTCTGAAGGACTAACTGGTTAATTCAAAGAAGCAAAACGCAAGCATGCAAACATGAGGGAAACCTTATGAAACCCGCAGAGAAATTAAAATTTGCTTTTTTTGACTTCTGTAAATATGTTTATTATGCAGCGGTCTCACTGTATATCAAGATATTTTAATCCATAAATTTCGGATGGAACTTGATCTATTTTCCGGTAGAATAATCTTCTAAATTCGTAGAAGTTGTCATTTTTTATAGCTTTTCTGATTGTCATCATAAGATTGTGCATATATTGTAAATTATGAATTGTCGCAAGCGTATAATAAAGTAGTTCGTGAGTATGATAAAGATGATTCAGATAGCTTAGTGTAAAGTTTTTGCAGCAATAGCAGTTGCAACTGTTTTCTATTGGATTAAAATTTTCTATAAATTGTGAATTTTTTATTGATACGGTACCATGTTTTGTAAAAAGTTGACCATTTCTTGCGTTTCGTGTAGGCATTACACAGTCAAACAGATCTATGCCCATGTTAACCGACTCAACGATATCCGATGGTTTTCCAACACCCATAAGATAGTGAGGCTTATCCCGGGGCAAAAGCTGCGCTGTATAGCTCATTATTCTATGAAAATCCGCTTTATTTTCTCCTACGGATAATCCTCCTATTGCAAATCCGTCAAAATCAATTTCACAAATCATCTCGGTCGAACGAAGTCTCAAATCTTCGTATATTCCACCCTGAATAATCCCAAATAGTAAATTATCATTTTTTTTGGATGTCTTGCATCGTTTTGCCCATTTTGTTGTTGTGTCTACTGCATCCGCTACATGCAGATACGAACCTGTTCCGGCCGGGCATATATCTAATACCATCATTATATCGCTTCCCAATTCTTCCTGAATTCTTATAGAATCTTCGGGAGTTATAAAATGACTGCTTCCATTAAATATAGAAGGAAAATATGCACCATTTTCGCTTATTTTTGTTGCCTTGAGGCTAAAAATCTGGAATCCTCCCGAATCGGTTAAAATAGGTCCGTCCCATCCGCAAAATTTATGAAGTCCGCCGGCTTTTCTGATTACCTTACTTCCCGGCTTTAAATACAGGTGATATGTATTTGCAAGAATTATCTGAGTTCCTATTTCTTTAAGCATTTTTGGGGTTATTGATTTTACAGTTGCTTGAGTGCCGACAGGCATGAATTCAGGCGTATCAATTATTCCATGTTTTGTAGAAATTGATGTACATCTGGCTAGTGTTCCTACTCCTTCCTTGATGATTTTGAACATTTATTGATTTTTAGAGTACACGCAGCCGCAAAAATTTTGTCTATAGAAATTATATTTTTTTGAATTTTGAATGGATTTCAAAAGGCCGTTTTTCTTTTTGAAATCATAGAATATAAACTTTATGCCTAATCTTTTTTCTATAGAATTTCCAAGTTGATAAATACGTTTAGCATCTTTATGAGGACTTATAGTGAGAGTAGTGGTGAAAGCATCGAAATTAAGCCCCCGTGCTTTTTTTGCCGTTTCTGACATTCTCATATGATAGCAAATTGTGCATCGTCTGCCCAATTCAGGTTCATTGGAAAGCTTTTCGGTCAGCTTATTCCACAGAAGTGGATCATATTTTCCTTTAATAAATCCAATATCATATATTTCTGCAAGTCTTTCTGTTTCTTTCGAACGTCTTATATATTCAGATTCAGGCGAGATATTGGGATCATAAAAAAAAAGAGTGATATTGTAGCCGTCGTTTTTTAGCTGCTCAATTGTTCCTGACGCGCATGGTGCGCAGCATGTGTGGAGCAAAACAGATTTTTTAATGGTCGCTTCTGCGATACTGTCTTTTATTGGTTTATAGCTTCTTCTGTGCATATCACAGATACCTAATTTTTTAATTGATGCCAGATGTTCTTTGGTGCCGTATCCCTTATTTTTCTCAAATTTATAACCTTTATAGATATTTGCTGCAAGCCGCATATATCTGTCACGCCATACCTTTGCAACAATAGATGCAGCGGATATAGCTTTTATCTTTTGATCACCTTTTATTATAGTTTTGTGCGGTACGGAAATGTCCCATTTGTCTTGTCCGTCTATAAGCAGAAATTTTATATCATTTGGGAATTGTCCTATTGCCCTGTTGATTGCCATATTTGTGGCTTTTATGATACCGTTTCGATCTATTTCTTTATTTGTGGCAAAACCGATGGAATAAGAGAAAAGTTTTATAACCTTATCATAAAGCAACTCTCTTTTGTTTTCTGAAATAACTTTGGAATCGACAATGCCATCCAATAGTTCATTTCCGGTAATCTGCACAATGCCGACAACAACCGGACCTGCCCAAGAACCTCTGCCTGCTTCATCAACTCCAATCGTCATAAACTTGCGTTAAGTGTCGCCGCAGATATCCTGGCACATGTCCAAAAGGGATTTTAGACTTTTTCTTATCTGTTTTATAGAAACGACCCACCGTTTAAGTTGAATGTCGCCTTCCGGAGTAATGTGATAAATTCTTCTTGCTGCCCCTCTTGCTTTAGTGTCCCATTTGCTTGTAACAAAACCATTTTTTTCCATTGTTCTCAATGTTTTATAGATATAGCCAATTTCATAATTTTCATGCTTTACTCCAAGCTTTGCAAGCTTTTCGATAAGCTGATATCCATGAGTTGGTTCCTGTTTTAAAAATACGAGCAAGAACGGCTGAAGGAATCTCGGCGGCCTGTCTCCGGGATAATCGTTGCACCAACTTTCGATTTTGTATTTCTTATGTTCCATAATGTACCTCCAAATTACAATTGTTATAAGTTATTATAGATATCTATAATAACTTTTCAACTATAAATAGTTAATTACACACAATACAGTCACTCTGCTTTTAGGCTTATGCTTATAATATCAATAAGATCGATTAACTGTTTGGTGCGCAAAGTGTCCTTTAGTCAAAAACCGTTTCAGGTTTTATGATGGCTCCGGACCCGTTTCCTATAGCTATTAGATTACCGTCGGCATTGACAATAGAGATTTGTCCGTTGGGAAATTTACCTGTAATTGTTCCTCCGTTTTTTATACGGGTTTCCTCTTTTCCTTTTACTGAAATTGTTGGCAGGAATGAAACGGCTTTGACCATAGGGATGATAGTGCTGTTTATGCTGTTATTTTTGCTTTTATCGTATATACGACCGATCGTATAAGCATCCGCTATATTAAAATGATCGGAAGCAACTCGCCTTAGTGACAAGATTGTGCCGTAACAGCCGAGCATTTTCCCCATATCTCTAATGATTGATCTTATATATGTGCCTTTTGAGCAATGAATCTGTAATTGCGAACGGCGTTTATGATGTTCTATTAGTTTGATGTCATAAATCTGAACGACTCTTGTCGGTATATCGATCTTTTGTCCATCTCTTGCGTAATCGTATAACGGTTTTCCTCTAACTTTTATTGCCGAATAGGCAGGAGGAGTCTGGGAAATTTTGCCGATAAAACTATGAATTATATTTTCTACTGCCTTTTCATCAACAGTTGGATTATCGGAATGAAACAGCGCATTACCTGTTATGTCATCCGTATCGGTTTGAACACCCCAAAGAGCTTCGGCTATATAGACTTTATCTCCGGAGAGATATTTTACCAATCTTGTTGCTTTTCCGATACATATTGTAAGTAGTCCTGTTGCAATTGGATCTAATGTTCCAGTATGTCCAACTTTTTTTATTCCGATCGTCTTTTTTATGAATGCATCATGCCAAAATGATGAGAAGCCGCTAATTTTATCTATATTGATTATTCCGGAGATCATTTGAAAGGCGGCTTAACTTAACAGTTTTCTTATTTCGGATAAAAGATTGATCTTGGCTTTATTCAGCGGACCTGTAAGAGAAAATCCGCTCGCATTTTTGTGTCCCCCTCCGTCAAAGGCTGTGGCAATCGGTGTTACATCAAGATTCTTTGATCTCAGGCTGACTTTATACGTATCATTTCCTTCTATTCTTATCAGAGCCCCTATTTCAACTCCACTTATAGCTCTTGCATAGTTAGCGATTCCTTCGGAATCGGCAGCCGTTGTTTCAGTTGTGTCAAAATCATCCTGTGTTATCGTAATCAGAGCCAGGCGATTGTCAAAATAATATTCGATTTTTGAGAGCAGCTTGCCCAAAAGTTTAAGCTGTGACGGCTTTTTATTTTCGTAAATGCTTGAGGCAACATGCCACGGATCAACTTCGCAGGAGATTAACTCTGAAGCCATATCAAATGCAGCAGGTGAGGTTGATGAGTAGCGGAAAGAACCTGTGTCTGTCAGCAGAGCAGCGTAGAGAGCCTCGGCAATATCTTTATTTATCGGGAAATCGTGATGTTTAAACATTTTATAAATTACGAAACTTGTTGAAGGGGCATCAGGGTCAATTAGATTGCAGTCTGCATAATTAGTGCTTGTTTTGTGGTGATCGATATTGATAGTTGTGACTGCGGAATCCAAAATATTGTCCTTTAGGTCGGCGCGTTCTATGCTTCCGCAATCGGCAAATACTATGATATCAAATTCCGGCTTTAGATTATCAGTGGATATAACTTTGTCTGCTCCGTAAAGAAACATAAAGTTATCCGGTATGCCGGTTTTGTTAGCAACAATAGCCTTTTTTCCGATTTGCCGCAGCGAATTAACCAGTCCCAGAGTTGAACCTATATTGTCGCCATCAGGATTTATATGACTAACAATCAAAATCTTTTCCCCTTGTTTTAAGATTTCAGCAATTTTTTTTTCTGTCGTATTGTAATCTACAATGGCGTCCTCTTGTTTTATTTTTTTTAGCAGTTTGTCAACCTTGTATGCTTCTTCGGTTAAACTATCTTTTATGAAAACTATATTAGGTACATATTTCATATGCATTGATTTTGCCACAACTGTTTTGTAGCGGCCTTTTTCTTCATTGAGCGCATCCACTGATTTGCTGTTTCCACTCACGTAGATTTTTGCATGGTTGAGATCTTTTGACATTTTGACGTAGCTTATATTAACACTGAAAAGTTCTTTATTATCCATTGAAACTTTAGCAAGTTCCTGCATCAAAACGCGTTGAATTTCAGAGGCTATGCGCCTTTGTCTTATTTGGGTCGACATTTTAGATTCTACCTCTTTTTCTCTACTATCTTGTACGCTTCTATTAAATCATCAACTTTTATATCATTATATCCGGCTATAGAGATACCGCATTCATAACCTTTAGAGACTTCTTTTGCGTCTTCTTTGAATCGTTTCAGATTAGATATCTTTCCATTGTATATAACTGCTCCGTTTCTTATCAGTTTAACAGTATCGCCTCTTGTAATAGTTCCATCCGTTACATAGCACCCGGCGATTGTACCAACCTTGGTGATTTTGAATATCTGACGTACCTCTGCGACTCCCAATTGCTCTTCTATTTCGGTGGGTTTCAGCATTCCTGTCAGTGCATCTTTTAAATCGTTAAGTGCTTCATAAATTACATTGTAAAGTTTTATATCTATATTTTTCTTTTTGGGAGATCTATTTGCCATCGGAGTCAGTGAAACGTTAAATCCTATAATGATTGCTTCGGTTGCGTCTGCTAAATCAAGGTCTGTTTCGGATATTGCACCTACGGCACTATGAATCGTTTCGATTTTAATTTCACCGGATGACAATTCAAGCATAGATTGAGTAAAAGCTTCTACTGCTCCGACAGTATCGGCTTTTACGATCAGCTTAAGACTTTTTTGTTCTTCTTCGCCGATATCGTTTAGTATGCTTTCAAGCGTTTTATGTTTTGCAGGTTTGCTAATCGAAACCGAAGATTCTTGTCTGCTGTTTGATATTGATTTTGCAATCTTCTCATTTGGAACAACCGTTAGTATGTCGCCTGTTTCAGGCAATCCGGCTGCTCCGAGTATCATCACAGGCTCTGACGGTTTTGCTTCTTTTATCTGTTTTAAAGAAGCTGATAACAGTCTGCGTATGCGTCCCCATTGTTTTCCGACAACAAAATAATCTTTTTGATGCAAAGTTCCTTCTTTTATCAGAACCGTGCATGAAATACCCTGTTTGCTGTCAACTTTAGACTCTATTACAACACCTTTTGCCGGTTTATCAGGATTTGCCTTCAGTTCAGCCATCTGAGCCATCAAAAGAACCATTTCAAGAAGCTCGTCAATTCCAATTTTCTTTTTGGCGGATATTTCAGCTATAACAGTATTTCCGCCCCATTTTTCCCATACGAGACCATACTCTGATAACTGTTCCTTTATCTTTTCAGGCTTTGCATTTGGTTTATCAATTTTATTGACTGCCACAAGAATAGGCACTCCGGCAGCTTTTGCATGGTTTATGGCCTCCATAGTTTGCGGCATTATTCCATCATCGGCTGCTACTACAAGTATTACAAGATCCGTAACCTGCGCTCCCCTGGCTCTCATCTGAGTAAACGCAGCGTGCCCCGGGGTATCAATGAAGACTATTTTCTGACCGTTTACCTCCGTGATTGATGCTCCTATGTTTTGAGTTATGCCGCCAGCCTCTTTAGAAGCAACTCTGGTATCTCTTATTGCATCCAGCAAAGTTGTTTTTCCATGGTCAACATGGCCCATAACCGTTACCACCGGAGGTCTTGCCTTCAGTTCTTCAGGCTTATCCTGTTTCTCGGGTACAAGTTCGCTTAGAACATCTACTCTTTTTTTATCCTGGAATTGATAGGAAAATTCATCGGCCAGAACCAGCATTGTTTCTTTGTCTAAAACATCATTTTTTGTTGCCATGATACCGAGATCAAGCAGTTTTTTGATGAGTTTCGCCGAGCTGATTTCTAATGTATTGGCAAGTTCCGAGACAGTTTTTTGACCATAAATTGTTAGTCCTTTCTCCTCCTTAGTCTTTTTTTCAATAACCGTGTTGTTTGTCTTAGATTTTTTTTGTTTTTTCTTTTTCTTAAGTTTGCTGGGCATACCGAAAATGGATATCGGAATATGTTTTGTCGATCTGCGTCTGTCGCCTTGAGCTGATTTTTGTTTTTCCGTATGATCTATCTTTATTCGTTTAGGCCTTTTTATTATTTCCTGCGGAATAGTTGTCGGGGCTATTTTTGGCACCTCTTTTTTTGGAGGAGCATCGTACTTTTTTAGTTTTGGGCGGGATAAGCCTGCTGTTTGTTTAGGGGGAGAAGGTTGTTTGACTGCTGCCTTAGGAACCGATAATTTTATATGATATTTTCTGGCAAGAATTCTCTCTGCCGGTTCTTTGTCTACACTGCTAAAGTTTGTTTTGAAATCTACTCTGTGCAATTTTAGCAGATCCATCACATCTTTGGAGGGTATATTGTGAAGTTTTGCCAGTCTGAAGATCTGTATTTTAGACATTTTTAGCCTCCGAATCATCAGTGCCGTTTTCACTGCTTTCTTCTTCTCTTTCAATAGATATTTTGTATCCGGTTAGTTTACTTATTAGTCTCACGTTCTGTCCTTTCTTGCCTATGGCAAGCGCAATATTGTTTCTATCGACAAAAAGCGTTGCCTCTTTGCCTTCCTCGTTAATTTCTATCTGATCTATTTTTGCCGGTTTTGCGGCGTTTGCTATAAACATTGCTATGTCAGGTGACCATTTTATCACATCTATCCGTTCTCCGTTCAGTTCGTTTACTATCGCATCAATTCTTATGCCTTTGATTCCTACGCAAACTCCTACCGGATCCACATTTGTTCTTTTTGTATATACTGCAATTTTAGCTCTCATTCCGGGATCTCTTGCAATGGATTTAATAACTATCGCGTCATTCTTTATTTCAGGAATGTTGATCTCCATTAGTTTTCTCAGCATACCCGGATGACTTCGAGACAACAAAACTTTTGTTTGGTTTCTTCTCTTTTCAACGCCTATAATATATGCCTTTGTTACATCTCCTGCAACTAATGTTTCAGTGGCAATCTGTTCTCGTTTGGGCATTATTCCTGTGGCTGTTTTTAGATCAATGAGAATATCTCCATATCCGGTTTCCGTCAAAACTACACCTGAGATAATTGAGTTTTTCTTATTGCTGAATTCCTCATATATTTTTTGACTGTCTTTACTTTCAAACTCACGTGATATAGCCTTTTTGACTATATTCGCAGATATTCTACCCAATTCTTTCAGATTGACAGGTACCCATATCCAGTCTCCTATTTTTACATTGTCATCGTATTTTACGGCATCTGCTATCGGTATATAGTAACCGCTTGATGATGATGCCGATGCCTTTTTGCGTATTTTAGCCGTAAAAAGCTGTTCATCAACATCCATGACTATTTCTATCTGAGTTGTGGAGGGATAACTCGAAAGAATTGCTTCCTTAATTGAATTCTGTATGAGTCCGGCTACATCTTTATAGGGCATATTATGTTCTTTGGCTATACCTTTAATCATTTTAAATATTTTTATCATTTGTTCTCCTTAAGAATTAAAGGGTAGAAAGCTCTTTGTCGGCAGTATCTATTACATGAGCGTTTCTTACTATTTTGACGGGAATAATATCTGTTTTTTCAGCAGACTTAATAACGATCCGATCATCTTCTATGTTTTTTATAACACCCTTAAATTTATTGCTTCCATCAACCTTTTTATCTGTCGTGATACAAACTGTTTCTCCTATTGAATCCTTGAAATGATCTATTGTAAAAAGTTCTCTTTCCGTACCCGCAGTTCCAACCTCAATTGAAAATGTTCTCTCTATCTCTTTTTCATCAAACGTATTTACAATATATCTGTTGATTTTTGCACAATCTTCTACGGATACTTTTTTGTTATCTCCTGTTAAATAAATTTGCATTACTTTGTCGCCATCTTTATTTTCCCATCTGATATGGTACAATAACATAGAATTTTGGAACAAAATTCCTTTTATAATATTCTTTACCATATTCAGCAGCAGTTTATCATTCATAAAAATCGATTTTTGTCATTAACCATACTATATGGAATTATAGACAAACCTCCCCATTCGCTTTAATTTTACATTTTTATGCATTAACGTTTTAGTATAGCAATTTTTATACTTACTTCAAGAGTACAAATCGCCTCACGAAAAATCCAATCTAATATGATTGCGCAGTGATCTTATGAGCTGAAGAGATGAAAAAAATAGAGTTTGAATAAGAAAAAAACGAATCCTGCCGAATCGAAAAGAAAGACAGGCAAACTTCAAAGAAGATCGCTGAATCAACACAGCGAGAAAAAGAAAAATCATCTCATCTTGAATTCCAAAGATTTTATACTGTAATTTTTATGAAGCGAACATTTGAATTTAGTATCTCGCATTGCGCACTCATATGCTATTATTGCAGAGGCTGCATTTGGCGTATAAGGTGAGATAGCATAGAGAATTAAGCGAAGCAGCATGGAGTATTAAAATTCAATTTTTTACTTGACAGGAGATAAACAGTGCGTATTATTAGCACTCGATGGCATTAAGTGCTAATAATATTAATCAGGAGGTATGGATATGGGTTTCAAACCATTAGCTGACAGGGTTTATGCAAAGGTTTTGAGTGGAGAGGACAAGACAGAGAGCGGGTTATTTATTCCCGATACTGCTAAAGAAAAGCCTCAGAAGGCTGTTATTGAAGCAATAGGTAAAGAGGTGAAAGATGTGAAGATTGGCGATACGGTACTTTTTGCAAAATACAGCGGAAATGAAATTAAAATTGATGATCAGGATTATATAATTTTAAAGGTTGATGATATTTTAGGTATTTTTGAGTAGAAGAATTAAAGACATAAAAAGACACAATTAGGAGGATATAGATGGCAAAACAGTTAGCCTTTTCTCAGGAAGCAAGAGGTAAAATAGCAAGAGGCGTGGATCAGCTTACAGAAGCAGTAGCTGTGACAATGGGACCTCGCGGAAGAAATGTTATTATTGATAAAAAATTCGGAAGTCCTACCATAACGAAAGACGGAGTTACGGTAGCAAGAGAGATTGAGCTTGAAGATAAATATGAAAATATGGGTGCTCAGCTTGTAAAAGAAGTTTCATCAAAGACATCTGATATCGCCGGAGATGGAACTACAACCGCAACGGTTTTAGCGGCATCTATTTATAAGGAAGGTTTAAAAAATGTTGCGGCCGGCAGCAATCCTATAGATATTAAGCGAGGAATTGATAAGGCTGTGAACAAAGTTGTTGAGTTTATTGCAAGTAATTCAAAAGAAGTTAAAGATAAGAGAAGAATTGCCGAGGTAGGAACAGTTTCTGCAAACAATGAACAGGAAATAGGTCAGATAATTGCCGATGCTATGGATAAAGTTGGAGAAGACGGCGTTATTACCGTTGAAGAAGCCAAAGGTATGAAAACCGAGCTTTCCGTAGTTGAAGGTATGCAGTTTGACAGGGGTTATCTCTCGCCATATTTTGTAACTAACGCTGAGAAGATGAGCGTTGAACTGGAAGATCCTTATCTGATAATTACCGATAAAAAGCTTTCAAGCATGAAAGAACTTCTTCCTCTAGTCGAAAAGATTGTAAAAATGGGCAAATCGTTCCTTGTTATAGCTGAGGATATTGAGGGAGAGGCGCTCGCAACATTGGTTGTTAATAAAATCAGAGGCACAATAAATTGTGCTGCAGTTAAGGCTCCTGGATTTGGCGACAGAAGAAAAGAGATGCTGCAAGATATCGCCATTTTGGTTGGAGGAAAGGTGCTTTCTACCGAGGCAGGTATAAAGCTTGAGAGTGCAGATATATCTGATTTGGGAACATGCAAAAAGATTACTATTGATAAGGATAATACAACAATTATAGATGGTAACGGAACAAAAGACGATATTAAAGCAAGAATCAAACAGATTGATGCTCAGTACGATGCGTCTACTTCAAGCTATGATAAAGAAAAACTTAAAGAGAGAAAGGCAAAACTTGTCGGAGGAGTTGCGGTTATCAAAGTTGGTGCTGCTACAGAAACTGAGATGAAAGAGAAAAAAGCCAGAGTTGAGGATGCTCTTAATGCAACAAAAGCTGCCGTTGAAGAAGGTATTGTTGCCGGTGGAGGCGTGGCCCTTCTCAGAGCACAGAAATCACTTGATAATCTTGTTGTTGAGGGTGATCAGAAGGTTGGTATCAGCATAGTGAGAAAGGCGCTTGAGGCACCTCTTAGAACGATATCTGAAAACTCAGGCTATGAAGCATCTGTTGTGGTCAATAAGGTAAAAAGTTCCAAAGGCAACATTGGATTTAATGCTGCAAAAGGAGAATATGAAGATTTGTTTGAGGCGGGAATTATTGATCCTGCTAAGGTGGAGAGAACCGCACTTCAGAACGCTGCTTCTGTTGCAGGTTTATTATTAACCACCGAAGTTCTTGTAACAGATTTGCCGGAAAAAGAAAAAGATATGCCTATGCCTCCTGCCGGCGGCGGAATGGGCGGAATGGGCGGAATGTATTAAAATATAAAAATCTAAACAGGCGAAATGCGCAGAAGATTTTCTTCTGCGCATTTTTTCATTTATAAACAAAATAATCAAAAATTAAGTTTCTCTATCTATTAAATAACCATAAGCAGAATGTCTATAATGCTGATAGGATTTCAAAGTATGCCTTGTGCGGGCGGTGGTTTTTTTTGTTTTGTTATTAGGTAATTTAAAGCGTACGAGACGGAATCAAATATAAAAAAGTTTAGGAATAATTAACTTGACAAGAAGATTTTAAAAGATATAGTTAACTTAATTAAATCTAAGGGGGTATATTTATTATGCGTTTTTTGAGTAAGTTGTTGTTTATTTTCACGATTATGCTTTTTGCCGGGATGGCATCAAGCAGTAGTTTTGCCAAGACGGTTAAGGTTGGTGTTGTACTGCCGATGACAGGTCCTATTGCTTCATTTGGGCAAAGCGCTTGGAAGGGCGTTAAAATTGCGCGATCCCTGGAACCCACGGTGTTGAACGGAAGAAAACTTAAGCTTATTCTTCTGGACAATAAAGGCGACAAAGTTGAAACTGCCAATGCTGTGAGCAGGCTTATATTTGATAACAAAGTAAGTGCTGTGATAGGTGCTGTAGCAAGCGGAAACACAATGTCTGGTGCCCCTATTGCTGAGAAAGCGCATGTTGCTATGCTGACTCCAGCATCCACTAATCCGCTTGTAACAAAGGGAATGAAGTATATCTCCCGCGTTTGCTTTATTGATCCATTTCAGGGTAAAGTTGCAGCGGAGTATGTCTACAACAATCTTCATGCAAAGACTGCTGCTGTAGTGGTTGATATGGCGCAGGATTATTCGGTAGGTTTGGCCCGTTTCTTTATGAAAACATACAGAAAATTGGGTGGAAAGATAGTTGCCCGTACTTTTATGCAAACAGGTGATGTGGATTTTTCGGCACAGATTGCAGTGATAAAGTCTCATCATCCTGATGTTATCTATATGCCTACCTATTACCAGTCATTGGCTCTTTTTGCCAGACAGGCAAGACAGTTCGGACTTAAACAGACAATTATGGCAGGCGACGGTGCGTCAGAAGAAGCTTTGATTAAAGTTGGCGGAAAGGCTGTTAATGGTTTGACATTTACAAACCATTTTGATCCCAAGGCCACGGCAACACCGCTTGGAAAGAAGTTTGTAAAACTGTATAAAACCAAATATCATGAGGATCCGAGTGCGATGGCCGCTCTCGGTGCAGATGCATATTTTGTTATGGCTGATGCAATTAACAGGGCAGGTTCTACTAACAGAAAAAAGATCAACACAGCAGTCAGAGCTACAAAAGATTTTAAAGGTGTTACAGGCATAATTACACTTGTTAATGGTGATCCTGTAAAAAGTGCCGTTATTCAAAAAGTTGAAAACGGTAAATTTGTATATGTTACTACTATAAATCCATAGTATTTATCGGGGAAGGGGTTCTCCCTTCCCCGACAATAAAACAACATAACTTAATATTTTGGTTATATAAAAATGAATTTTACTGAGGTTATTCAGCAGCTTGTAAACGGGATTTCGCTGGGCAGTCTATACGGTCTTGTGGCCATAGGATACACTATGATATACGGTGTATTGAGACTGATAAACTTTGCCCATGGGGACGTTATGATGGTGGGAACATATATCGCCTTATTTGCTGTTACTACCTTTTTACTGCCATGGTGGGCAGCTTTTATTCTGGCGATGGTACTTACCGCCTTTCTTGGAATTGCTATAGACACGATTGCGTATAAACCGCTTAGAAAGGCAAGCCGCATATCAAGCTTAATTACGGCAATTGGTGTATCATTCCTGCTTGAGAACCTTTTTCTTGTGCTTTTCGGCGGTGTTCCGAAGGCATTCCCTATACCAAAAATCTTTGCAGGAAATTTTAATGTAGGCGGTGTAATTTTACCTGTTGTCAATATATTTGCACCGATCTTGGCTCTTGTTTTTCTTTTCATTTTACTTCAGCTTTTGCATCATACCAAGTACGGTATGGCTATGAGATCACTCTCTCTGGATATAGAGACAACACGTTTGATGGGTGTTAATGTGGATGCTGTTATATCGCTGGTTTTTGCGATCGGATCAGCACTTGCTGCCGCAGGAGGAATAATGTGGGCACTTAAATATCCATCACTCAACCCTCTAATGGGTATACTGCCCGGACTCAAAGCATTTGCTGCCGCTGTTTTGGGAGGCATAGGAGATGTTGCGGGAGCTGCAATCGGAGGATTTATTATCGGTATCTCTGAAATTTTGGTTGTGGCTCTTTTTCCCGAGCTTGCCGGATATAAGGATGCTTTAGCGTTTCTTATTTTGATACTTGTTTTGCTGTTTAAGCCTACAGGTATCATGGGCAAAAATCTTGGAGGACGTTTTTAATCTATGAATAAAACAAGAAATAGTTTGCTTACTATTGCAGCAATTGTTGTGTTCTTTATTTTTCTATGGTACGCATCAACCCATTTCAACAAATACAGCATAAGAATAATGAATGATGTGGCAATATTCATGATGCTTGCGGTAAGTTATAATCTTATAAATGGAGTAACCGGTCAATTTTCTCTTGAGCCTAACGGGTTTACCGCTATCGGCGCCTATGTTTCATCATTGCTGACTTTGACTGTAGCTCAGAAACATGCGATGTTTATCATTGTTCCAATGATTCATCCGTTTGATACATGGCATCTTCCATTTTTAGCTGCATTAATTGTCGGAGGGTTGGTAACTTCAGTGATCGCCTTTGTTCTTGCGTTTCCCGTTTTCAGGGTGAGAGGTGATTATCTTGCTATAGTGACACTTGGTTTTGGAATCGTAATAAGAGTTTTTTCCACCAATGCAATAAGCCTTACAAACGGGGCACTGGGTTTGAAAGGCATAAGTGAATCTACAAATTTATGGTGGAGCTGGGGATGGGCGGTTTTTTCTATCATCATTATAATGCGTTTAGTTAACTCAGGTTACGGAAGAGCAATGAAGGCGATCAGAGATGATGAAGATGCTGCAATTGCAATGGGAATTAATAGTCTCAAAATAAAGATGATAGCTTTTATTACAAGTGCGTTTTTTGAAGGGGTTGCCGGCGGCTTGCTTGCTCATCTTATCACTACCATATCTCCGACGTTGTTTACCTTTTTCTTGACGTTTAACCTGCTTATTATAATAGTGGTTGGCGGTCTTGGAAGTATGACCGGATCTATTATTGCGACTGTAATGGTAGTCTGGGGCTCTGAGCTTCTTAGGGTGGTAGATCAGCCTATGCATATATTTTCCATTACAATTCCAGGAGTTCCGGGTATGAGAATGATACTTTTTTCCGTGCTGTTGATAGCTACTATGATTTTTGCAAGAGAAGGCATAATGGGTCAGAGAGAATTCTCATGGAATAGTTTTTTCAACATGTTTAGAGCAAGGAAACAGAGATGAGTATTTTAAAATGCGACGATCTTATAATGCAATTCGGAGGATTGGCTGCCGTTAATCATTTTTCGCTAAGTATAGAGGCTGGAACAATAAAGGGGCTTATAGGGCCAAACGGTGCAGGAAAAACAACTGTTTTTAATATGATTACCGGCAACTATAAGCCGACATCGGGAAATATAACATTCTTTAACGAAAGCATAACAGGACTCAAACCGTACAAGATTGTTGCACGCGGTATGGCAAGAACTTTTCAGAATATAAGACTTTTTTCAAATCTTTCGGTTCTTGACAATGTTTTGGTTGGGTTTCATCATAAAATAAAATATAAGTTATACGATGCTGTAATGCGTTTGCCGCGTTTTAAATCTGAAGAAAGAATAATGCATGAAACATGCCTGCAACTGCTTGACAGAGTAGGTCTGAAAGACAGAGCTTACTTAAAAGCTGATGAGCTTCCGTATGGAGATCAGAGAAAGACTGAAATAGCGCGCGCACTGGCAACAGGCCCGAAACTGCTCCTTCTTGATGAACCGGCAGCAGGGATGAATCCGCAGGAAACAACAGATCTTATGTATTTTATTTCCGAAATAAGAGATAAATTCGATGTAACAATTTTATTGATAGAACATGATATGCGATTTGTTATGGGATTATGCGAAGATGTGACTGTTTTAGATCATGGTGAAAAGATTGCCGAAGGAAAGCCGGCTGATGTACAAAAAAACCAAAAAGTGATTGTTGCTTATCTTGGAGAGCCGGATGCTTAAGGTTAATAATCTGAATGTTTATTATGGAGTTATTCACGCCTTAAAAGGTATAAGTTTCAATGTACCTGAGGGTAAAATTATTACACTTATCGGCTCTAATGGTGCCGGTAAGAGCAGTACTCTCAAAGCTATAGCCGGATTGGTGCACACGAAGGGAAGCATAAAATTTTTAGGCAGCGAAATTGTCGGAACAAAGACTTATACTATAGTGAGAAAAGGAATTGCTAAAGTACCAGAGGGTAGAAAAATCTTTTCAAATCTTACTATTCTTGAGAATCTGAGAATGGGCGGATTTAACAGAGAATACAATACATTGGAAAGAGGGTATGATGAGGTATTTGATCTTTTTCCTATTCTTAAAGAGCGCGCAAAACAGCTTGCAGGCACTTTGTCGGGAGGAGAACAGCAGATGCTTGCACTTGGCAGAGCGTTAATGAGTAAGCCAACGCTTTTGATGCTTGATGAGCCTTCGCTGGGACTCGCTCCCAAGATCGTTTCCGAAGTTTTCGGCATCATAAAAAGATTGAATAGTAACGGAATGACGATACTTCTTGTTGAGCAGAATGCGGCACAAGCGTTAAAGATATCCGATTATGGCTACGTTCTTGAAAATGGAAAAATTATTCTTGAGGATAAATCATCAAATCTTATTACCAACGAACAGGTAAGAAAAAGTTATCTTGGAGAGATATAAAGACTTATTATTTCATAGAGACTTTTTTTATATGAAACAAATTTTGAATTGACTTAAAGTTCTATGTCTATGTTAATCTGATCCAGAAACTTTCTATTTTTTGCCTCAATTGATTTAAATTTGCTGATTGTATCGCGGCCTGAATCTGTGAGAATTGTTCCGCCTCCGTCTTTACCGCCGCTTTTTTTGATAACTAACGGTTTACTCGATAACTTATTCATAATATCAACTGCATCCCATGCTGCTTTGTAGCTCATGCCCATACTTCTTGCCGCTTTGGCTATAGAACCGGTTTTTCCTATCTTCTCAAGCAGCTCTATCCTTCCCTTCCCTATAAAATTTTTGCCATTCTTTTTTATCCAGATATTGCCGAACAGCTCAATCTTGTATTTATTCATAAGATTAATTTACCATTTTAATGCTGCGTTGTAAAATCTGCTTGACACATTAAACAGATTTCTTTACAATCGTTATATATAAATTTATATTACGGAGATTATTGTGCGTATAACCAGCATTGTTTTTTTGATGTTTTTTGCTGTCAGCAGCTATGCAAAAACGTTATTAATCTATGTTGGGGTGACATCAAAACCGCCTGTGCAAAAATTAATTGCCATATATCATAAGCGGACTGGGAGTGAAATTAATGCTGTCTATGGTGGTTCCGGGACCCTTTTATCCCAGATGATTTTGACAAAAAAGGGCGACATCTATATGCCGGCTTCGCCCGATTTTATGAAGTTAGCCGAAAGAGAGAGCGTAGTTTTCAAAGGAAATATTAAGAAGATTGCGTATCTTGTACCTTCTCTTATTGTTCCAAGGGATAATCCAAAGAATATTCATTCCTACAAGGATCTTGCAAAACCGGGTATAAAAATAGTCATAGCCAATCCCGAGACTGTTCCTATAGGTGTTTACACTGCAGAAATAATAGATAAATCGTTAAACAAAACCGAAAGATTAAAAATAAGGGAAAATATAATCAATTATGCCGGAAGTGCCGCAAAAACCGCTGCTGCCGTTATACTCCATCAGGCTGATGCTGCATTTGAATGGAAAGTATATTCATACTGGAGGCCTGAGCTTATTAAAGCAATCAATATCAACAAGTTTATTAGAAGAATATCATATATTTCTGCAGGGATTTCAAGTTTTACAAAAAATAGGAAGGAAGCCCTACGATTTTTAAATTTTCTTTCATCGGAAACATCAAAAAAGATGTTCGAAAGATATCACATTATGACAAATCTGCATGAAGTTTATAAAAGTATCAATAAAAAAGTTATAGCAGGAGGCAGCTATAAGCTTCCTGAAAACTGGCTTACCGAATAGGTGTTTAAAAAACTTAGTATCTTATCAATTTTGATAGTTGCCGCTCTTTATCTTTTGCTTTTCTCATCGCTGTTATTTTTTCTCAACGAACCAACCAGAGTTGACGGAAACAGAATTGCTTACTCTATCTTTTTGAGCGTTTCAACGGCTGCTGTTTCAACTATTTTTTCCATGATTGTTGCGCTGCCTTCAGCCTATGCGCTCTCAAGATATAACTTTTTTGGCAAAACGATTGTTGACGCACTGCTTGAACTGCCTCTTGTTGTTTCGCCATTGGCGCTCGGCGCTATTGTTCTGCTGTTTTTTGATAATCCTATTGGTAAATGGCTTGCCGCTCATGGAATAACTCCAATTTTTCAGATATCAGGCATTATAGTTGCTCAGTTTATAACTATTGTGGGCGTGGCAATAAGGATGATCAAGCAGGCATTTGATTCTGTGCCGCGTTATTATGAGAATGTAGCCCGTTCGCTTGGTGCTAATTCATTTCAGTCGTTCAGAACAGTAGTTATTCCGCTGGCAAAAAAAGGAATATTGGCATCTTTTATGGTATGCTTTGCTAAATCTATAGGTGAATTCGGCGCCACACTTATGATTGCCGGCTCTATGCCGTTTAAAACGGAAACTATTCCTATCGGTATATTTTTATCGCTTTCAACGGCAAATATATCGCGAGCGGTATGGTTAATTATTATTCTTATATTAATCGGACTGACATCTCTTATTGCCTCAAGGTACATTATCAGATGATTGAACTAAACAAAATAACATTAAAAAGAGGCGATTTTGTCTTAAATCAGATTAGTTTTAACATTAAAAAAGGTGAAATATATTTACTTCTCGGAGATTCGGGATCTGGAAAAACAACTATTTTAGAGCTTATATCCGGGTTTATAAAACCTGATTCGGGTAAAATCATAATGAATGACAATGATATTGTGAGACTGTCACCCGATAAAAGAAATATTACTTATCTTCCTCAAAATATGTCGCTGTTTCCGCATCTTTCTATAGTGAACAATATATTGTACGGAATTAAGATGCAGGGTATTTCGCTTGATAGGCATTATTATGATATGCTGATTTCCAGGCTGGAGATTGCCGATATTTTAGAGGACTATCCGGAGCACATATCAGGCGGACAAACTCAAAGAGCGGCATTGGCAAGGGCAATGATTGTTAAACCAAAACTATTATTGCTTGATGAGCCGTTTTCGGCTTTGCATCCATCGTTGCGTTACGAGCTTGAAGATCTTCTAAAATCGATTGCGCAGGAATTTAATCTGACAATACTGGCAGTTTCCCATGATATAGATGAAGCGCTGCATCTTTCCGATGTCATCAGTTTTTTGCATAACGGTGAAATAATTCAAACTGCCAAAAGAAACGAGATCTATTTCAGACCCAGAACTGCTGAGGTAGCAAAATTTTTTGGAATAAAGAATCTGTTTGATGGAAAGATTACAAATGCAGATGAGGATAGATTAAAAATTGAAACTGTTTTCGGGTCTATTAATGTTAGGAGAACATATAGGGAAAAAGGAATACAAACAGAAGAGAATATTGTTTGGGGTATTCATTCCGATGAGGTGAGAATTATTAGAAAGGAACATAAAGAGGTGAGATTAAACAGAATATCAGGCACGATAAGCCGGGTTTTTCCGCGTGGACAGCACTGGAATATAAGTCTTTTATGCGGGGCGGCTATGTTGAATATTACAATTCCCGACTTCATCTATAAAAGATTGCATATTAGTAAAAAAGATAAAATAAATATAGAACTTCCGGAAGAGCGAATTTTTATTATCATGAGACCCCCGGCCAATAAACAGATCTACAGAAAGCTGAAATTGGGTTAGATTTATAACTCACCTTATGCACTAAAGACAAGTCTCAGCGACAAGAGAAAAGCTTTAGATGGAAGGCGGGTTCTTACAGGCGTAGCTTGTGCTACGCCTGTAAGGTTCCAACGTCCCGGATAATGCTTTCTTTGTCGCCCGTTGGGTGGTAATATTAACGCATAATTGCTGCGTTAGTGCAAATTGAAGTAGCAAGCTACTCCTTGCGTTACACTGCCTTGCACTTATACGCTAATATTGCCACTGAGGCTGCCTTTAGTACATAAGGTGAGTTAATAATTAAAATTTGAGGTATTAACCGATTAGTTGAGGACACTTCTGTTAATCCGTAAATGATTGTTTTGAGTTCCAAATCTATCTTCTCTCTCGTTGCACATTTTGTCAACAGTTCTGTTATTACCTGCAATTTGCGCTTTGATGAGACATGTCTGCGTGCGGAGCACAGGCAGGCGGATTCGGACTCTCAATCTAAAACGCTTAGAATTAACGTAAGTGTTCTATAGAATAATTTCCTTTAAAAATTGCCCGATATTAGCCTTGCCTGCGGGCAATATGAGCTTTTCCGCATACTTGCGTTTCGCTTCTTTGAACTAACCGATTGGTCTTTCGGAAGTTTGCCTTGTCTCTTGTCTGCAGAAAATCTCATAAAAAGCTGTGAATTTGTTTATTAGCCGGTGGTCTCTTAAAGCTAAAAGAATTGTAAAAAAAGTAAGCCGTCTAATATAAACTAAGATATTTTATAAATGCTATGACGAAAGCATATTTTTTAGGATATTAATGCATCTTATTGCACCTGTTGCATAGGTTAAAAGAATTTTTCTATCATTTTTTTTAAAACTTTGCTGCGAATCACCTTATTGATGCGTTTTTTGACTTTGGATTTTATTAATTTCGATACATCTACGGCTATTTTAGGGCTTTTCAAATCTCCATATATATCGGCAAGTACGCTTTGTTTTTTGACAGCAATTTTGAATTCCGAATTTATGGTATTTTTGTTAAGATTGATCTTAAATCTTTTTGAAGATATTTCGGTGATAGAGCTTTTCATATCAAGATTTGCAGTTATAGCATTTTTTGAGATATTGCCGCTTATCTCAGTTTCCTTATAGATTTCTCCCGTTATATCAAAATGTAATATATTTTTTATCAGGTTTGTCAGCAAGCCGCGTTCGATTCTGCCATCTGCAAACTTTCCTGAAAATTTCCCCTCTTTTTGTTTCAGGTTATAGAGAAGTCTGACTTTTCCCCGAGATCTGAAAACTTGAGGATAAAAAAGCATATACAGCAGTTTGGAACTTTCTATATTATCAGAATCTACCTTAAGTAAAGCGTCTTTGAGCCTATATCGTGCGCTGCCTGCCGAAAAGAGCAATCTTCCCGAGACAAGAAGTCTTTTGCCTTTACTTATGGTTCCTGATGCTGCAGCGAATCCCCTAAGGGGTATGCCCATAATAAATTCGATTTTCTGCAGGTCGGGAATTTTTATTAAATAATCACCTTTTATGCTTTTATCGGCAAGATCTATTCTGATATCCTTAGATGATATATTAGCCGGATTGCTTTTGAATTCTATTTGTGTTTTTGCAAAACCCTTTTGTATTATGGTTTTGCTTGCAAAAGTCAGTTTATAATCTCTGTTGATTTTTGTTTTACGGTTTTTGTTTATTGCTTTGCGATTTAGAGCAGCACTATAAACCTTTGTTATAACCAGGCCGGTAAGTTTATCTCCTTTCATTTCTATGTTTGCATAAATGTTAAATAGACCGTTTATGTAGGCGGGTATTAGTTTAACTGCAAGAAGTTTGCTTATTTCGCCTGCTTTTATATAAACTTTTGCGGCTGTAAGTGCATTAAGCCGTTTAATTGTTATTTTGTACTTTGTTATACCTCCGAAAATGTCTGATTTTCCGCTGATATAGAGTTTTTTCCAATTGCCTGATATATGACCGTTTGTTTTCAATGATCCATCTAATTTATTTGCCCCGGACAATGGCAGATTTGATAGTTTTTTGATATTAATGCTGTAGTTTCCATCAATTGATTCTGAAAAAAGATCAATTTTAGCATCAAGCTTTATCATTGAATTTTTATCAATATTAATTGATAACTTGATAACATTAGGTGAAAGTCTGAAGTTTGTTAGTTTGAGTTTTCCCGAAACTCTCGAATCCAGCGCTTTTTCTATAACAGGTCTGAGTATGCCGTTGCCGGGCGCACTAAATAAAAGCGCATATATGGCGCCTACTAAAATAAATAGCGTTAAAAAGCTGTAAAATATAATTTTTGTCGATTTCTGCATATGCCGCCCTATTTTCCGATGTTCTGCCAAATTTCTTGAGAATACAGCCTTAGTAATAACAGAGAACTGTTTTTTAAAAGCGATCTATTCCGGCAGATCTATATCGTCTTTTTCTGTTTCATTTATTCGGTCCAATCTCTCTCCGGGAGCTCCGCATATATGGCATTTTTCGGGCATATCATTGGAGCTTTCCTCATTTCTGCATATTGGACATAGCCAGATGATCTTTTTGTTTGTTTCCATTGTTCCTCCTTTATTTGAATAATTTCAGCGACAAGATCTGTTTATTGCCCATATTTCTAATAGTATCAAAGTCTGTCGTATTTTGTCAATGAGGCGGTACGTATTAGTGCTGTTAATTTGGATAAACCTCTCTAAGCGGTCTAAGTAGGAAAATTGAAAATCAGAAAGTAATATATATACTTTATCAAGCATAATAGAATTATTTGTCTGCAAACAGAGGTGATGTTATTCCTTCGCGTCTGAGAGCAGCATACGGAAAAATAGGGATCATTGATAAATTTTATAAAATTAAAACAAACAAAGGAGCTATTTTATGATTCATAGTTTTCGATACTATCAGCAGTTAAAAAAACTTTCCGAATGTTCGCAATACAGAGGACTTGATCAATGAGAGACATTAAAAATATGCCGAAGTTCGATAGACCTCGCGAAAAGATGGATAGAAGCGGACCTCAAGCTCTTTCAGATATTGAGCTTATGGCTGTGCTGCTCGGCAGCGGCACTAAAGACAAAGATGTATTTAAACTCGCCCGAGATATACTAAAAGTGATAGAAAAAGATTTTAACGGCATCAATTTGGAAATCTTGAAAAGCGTTGATGGAGTAGGTGCTGCGAAAGCATCACAAATAATGGCAGCCATAGAATTTTCAAAAAGATTTTTGATTAAAGATAGAATACAGATTAGATGCGCAGACGACATTATAAAACTGGTTAATGAGCTGAAAAACAAAAAGCAGGAGTATTTTTTGACTCTTACATTGGATGGGGCTCACAATCTTATTCAAAAAAGAACCGTTTTTATCGGCATATTAAATCAAAGTCTTGTTCATCCAAGAGAGGTGTTTGCCGATGCAATAACTGATAGAGCAGCCGGGATTATATTCGTTCATAACCATCCGTCGGGTAATATCGAACCGAGTGAAGAGGATATTGCTGTAACAGAGCGATTAGTGCGGGTTGGAAGGCTTGTGGGCATTAATGTAGTCGATCATATCATCGTATCAAAAAACGGCTATTTTAGTTTTAAAAAGGAAGAAATGATAGATTATGAGACCGCTGCAAGATAAGCTGCAAATCTGTTTATTGTGCAGTGATCTCATAGTTAAAAATAGACAGAAAAGATCAAAAGGTAAATAATGTATCTATATATTGAAAATGATATGAACAGGATTCTGAAAGTTAAAAGGATAGAACAAGAAAATATGCTGCCTATTGATATATAGACTGATCCGATGAAACCCGCTTTTGTAAAAGTTTCAGCATTTTTTTTGTACTGTTTCCGAACAGTTTAATCTCCTTTTTCGAAGGTAAAAAATTTTCAATCGGCTTGCCTGTTTTTATGGCGGCATTTTTTACATTTATAAAATGAAGCAGTACCCATAGGCTGTTTGCGTTGGGATTCATTGATATTCCCTTTTTTGCATACTGTTTGGCTTTTTTTAGATTACCATTAAATAGATATGCCAGTCCGCGATAATATTCCGTTATCCATATTTTTTGCAGGCGCTCCGCCTTTTTCGACTCGAAGAGAAGCCTCTTTTTTAAAATGTAAGCTTCCTTTTTTTCCGCCTCTGTCATTTGTTCCTTTTTTATATCCTCTTTTTTTAAGGGAAGATGTCCTATTCCGGTCGTAATTTTTAGGTATCTAACCGTTCCGATCTGGAGAAATCTTCCGCTTGTCATCCAAAAAAGAAACGGGTTTTTTGACAACCGCCACAATTTTTCAAGTTTCTTATTCGTGTCTTTTGGTTTTGATATATTATAGCTGAAACCATTTATCATAGAAGGCAGAATGTTCACTGCTCCTGCCGTATAAACAGCAAAGAGTCCGGCAATTAAAAGAATTTTTGTTTTACCCTTTAGCGTGAAGAGAAATCTTCGTCTGCCTGTTGCAAGAATGATAAAAAAAATACCTAACAGCGCAGGATGGCGCATCGGCCAGCTCAATGATGCCTGAACAAGAAACAGCATCAAAATTGAAGCGGTAAGCCATCGATATGGTTTTCTTTCCGATTTAACCATTTTTGTATAGTAACTGAAAATTAAAATAGAGATTGCGATTAAACCGACTGCACCAAGTTCCACCAGAATCTGAATCGGTTCCGAGTGAGCCCATATAAAATTTCCTATTTCATTTGACGGCAGGTGAAGAAAATTAGCCGCACTGAGCTGATACGGATTATTCAGAAACTTGAAAGTTTCCACTCCTGTTCCAAAAAAAGGGTGCTTGATCCAAAGCATAATGCTTGCTGTCCATATTATTAAACGTTTGTCAATTGAAGGATCTGCCGCCAGACCCTGATGGGCAAACTTTGCAACCGGTGAGTTATGCATAGAAAAGATAATTAAAAAATAGGCAAAAATCATCAGAAACAGTCTCCTGCGTTCTGTCTGAGTCAGATCAATTCTTTTGAAATGACTTAAAAGCAAGACCATGATAAAAACAACCGACACCGCGAGCATTCCTGCCCTGGATGCGCCGAATGAACTGTTTATCACAAAAAAAAGATATAGTATAAAAAGATAAATAATTCCGAATCTTTTCCCTCGATAGTCTATAATTTTGAATGCGCTGATAATAAGTCCAATATTCAAAAGCAGAGAGTTTAGATTGGGTTGATAGAGTAATCCTCCGATGGTACTGCTGCCTGTGATATACAAAAAATGCGGTACTATAATTATCTTGGTCCAGCCGGATGATTTCATTGCATATTCAAAACTGCTGAAGAGTGCATCAAAATAAGAGATTAAAAAAACGGCGTTAAAAATCTGTTGCCTCTTGAATTTCATATTTTCCAGCGCAGCAAATAATATAAGATTGCAAAACAGAAAAAATAGGAGAAAAATTCCGTCAGGCGAATAATATCCGAAGAGCGTAACAAAAAATGCATACAACAGAAGCGCAAAAAAAACAATGGCAAGTCCCGATACTCTAACCGACTCAAGCCTTAACAGATAGATAAACATGATAGCTGCCGCTGCCATAAACGGAATTACCTTGTAGCTCAGTCCAAACAGTTCAAACGATTTTACATTGAACAGAAAAGCTGCAAAAGCTCCTATCATTATCAGAAAGAGATAAAAGGAATTTCCCTTCATAAAATTGTTGAACTTTCCTGTAAAATGGTTTTCTCTCATAAGGAGATTGTAAAAGATTTATCTATAAAAACAAATAACACTTGACAAAGATGATTTTGAAATCTATTATCATATTTATGTTGATGAATAATAAGATAAATAGCTGTTTTGGATGGTGGTTTAGCATAATGAGCTGACTGGTCATTCATGTGAGTCGGCTCATTCGTAATGGGCTGACTTGAGAGGTATAAAAGCCTGCAGGGTAAAGCCCTTGCAGGCTTTTTTTATTGGGAGGAATGATGAAATGTTTTAAATTGGATGGTGATAAAGCCAGGTACCTATTTACCGAAACTCTTACAGCAGATCTTGATACTCCTGTTACGCTGTTTCTGAAATGCCGTTCACTGGGAGCACCCTATCTGCTTGAAAGTGCGGAAGCAGACAGCCTGTGGGGAAGATATTCATTTATAGGAATTAAGCCGGTTGCTTATTGGAAGTTGGAAAAAAATCGACTCGAAAAAACAGATATGATGGCCAACCTGATTGAAACTGTAGTGACTGATAATCCATTTATGGAATTCTCAAAACGTTTTAGTCAGTTTGAAATTCCCGAAGGGCTGCCTCGCTTCATAGGCGGAGCCGTAGGATTTATAAACTACGATGCAGTATCATCATTTTTGCCTATTGAAATCAGTTCGAAACGATATGATGATTTTCCTATGGCTATGTTTGTGGAAACGCAGATGGTTCTTGTGTTTGACAGCTTTCTCAAAGAGATTCAGATTATCTATATTACGGAAAACGATAATGAACAGATTGCAAGGCTTGATATAGAACTTGTCAGAAATCGTCTAAAATATCCCGCCATAGAATCGGGGTGCGTTGTATCAAACTTTCACTCATTGACATCACAGGAACGATACGAAAGAATAGTTAACGCGGCTAAGAAAAGAATCGTTGAAGGCGATATTATTCAGGTAGTGCTGGCAAAAATCTTTTCCGCAGAGATATCGGGCGATCCGTTTTATCTTTATCGGCAGACGAGAAGAATAAATCCGTCACCGTATCTGTTTTTTCTCCAGATGTTTGATTATTTTATGTTTGGTTCGTCCCCCGAGACATTGGTCAGGGTTGAGGACAAAAAGATTTTTACCAGACCAATTGCAGGAACAAGAAGACGCGGGCAGACAAAAGCTGAGGATGACAGGCTGGCAGCTGAGCTTATAGCAGATGAAAAAGAGCTTGCCGAGCATACAATGCTTGTTGATCTGGCAAGAAATGATGTAGGAAGAATGGCAAAAAGCGGAACCGTAACAGCCGATAATCTGTTCACCGTAAAAAAGTACAGTCATGTTATGCATATGGTTTCCGATGTTTCCGCCGAGCTAAAAGAAGGGGAGAACTCATTTTCCGTTCTGGCATCTTGTTTTCCTGCCGGAACCGTGTCGGGTGCTCCGAAACTGAAAGCTATGCAGATTATTGATGAACTTGAGGACTATGACAGAGGACCATATGCGGGTGCCTGCGGATATTTTTCTTATAACGGTAATATGGATATGGCAATTACGATCAGATCGTTGTTCGGTCATAAGGCCAAGCTCTATAGCGGAGCAGGTGCCGGCATTGTTTATGATTCAATAGCCTCAAGAGAATGGACCGAAACAGAGGAAAAGGCCGCATTTATCAAAAAGGTAATAGAGGAGGATCAAAGATGATTCTAATGATTGATAACTATGACTCTTTTACATACAATATTGTTGGATATATAGAACAGTGCGGCAGATCTGTAGAAACCGTCTATTTTGATAAAATAGGACACGCAGATATTGATGCAATAAAATATGAAGCAATCTTTGTTTCACCCGGTCCCGGAAGGCCGGATAAACGACTGCTCAATATAATAAAGGAATTCCATAAGCAGCTCCCCATTTTCGGAATTTGTTTGGGGCATCAGGCAATAGCAGCGGCATTTGGTGCAAAAATTGTACGCAGTAAACGAATTGTACATGGAAAAGCTGACGCTATTTTTCATAATTGCTCAGGAATTTTCAAAGGTGTTGAATTTCCGTTTAAGGCTGCCCGTTATCATTCTCTGATTATTGAAAAAGAGAGTTTATCTGATGAATTTGAGATAATCGCAGAAAGCAATGATGATGAGATTATGGGGATAAAGCACAAAAATCTTCCCTTGATAGGAGTTCAGTTTCATCCTGAATCAATTATAACTGAAAATGGAATAAAGATAATCGATAATTTTCTAAAAGAATATGTCGGAGGTTGAAATATGGAGAAAATTTTAGAAAAACTGGCTGAGGGAAGTAACCTCAATGAAGAAGAGATGGAAAGAGCCATTGGTAATCTGGCTGATGGAAATCTTAATCTTGCGGCAGCCGGCGCTCTGCTTTTTGGTCTGAGAGCAAAAGGAGAAACAGTAGAAGAGATTGCGGCAACGGTTAGAGCGATGAGAAAACGTATGCTGAAGCTTAGTACAAGTGCAGATGGAGCAATTGATACATGCGGAACAGGCGGGGATGGTTCGGGAAGCTTTAATATCTCTACGGCCGCTGCTATTGTTTCTGCTGCGGCCGGAGCCAAAATTGCCAAACATGGCAACCGATCGGCATCAAGCAAAACCGGAAGTGCCGATCTTCTGGAAATAGCAGGAGTGAACATTGCTATGTCCGGCGAGACTGCGGCAAAAGCGTTAAACGAAATCGGTTTGACATTTCTTTTTGCACCTCTTTATCATCCTGCCATGAAAAATGTTGTTCCGGTGAGAAAAGCGTTAAAAATCAGAACGATATTTAATCAAATAGGACCTCTTCTGAATCCAGCAATGGTTAAAAGGCAAATAATAGGTGTTGCAACAGACGAGATGGCTGATACTACCATACAAGTATGTCGTCATTTAGGATGGGATAAGGTTTTTGTGGTACACTCACATGATGGACTTGATGAGATAAGCATTGCTGCTCCGACAAAGCTTTACAAATTGGAAAACGGTAATATTGACGAACAAACAATAGATCCTTCGGTTTTCGGGTTTAACGCAAATGCGGATATTTCAGGCGGTGATGCAGAGTATAATCTTGATATTCTGAGAGCTGTTCTTGATGGCAGAAGTTCTTCATATCGTGATATAACCGTTCTAAACACTGCGTATGCTTTAAATTTATCGGATTTGGCGGCTGATATTCGTGAGGGTATTTCCATTGCAGAAGATGCGATTGACAGCGGAAACGCAAAACGAAAACTTTCGGCTCTCGTCGAGTACAGCAGGTCGTGATGCTTCCGAACAGCAAGGGATATTACGGAGGATTTGGCGGGAAATTTGTCCCGGAAGTATTAATGGGGCTGCTTGATGAACTGGAAAAAAGCTACAACAAAATCAAAAAGGAGAGATGGTTTGCCGATCAGTTTAAGCAGATTTTATCTGACTATGTTGGACGCCCCACTCCTTTGTATGAGGCAAAGCGTCTAAGCCGAAAATACGGTTTTAGAATTTTTTTGAAAAGAGAAGATCTGGCGCATACAGGTGCTCACAAAATAAATAACACCGTTGGTCAGGCTATTTTGGCTAAAGCCATGGGAAAAACAGATATAATAGCAGAGACCGGAGCAGGACAGCATGGTGTCGCTGCTGCTACTGCATGCGCGATGCTTGGCTTGAAATGCAAGGTTTTTATGGGAGAGGAGGATATCAAAAGGCAGCATCCTAATGTTGAAAGAATGAGAATATTAGGTGCTGAGGTGATTCCGGTTAGCTCGGGAACCAGAACATTAAAGGATGCCATCAACGAGGCGATTCGCTATTGGGTAAGCCATGCCGATAAGACATTTTACCTAATAGGTTCAGCTGTCGGTCCTCATCCATATCCGAGTATAGTGAGAGATTTTCAATCTGTTATAGGAACCGAAGCAAAACGCCAGATAAAAAGGCAAACAGGAAGATTACCGGATATAATAATTGCCTGTGTGGGAGGCGGAAGCAATTCAATAGGAATATTCTGGCCGTTTCTCAAAGATAATGTAAAATTTGTCGGAGTTGAAGCTGGAGGCATAGGAGTTGGAATAAACCAAAATGCTGCCACACTCACATACGGAAGGCCCGGAATTCTCCACGGAGCGCTCTCATATCTGCTTTTTGATAAAAACGGCAATATTTGTCCGACCCATTCGATTGCTGCCGGTCTTGATTATCCTGGGGTGGGGCCTGCCCATTCATTTTTTAAGGAAACAGGCAGAGCGGAATATCATAGCGTTTCAGACAAAGAAGCACTTGATGCATTTTACGAGCTTTCCAAACTTGAAGGAATAATACCTGCTATGGAAAGTTCACATGCGATAGCTTATTTAAATAAGCTAAAAGGTATATTATCTTCCGAAGCTGTCGTAATAGTTAATCTATCGGGGCGGGGCGATAAAGATCTTGATGCTGTGCTTGGGAAAACAAAATGAAAGATATTATAATTTATTTTACATATGGACTGGTAAGTGACAAGGAGTTATTAAAATTTTTAGATCGGATGTATGAAATGGGTATTGCGGCGGTTGAGCTTGGTGTTCCATTTTCAGATCCTGTTGCCGACGGACCGGTTATACAGGAGGCATCTATTGAGGCACTTGAAAGAGGCGGTACGCTTCAAAATGTTATCGGATTCATAAAAAAATATAAAAAAAGTATACGAATACCGGTTTATTTGATGGGCTATATTAACAGCTTTTACAGCTATGGATTATCCAAATTTATTGAAGATGCAAAGGCATCGGGCATAAAAGGCGCAATTATACCTGATCTTCCGATGGAAGAATTGAATGGTTTCAGGATAGAGGCAAAGAGTAAAGATTTTGCGCTGCCGCTTATTATAAGTCCCCTTACCGCAGAAAATAGAATAAAAGCACTTGCCAAAGCGGCAACGGGGTTTATCTATTTAGTACCAAGAATGGGTGTAACAGGAGTTCCTACTGATGATTTTGACTCTGCTGAAAATATGATTAAGCAGATAGCTTCGCCGCTTCCGGTGTATATAGGTTTTGGAATTCACGATGCTTCATCATTGAGATCGGTTATGAAAATTGCTGATGGTGCAATAATAGGAAGCGCCTTTATCAAACGTTATCTTGATTCCGGCGCAATTGATGTGCCGATAGAGTGGTTGAAAGAGATTGTCTGACAGCAGTATTACGAAGCAGATAGGTTCCATGCCCGGCAGTGCCGGCGTATATATTATGAAAGACAGAGCCAATCAAATTCTTTATGTGGGAAAGGCAAAGAATCTTCGAAAAAGAGTAAGCAGCTATTTTCAAGACGGCAAACCAAATATAAAGCTCGATCCCATAAAGCAGCATATGATAAAGAATGTTGCAGGGATAGAGACGCTTAATACAAAAACCGAGCTGGATGCTCTTATCTGGGAAGACAGGCTGATCAAAGAGATTCAGCCAAAGTACAATATCAAACAAAAAGATGACAGCAGCTACCCCTATCTTGTGCTCACTATGCATGATGAGTTTCCGAAGCTGCTGACCAGACGCCTGCCGCATGAGCGCCTTTCCGATGCCGCGCCTGCAGGATTTAGAGAAATATCGGGAGATCTTTACTATGGACCTCTCACGCCCGCAAAAAAACTTTACAGTATATTAAAAATTTTGAGAAAGCTATACAAGCTTATTCCCAGAGAAAGCAACTGTTTTGTGGAAAAAAGGGCATGCATCTATTACGACATAGATATTTGTCCTGCGCCGTGCGTGGGATTTATAGACGGTATAAGCTACCGGAGACAGATCGATTCCCTGAAGCGTTTTCTTGATGGAGGCAGCAAATTGGCAATGAAGGTAATTAGTGATAAAATGCGATTTGCAAGTCAGCATCTGCAGTACGAAGACGCTTTGTTCTGGAAGGA
>JAADFJ010000023.1 GCA_013152955.1 Campylobacterota bacterium
AGGCATTTTATGGGAAAAAAAGTAAGATTGAGTTTGATAGGAATAACCGGAATAGTATTAAGTTGTTCGCTTGCCGCAGGTTCGTTGGCTGTAACCTATCCAAAGGTTCCGAATCCGCCTGCAAAATATCCATCCGGCGAGCTCGGAAAGATGGTAAAACTTGGTGAAAATATCATTATGCACACCAACACAAACCCGTTGACAAAAGATCTGGTCGGCAACAAACTAACCTGCACGAGCTGCCATTTAAACGGCGGGAAAACCAAGGCGCTGGGAACGTTTATCGGAACCGCATTATCTTTTCCGGCATATTCAAAGCGGGAAAAGACCGTTCAAACACTTCAGGATCGCATAAACAACTGTTTTATGAGAAGTATGGACGGAAAACGACCTATCATCGATACAAAAGCCTCCGTTGCAATGGCTGCTTATGTAACATGGCTTTCAGAGGGATTACCTATAAAAATGAATCCTAAAAAGCCTGTCAACCCCTACTATACTAACCTATGGCCCAATAAAAAACTTAATCCTATTATAAGATCTGCGAATCTGCGACTCATAAAAACTATGTAAGAGGTAAAGAAATTTATGAAAACAGATGTTCGTCATGCCATGGTGCAGACGGAGAGGGAGTAGGCAGCTTTCCTCCTTTGTGGGGCAAAAATTCATATAATACCGGTGCCGGAATGAGCAAGATAGGGAAGATGGCAAGTTGGGTGCTTTACAATATGCCGCTTGGCAACCCCAACTTAAGTGAAAAAGATGCCGTTGATGTTTCTATCTATGTTGACGCTCAGCCGCATTCGGATTTTGATCTGACTAAACATCTTTTTCCGAGATCTGAGATGGGTTACTACAACTCAAAAGTATTGCATGAAAGGCATAATGTCAGAAGTAATTTTGCAAAACCGTGGGGACTTGACATAGATGCAATAAGAGGAGATCATAAGATAAAGGGTGGTTCCATTAATCCATGAATAATCATTTTGAGCTTCAGTTTGAAACACTTAAAATTAATAGAGACGCTCTAAAATAATAGATCATTATGAATGTGATAGGCGGATCGCTAAAAGGAAAAAAACTAATCGCTGCAAAATGGAAATGGCTTCGCCCAACCCGACAGATTGTAAAAAAGTCCCTTTTTGATACGCTTGGAATAATTAACGGACTGAAATTTTTGGATCTTTATGCGGGAACTGGCTCTATAGGCATTGAAGCGGCAAGCAGAGGAGCAGTTGTTACAATGGTTGATTGCAGAAGAGAAGCTGTTAAAATAATTGCAGAAAACAGGGATATATGCAATTTATCCGACTGCGTCAAGATAGAGCACGAGACTGCGGAGCAGTTTTTGGCAGCCGGCAGGGAGAAGTATGATATTGTATTTATAGATCCGCCCTATGATATACCTGCTGAAAAGATTGACTCTATTATAAAAGATACGAGGCAAAATATGACAGATATTGAAAACGGTATAGTTGTTTTAGAGTATAGAAAGATTTTTAAAACTAATTTTGCAAAAAATTTGAAGGTGAGGTTACATGGTATGACAGTATTAAACTATTTTTCTTTTAGCTGATGATCGCAATATATCCGGGAACATTTGATCCGATAACAAAAGGACATATAAATATCATAAAGCGCAGTCTTAACGTTTTTAATGAACTGATTGTAGCAATAGCAAAAAATTCTCAAAAAAAGCCGCTCTTTTCAGCCGAAGAACGTTTAATGATGGCAACCGAAAGCCTAAAAGAAGAAGGTCTTGAGGGAGTTAAGATTGAGTTGTTTGACGGGCTGCTTGTTGATTTTGTCAAAAAACATAATTCCAAGATTGTGATACGGGGATTGAGAGCGGTTAGCGATTTTGAGTTTGAACTGCAAATGGCGTTTATGAATAGGGAGCTTGATGATTCTATTGAAATGATGTTTCTGATGCCCTCTATCAAGTACTCGTTTTTGAGCTCAAGCATTGTAAAGAATGTTTTTTTAAATGATGGGTGTATAAAGAACATAGTGTCAAAAATTGTCGCAAAAGCTATGAGAGAAAAATTAAAGATAATAAAAGGAGAAAGAAGATGAAGTTGTCGGAAAGAATTGGGTTAATTAAGCCTTCGGCCACACTTGCGGTCAGCACAAAATGCAAGCAACTTAACGCGCAGGGGATTAGAATTATAAATCTTTCGGCAGGTGAACCTGATTTCGATACACCGGATAATATCAAGCAGGCTGCAATCCGTGCTATAAATGACGGGTTTACCAAATATACCGCTGTCGGAGGAATAAACGAACTCAAATCGGCTATAGCAGATAAGTTCTGGAAAGACAATAATATCAGTTACGGTAAGGATAACATTTGTGTGTCTGACGGCGCTAAACATACACTTTTCAATCTTTTTCAGGTGCTTCTTGAAAAGGGCGACGAGGTGATACTTCCGTCTCCGTATTGGGTAAGCTACGAGGCCGGAGTAAGATATGCCGGCGCAACCCCTGTAATAATCTCAACCGCTTCTACCGATTACAAGATTTTACCGGAGACGCTGAAAGAAAGTATAACCGCCAAAACAAAAATGATTATTTTAAATTCTCCGTCAAATCCGGTAGGTTCGGCATACGTCAGCAATGAAATAGAAGAACTTACGGAAATTGCTCTATCACATAATCTTTATATTGTGTCTGATGAGATATATGAGAAGATTACTTATGACGGATTTAAACCGTTGAGCCCGGCAGCACTATCGGCAGAAGCAAAGAGAAAAGTATTGACTGTTAACGGTGTTTCAAAAACATATTCTATGACCGGATGGAGAATAGGATGGGTAGGGGCAGATGAGCAAATTGTCAAGGCTATGACCAAACTTCAAAGCCAGAGTACATCTAATCCCTGCTCAATAGCTCAGGCTGCAGCAGTAGAGGCTTTGAATGGATCTCAAAAAAGCGTTGAGACAATGGTTGACGCATTCAAAAATAGAAGAGATTATTTCTATGATGCAATTATCAACATAAAAGGGATAAGCTGCTTTAAACCAAAAGGCGCATTTTATCTGTTTCCGGATATAAGTGATTTGTATGGAAAACGGTTTAACGGCAAGGAGATAACCTCATCGATCGATTTTTCCAACCTGCTTATAGATGAGGCAAAGGTTGCGAGTGTTCCGGGAATTGGATTCGGAGACGATAATTTCATTCGTTTCTCTTTTGCAGCGTCTATGGAGGATCTGAAAGAGGCCGCTGACAACATAACAAATATTGTAAGTCAATTGGAATAGTTGACAGACCATGAGAACTGAATTGCTGCAGAAAGAATAGAGTCGGGAAGGAACCCGATACATCAATTGATTAGAAAAATTTTTATCCTTTTAAGCTTTGTTGCTTTTTTTATGGTGGTTGCGGCAGCAATACTCTTTTTTATGATAAGCGTCGCAACGGAAAATAAATTTGCCGATATTTCAAGTTATAGAATGCCATCCTCATCAATTATATATGCATCAGACGGCGAAATAATAGCCAGTTTCGGATATCAGCAGCGAAAAATAATTCCCCTTAAATCCGTTGCCAAGATTGCAATTGATGCGGTTGTCGCAACCGAGGACTCGCGTTTTTTTGAGCATGGCCCTATAGACTTTAAAGGTATATTAAGAGCATTGGTAAGCGATATAATATCAGGGAAATTCAGCGAAGGCGGAAGCACGATCACTCAACAGCTTGTAAAGAATATTTTTTTATCCCCGGAAAAAAGTATTTACCGGAAAACTGTTGAGGTTGTGCTTGCATACAAGATGGAGAATCGTTATTCAAAAAAAAAGATTCTTGAACTGTATCTTAACGAGATCTATTTCGGAAACGGTTCATACGGAATAGAGGATGCTGCTGAACGATATTTTGGCGTAAGCGCCGATCATCTTAATCTGCTGGAATCTGCCGCTCTTGCCGGAGTTATAGAAGCTCCTTCAAGATACAATTTATACAGGCATCCCAAGCTGGCAAGAGAAAGAATAAGTCATGTACTGAAAAGAATGTACGAACTTGGTAAAATTACTGAGAAACAATACCAAAACGCATTAAACGGCAATTTGAAACTTAGATCAAAATCGATACCGAGCTGGGCATACGGCTATTTTACCGAATATGTAAGACAAAAGGTAATAAGGATGTTTGGAGAGAAAGTGCTCTACAATGGAGGTCTGAGAGTTTACACAACGCTAAATCCGCTATATCAGAAGATTGCAACAACAGAGGTTAAAAAAGGATTGATAAGACTTAGAAGAAAGGGTTCAATGCCTCAAGGAGCAGCTTTGGTTATCAGGCAGCATACGGGAGAGATTCTGGCAATGGTAGGCGGATTCAGTTTTAGAATAAGCCCGTTTAACAGGGCATATCAAGCAAGGAGGCAAGTTGGATCTGCATTTAAACCAATTGTTTACACAGCTGCTATAGCAAACGGATTTTCACCCAACGATATGCTTCTGGACGAACCTATCAGTTTCAAATTTCATAATAAAGTATGGACTCCTGAGAATTACGAAAGAAAATATCGCGGAAATGTAACATTGAGATATGCTTTGGCGCACTCAATCAATATTGCAACCATAAATTTAATTGCTCAAATTGGTATAAATGAAACGATAAAATATGCCAGAAAGCTCGGCATAACCTCTGCATTACCCAGAAACTATACTCTGGCGCTGGGTTCGGCCAGTTTAAGTGCATTTGAATTGGCAACCGCATACGGCACAATTGCCAATTACGGTGTAAGAAAAGAGTTGTATGCCATTAAAAAAATAACAGGTCCTAATGGAAGAGTTTATTATAGTCACAAAGATAATTCAAAGAGAGTACTGAAAGTATCAACCGGATTCATAATGACAAAAATGCTTCAGGAAGTTATAGAAAGCGGAACAGGACGCGCCGCAAAAGTGTTGGGGGTTCCATTGGCAGGAAAGACAGGAACAACAAATGATTATAAAAACGCATGGTTTGCCGGTTATTCACCTGATTATCTAACTGTTGTTTGGACAGGATACGATAACGGCAAAAGTCTCGGCAGGGGAGAGACCGGTGCAAGAGCGGCTTTGCCCATTTGGATAGGAATTATGAGAGGCATAATGAGAGGCAGCACAAGCGGAAGATTTCCGATTCCTCCCAATCTGCCGCCGGAGACTCTGAAAATACTGAACAGACAACCACAGCTGCCGGAGAATGTTGAAGGCAACAGCTCCGATATGCAAAATGAAAACGGATTTTGGAAAGAAATAAGGTGAGCGGTTAAAACAAAAGTTATTGGTAAAGATTATTTTTGCTGAGACTGAGACATGGGAGGTATCAGCGCCTTATTTATCAATTCAAGTGTGTGCATAACATCAATGTCTTGATCTTTTCTATACAATCCTTCTGAAATCTGCATCATACATGCAGAACAGCCGGTAACAACAGTCGCCGCTCCGGTGTTCTTAATGTCCTCAATTTTTTTATCCATTATTTTTAATGACAGATCTCTCCAATCGACACTGAATGTTCCTCCGTTTCCGCAGCATCTCAGCGAATCGGACATTTCTATAATGTCTGCACCTGTCTTTTTTATAAGCTCTCTGGGTTCGGCTGTAATCTTTTGGGTTTTTGCAAGATGGCATGGGTCATGATATGTTACATTCATATTAACGGAGTTTTTCATCAGTTCTTTCAGATTGCTGTTATGGTAAAGATAGAACACAGGATCATAAAATAGCTTAGATACCTTTTCTGCCTTTTTTTTGTATTCTTCGTCCTCCAAAAATGTAAAAAGTTTTGGATAGTCGTATTTTATCATCGATGCGCAAGTGGGTTCAGGCAGGAGTACGGGAAGATTCAGTTTTTCAAACAGATCAATATTGTGCCTGGCTAAATAAGCAGCCGTTTCGAAATCTCCGGCAAAATATGCCGGTGCTCCGCAGCAAAGCTGTTTTTTTGGCAGCGTGCTGCCAATATTAAGTTTTTTGAGAATATTGATAAGTGCATAGCCTACCGATTGATATGAATAATTTACCAAACATGACGCAAACAGTGCAACATTGTTTTTTCCTTTTGTGGGGTTGTCCGGAAACGATTGAAGTAATGATTTCTTATAGATTTTTGGAAAAAATCGGTTAATGAACGGAAACTCTTGTCCGTTTTTTTTCTGTTTGGCTGCAACAGATACCGCTGCTCCTGCGGTTACCGTTAAATCAAGCTTTTTTCTATCCTTAAGAAGCCAGAAAAACAGCCTTTTATAAAGCGGAAGACTGCTGTGCTCCAAAAGCATGTGTCTCGCCAATGTTACAATTGTATCGGTCGGAGCATTATTTGGGCAAATTTCTACGCAACTTGTACATAAAATACATTTTCCAAAGAGCTCTTTTATCCTGCTGCCCTCAGATTTTATAGTTTGATTTCTGAGCTCTTCTAAAAGTGAAAAATGTCCGCGGGCAACAAACGGCTCCCTCTGCTCTTCTGCGAATACCGGACAAATCCATCGGCATTTACCGCATTTAACGCATTTTTCCAGTTCTTCCTTTATAAACTTATTTCCGCTCTTCATGTTTTATGTTACACGCAGACAGATTTCATCAAGACGTAAATTGCAGGCGGCAGTAAAACGATTACTGAGATTTGCCTGCCTGTGCGGGCAAGCCGCACGCAGACAGGCAATGCAGAGATAGCTGATTTGATGTTCAGGATATTCGTTCATAGATTAACAGAAGTGTTTATAAAACAGACATTGCCAAAGAAGTCTTCTTTGTCTTTTCGATTTTGATAGTACCTAATCGGAATTATTTGATTGCACTTCACTTTTGGCCGTTTCACAATCCTGTTTTTCCGGGATTTAGAATATTGTTCGGATCAAAAGCGTGTTTTATTGATTTCATAATATTAATTTCACTTTCTGTTTTTGCGAGTTTCAGAAATTTCTGTTTAGCCATTCCTATGCCATGTTCTCCCGATAATGTACCGCCGAGTTCAACAACAGACTCAAAAATTTCATATACCGCACTCTCGGCCTTTTCTCGTTGACCGTTTTCATAAAGGACGTTCACATGAATATTGCCATCTCCGGCATGACCGAAGTTAACGATCGGCAGACCGTATTTTTTACTTATATGATCGGTTTTTTCAACCATTTCATCAAGACGGTTGCGCGGAACAACAATATCTTCGTTCATTTTATTTGGTCTTATATTTTTGAGGGAGGGTGATACGCTCCGCCTGGCTCGCCACAAAAAATCCTCTTCAGCTTTATCGGTTGCAACCTTGACTGCTGCTCCTGCTTTAGCACACAAAAGCTCTGATATCTTTTTAGCTTCTGACGAGGCTTCTGTTTTTGAGCCGTCCGTCTGTATTACAAGTATGGCTTCCGTGCTTTTGCTAATACTTATATCGGTATATCTTTTTACGGCATTAACCGAATATTTATCCATAAATTCTATTGCTGTCGGCAGTATATTGTTGTTCAAAATCAGGGGAACCGATGAAACAGCTCCTGCAAGCGTTTTAAATTCTGCCAGAACCGTTGCAGTAGCCTGAGGCTTCGGAATTAGTTTAATGATTATTTTCGTAATAAAAGCCAATGTTCCTTCGGATCCGATTAACAGTCCGGCAATGTTGTATCCTACCACATCCTTTATATTTCTTGAGCCGGCTCTGATAAAATCTCCGTTTGGAAGAACAGCCTCCAACCCAAGTATATAATCTTTTGTGACGCCATATTTTACCGCTCTCGGGCCTCCGGCATTTTCCGCAACATTTCCTCCGAGCGTTGAGAATTGCCAGCTTGCCGGATCCGGGGGATAGAATAATCCTTTTTTTTCTACTTCCTGCTGAAACAGATAGTTTATTACTCCAGGCTCTACAACAGCGGTCAGATCCGTTGTGTCTATGGATTCAATTTTGTTCATAAGTTCAGTGGAAACAACTATGCCGCCATTAGATGCAAGTGCTCCGCCCGTAAAGCCGGATCCTGCGCCTCTTGGTACAATCGGCATCTGTTCCTTATCGGCCAGTTTAAAAAGTTCGCTGATCTGCTGTGCATTTTTTGGAAATACAACAAAATCAGGTACAAAACGCTTCTGTGTTGCGTCATAAGCATATTGTGTTCTGTCGATCAGTTCATTGAATACACCGGACTTCCCGAATATTATGCAAAGCTTACCGTATATCTGCTTATTGCTGTTCATGAGTGCTCCTTGTAATTAGAACGTTACTTTGCGTCTGATTTCCGGCCGGCCTTTTCAGTATCATGCGTGTTTTAGAATACTTTTTAGTGCGCAAGATGGCTTAGAAATTTATGTGCAGGCTTGCTTATTACCGCCGTTTTTGACAAAACCGCCGACCTATTTCCGTTTATAAGAATATCTTTTGTAAAATCGATTGATAACGCAAGATAGTTATAAAGCTCTTTTTTACTGAACAGATTTCTGATTTCCGAGCTGTATTCATGCGATGGAAACAGATTAACCGTTTGTCTGAATAAAAATTTAGACGTCGAAAAGGAAAATAATGTGCCGTATAAACTACTTTTAAGCAACTTGTCAAGGTCGGGGTATTTTTTGTTAATTACGGCTTTCGACAAAATGGTATATCTTGAGGGAAGCATAAGTTCCGCTTTAGACTCAATAATACTGTGAAGAATTTCAGAAGTAAAACGATTCTTTTCCAATTTGGGTCTTATAAAATACTGATGGGCGGCAACATCGGACGCTATATGCGAAAAATAGCCGTAAACAAACGCCTTTTCCCGATTGCCGTGTGCCTTCTCCAAAAGTGAAAACGCTACAATCCAATTATGACAATGGTTTAAAGGGTTGCAATACTTTTTCCCGATTGTTATATCAGGTGCGAGATTTCCATAAAAAAATGCATCTGTATTTGCATAAAGCAATGCTGAAATTTTGCCCAGCTGCCCAAGATAATCGTTTATCAAATTACTTGCAACAAACAGATGAGCTGCGCTTCCCCATGCTCCAGCATTCTGAGCATTAAAAAATATCAAAACTGCCAATACTATTCCGATAATCACACTACCTGCCATAATAAGCTAAAATTTTCTGCTATCAAGTGCTGCAATGAGACAAATTTGAACGCTCAGAATTCATAGAGGCTGCCTATAATAAAATCTGTTTAACTTCCAATGTCCCGTCAATCGCTTTCAGTTGATTAATAACAGTTTTTGACAGCTGAGCGTCAACACTTATAAATGATATCGCCTCATGGCCAATCTTTTGTCTGCCGAGTCTGAAATCCGCTATATTTATTGAAGCTTTACCCAAAATTGTACCGACATTCCCGATAAATCCGGGAATGTCACGGTTTTTCATAAATATAAGGATGGGTTTCGGCTCCACTTCGATGCTAAAATCATCAAAACTTACAATGCGTGATTGACCGGACTCAAAGACGGTTCCTGAGATGGAACGTGTACCGGTTGATGTTGTTAATGTAAGTTTTAAAAGATTTGTAAAGTTTTTGCTTTTTGTTGTTGCCGTTTCAAGAGTAACAATACCTCGTTCTTCCGCAACGATACCTGCATTTACATAGTTTAAGCTTTCTTTAAGATACTCTTTCAGCATTCCAACATAGATAAACGGTTTTAGAATCGGTGTAAATTCCGCAATCGGCCCCGAAGAAGAAATTTCAACTTTTTTGTCCGTTCCATCCATAATTGTTTTAAGAATTTTTGCCATTTTTTCAGCAAGTTTTAAGAACGGCAACAAATCTGCCGGTATCTGTTTGTCAGGCATAGGCAAATTCAGGGCGTTTGTAAAACCTTTTCCGTTTAAGGCGTTAATTACCTCACCGGCAGCTTCTATGGCAACTCGGGATTGCGCTTCTTGCGTGTTGGCTCCAAGATGAGGTGTTACTATTATATTTTCAAGTGATAGAAACGGTGAATCCAAACATGGTTCATGTTCAAAAACATCTATTCCGGCCGCAGAAACTTTGCCTGATTTTAGTGATTCATAAAGATCTTTCTCGTTGTACAGTCCACCTCTTGCGCAGTTGATAAGAATTACTCCATCTTTCGCAATTTTCAGCTCGTTTGCCGCAATCATATTGATCGTTTCTTCGGTTTTTGGAGTATGTATTGTTATTATGTCGCTTTCTTTAATCAGCTCTTCAACCGAGGACAGATATTTGCAGTGCATGTTTGTTGCCTTTTTGGGATCAATATATGGATCGTAGACCAGTACCCCGGCATTAAAAGCAATACAACGTTTTGCTACTTCAGGTCCTATATGACCAAAGCCTATTATGCCGACTGTTTTGCCATAAAGTTCCTTGCCCATCCATCTCTTTCTATTCCATATTTTTTTATTTTTTAACTCATTATGGGAGTATGGAAGCAGTCTCAGACAGGAAAGTATATGATTCATAGTATGTTCGGCTGCAGCAATAGTATTCGCGGCCGGAACATTCATAACAAGTATTCCCCTTCTTGATGCTTCCGCTATATCAACATTGTCAATTCCAACGCCGGCTCTCACGATAACTTTAAGATTTTCGGCTGCATCCAAAAATCTTTTATCAACTGTTGTGGCACTTCTTGTTACAACAGCGTCCGTATCCGATAAATAGTCCAGAAGTTTATCTTTAGGCAAATCCGCCAGGACTTTGACATTCAGTCCGGCAGCTTTCAATATATCTATTCCATCGGCCGCAATATTATCCGTTACTATAACTTTCATCTATTCTCCTGTAAAAGTTTTTCTATGAGTACCCTCCACTCGGCTTGAGGGATTATACCTATAATACGCTTATATATTTTTCCTTGTCTATCTATAATTATATTTGTTGGAAGATATTCGATGGAACCGATAACAGGCCGGTTTTTCGGATTTTCCAACGCCACTCTATAAGGAATGCTGAACTGCTTTACAAAAGCAGGTACGTCAGCTATTTGACGATCGGTACTTATACTGATTATATCAAAGCCTCTATTCTTATAATTTCTGTAAAGTTCTGCGAGTTCTGGCATTTCGGCTTTGCATGCAGGACACCATGTTGCAAAATAATTCAGAATTACAATCTTTCCCTTATCATTTGACAGATTTACGGTTTTACCGTCTAAAAGATGAAATGATAGTGAGCCGGTCTGATTTCTGACTCCTGTTTGAAGTCTTGATTTTTTAGTTATATTGCTTTTGCATCCCGATATCAAAGATATCCCGATAAACAAAGCTGCAATTAACAACAAACTTTTTCTATATTTAAACATCTTTTATTCTTCTGTCAAACATACAGCTGTGGCACCATGCAACCGCCAACGCATCGGATGCATCAAACGGAAGATCGCCTATCTCTATATTTAGAATTTTTTCAAGCATAGTTTTTACCTGCTGCTTCGTAGCTCTTCCGTATCCTGTCAGCTCCTTTTTTACCTCTGTAGGATTATATTCATATATTTTTGTATTCAAATTGAGAGCTGCCATAAGCACTGAAGATCTTACATGACCAAGTATAAAGGCAACATGAGGGTTCTTGGCTAAAAATGCATTTTCTATGGCAAGAGCATCGGGCTTTTCCTCATTTATAATAAGGCTTATTTCATCATATATTTTTTTCAGTTTATCAAGAATACTAAGAGAGGAGTCTATTTTCAGCACCCTGAGATCAATCTCTTCTCCATTCATCAGTGCGATGCCTAACATTCTGCTTCCAGGATCAATTCCTAAAATTTTCATATTTATTAATTTTATAACAATTTTTATGCTTTGCAATGTTGACAATAGAAAAATCTTGTTTTAGATTAGTATAAGGTATATTAGGATTGTTTTAATATGTTTGCAGCTTACCCTGAGGCAGCTTTGCGCAGGAGCGGCTGCGGCTGATTAAGACAATATCGATTGTGGTTTGCGCGGGAAAATTTGTTTCGCATTAACTGTCTGCAGCATTAACAATGCAGGTAAATATAGGTGGCATACTTTCCGATTTTGATCGAAGGACTGTTTAACGCGTAAGGCAGGTTATTAAAAAGGAGATACTTTGTGATAGATTTTCACACGCATACATTCAATAGCGACGGGGAACTGCTGATTTCGGAACTTGCGAGGCGTTCATCAGTTATCGGATATGAGGCAGTTGCAGTGACAGATCATTGCGATTTTTCCAATGTAGAGGAACTGATCAGCTCGACACTGAAGATGAAGTCTTATATTAAAAAATATTATGGGATAATTCTTTTAGCCGGAATTGAAATTACTCATGTTCCGCCGGAGGCAATAGCCGATCTTACCGGAGCGGCACGTTCTCTCGGTGCTGAGATTGTTATTGTCCATGGTGAAACGATTGTTGAACCTGTGGCAAAAGGAACCAATCGTGCGGCAATAGAAGCAGGTGTTGATATTTTAGCTCATCCCGGCTTGATAGGCAGGAGAGAGGTGATGCTTGCAAAAGAAAGAGGTGTTGCTCTTGAAATAACTTCGCGCCGAGGGCATAGCTTAACAAACGGCCATGTGGCAAAGCTGGCAGCCGAATACGGCGCCCGGCTGGTTATCGATTCAGACAGCCACAATGTTTCAGATCTACTGACGCTCGAAACGGCAAAAAAGGTTTTATTGGGCGCCGCTTTATCTGAAGATCAAGCGGAAGTTGTCTTGAATAACAGTAGAGAGCTTTTAAGAGAGGTGATAAAATGAGGTGGATGATAATAGGAATTTTTCTTTTTGCTGCGTTATCGGGCTGCGCAAAAGAACAGCATTTCAATACTTCCAATATTGGCAAAAAAATGCAGAACAGTACTATTCTCGCCGGCAATTTAATAGAGAAAGGAACATCAAACTGGTATAACGAGAGATTCAGTCCGCCGCTTACGATAGACAAATCTTACAGCATAGGCAGATTATCAAAACAGAACGTAACGGTTTATAAAAATAATCTTTATATTGGAGATGAAGACGGATGGTTATATAAGATAGCCGCACAGAACGGTAAGATTATAAAACTGTTGAAGGTTGATCATGGAATCGGATTCTCCGGATGCATATCCGAAGGAACGCTCTATTTTTCAGATATAGATAGAAATATATACTCATACAATATTGATAAAGACAGTTTAACTAAATATCAAACCGGCGCTCCTGTTTACTCGGCTCCGACTTGCTCCAAAGGAAAGGCATATTTTCTTGATAGCAATCAGACGCTTTATGCAGTCGACAAAAACACTATTTTGTGGAATAATCATTTTCTGAATGCTCGAATAGAGATGGAGGGAGAAGCGTCTCCGGTTGTAAACGGCCGAAATCTTATTGTTGCAACAGATGACGGATTTCTTTATAAAATAAGAAATGGTAATGTTATCCAATCTGTGGAAGCAAATCCTGCAGTTGAAGATCCGAATACGGCAAAAGATATTGATTCACGTCCGGCTGTTGATATTTTAGGAAATATATATATAACAACGGTAAACGGTATTGTTGCATCTTTTGATAAAAATTTTCATTTTTTGTGGAAAAAGACGGGCAACCCTGCTGCAGCTGATCTGATTTTAAGTCCGAACGAGCTGATTGTTTCAGATCTTGACGGCAGAATCTCCTCATACGATACGGATACCGGAAATTTATTATGGAAGATAAATATCAGCAAAAAACCGCTGATTGGATCAGCTGTCATGCTTGACAAAACCATATATCAACCTACTTTGAATGGCTACCTATATGCAATATCGGAAAATGGGAGGATATTATGGAGAGAAATGATAGACGATTCGGGTTTTGCATCAAAACCGGTTTTTTATGATGGATTCCTTTATCTTTCGGCGCGCAGTGGTAGAATATATAGGATGAAATCGACTAAGTGATGACAGGAGGCATAGTTTGAAGAAATTTTTAGCGATTATTTTTATAAGCTTGTTTATGATCGGATCAACATCGAATGCTTCGGTGCTTCCATGGAAAAATAAAACGAGATTAACCTTTCAGCAAATCAGCAAACAAGATTTGAAGGCTGTTGTTAACATAAGCATTTCGCATACTGTAGTTAACAGACAGTATGGCAAATTCCGCCAATTTTTTGGCCAGAATGACCCTTTTGAGCGTTTTTTCGGTCAATTTCTCAGAAATTTTCCCAATATGCCGCGTAAATATATCGAACGTTCCCTGGGATCAGGCTTTATAATAACTAAGAACGGGTATATTTTGACAAACAATCATGTGATAGCCAAGGCAGATAAAATAAAAGTAACTCTGCCCGATGGAAGGGTTTTTAAGGGCAAAGTTATCGGCGCTGATAAAAAAACCGATATTGCACTTGTAAAAATCAATGCAAACAACCTCCCAACTATAAAATTAGGTGATTCATCCAAAGTTCAGATCGGCGACAGCGTGCTTGCAATCGGCAATCCTTTCGGTCTTAACGGTACTGTAACCTCAGGAATAATAAGTGCGGAAGGTCGGGTTATCGGAGATGGTCCGTATGATAATTTTCTTCAGACGGATGCGGCGATTAACCCCGGCAATTCAGGAGGCCCCCTTGTAAATATTTATGGAGAAGCAATTGGTATTAATACAGCTATCATAGCTTCCGGACAGGGCATCGGTTTTGCCATTCCAATAAACATAGCAAAAAATCTTTTGCCGCAGCTCAGATCGGGACATATCAACAGAGGCTATCTCGGTGTGTATATGCAATCGGTTACTCTGGATATAAAAAAAGCGTTTCATTTGAAAAGTACCAATGGTGCGCTTGTTTCGGATGTGCTTAAAGGAACTCCGGCTCAGAAAGCCGGAATTAAGCGGGGTGACGTTATTATAAAAGTTAACGGCAGTACAATAAAAAGTCCCACAAGTTTAGCTATAAAAATCGGCTCTTATAAACCCGGAACGGTAGTAAATATAACCCTTATCAGAAACGGAACCACCATAGAAAAAAGTATAAAGCTTTCTAAAGCTGTCTCACAGATTGCCAAGAATAAGGAGCGCTCTGCTTTAAATAAAAAGCTTGGCATAAGTGTAGCTCCAATTACCCCCGCCTTAAAGGCAAGATACAGACTCAAAGATTCAACAGGAGTTGTTGTTGAAGCAGTTAATCCGGGCTCGCTCGCATCTGAAGCCGGACTTGCTCCGGGAGATGTTATTCTGGAGATAGACAGAAATCAGATCAAAGATATGAACGATTTTAGAAGAGTTCTAAAGTCGGCTATGAAAAAAACTCCGATTCTTTTGCTGATTCATCGCGGAAGATCAACAATCTATATTACGATTGATTTAGGCTGATGAATAAAAATCTACCCAAATTTGATTCTCCAAAGAAACTTCAACTTTTTTTGTGGTATGCAATTGGTGCTATTATTCTTATTTATATATATCAATCGTTTGCGAAATTTCCTTCTGAAACCATCAGCTACAGCAGGTTTATCCAGCTTGTTAAAGCCGATAAGGTAAAGAAGGTATCCATAGGCAGAAGTTATATAAAAGGAAGCTATGTGGTTAACGGCAAAAATTCTCTATTTTCAGTCATAAAGGTGGAAGATAAGAATCTTGTCAATCTTTTGCTTAAGCACGGAGTCGAAGTAGATGGCGTTATTTCGTCAGATTGGCTTAATAACCTCATATTTGGGTGGATATTACCGTTCGGTATTCTATTTTTTGTTTGGTATATGCTGAGTCGTAGAATGAAAAATTCAAGTACCAGTATATTTGGTTTTGGAAAAGGAAGATTCAGGATTTATACAAATCAGAGGCCCGAAACAACATTCAACGATGTGGCAGGAGAAAAAGAGGCGAAAGAGGAGACTAGCGAGGTTATTGAATTTCTAAAAGATCCTCAGAGATTTAAACGTCTTGGTGGAAGAATGCCTAAAGGTGTGCTGCTTGTTGGGCCTCCGGGAACGGGTAAGACTTTATTGGCGAGAGCTGTTGCCGGTGAGGCAAGAGTGCCGTTTATTAGTATATCGGGCTCTGAGTTTGTAGAAATGTTTGTTGGTGTGGGTGCGTCAAGAGTAAGAGATCTTTTTGAAACCGCTAAAAAAATGGCTCCATGCATCGTTTTTATTGATGAAATAGATACTATCGGTAAAAGCAGAGCAATAAGCTCTGTTACGGGCGGCAATGATGAGAGAGAGCAGACGCTAAACCAACTGTTGGCAGAAATGGATGGGTTTGATTCCAGCGGAGGAGTCATTATTCTTGCGGCAACCAATAGACCGGAGATACTGGATCCGGCATTACTAAGACCGGGACGTTTTGACAGGCAAATTTTGGTTGATAAGCCTGATTTAGATGGTAGAGAAGAAATTTTCGAAGTCCATCTGAAAAAGATAAAGCTTGCCGGCGAGGTTGACTCAAGAAGGCTTGCTCAGCAGACGGTTGGACTTTCAGGAGCGGATATTGCAAATGTTGTTAATGAAGCGGCACTTTTGGCAGGCAGAGAAAATGCAAGCGATGTCAAGATGAAGCATCTTGAAGAGGCTATTGAACGTCAGCAAGTTGGGCTTGAGAGGAAAAGCAGACGAATAAATGTTAATGAGAAAAAGATTATCGCATACCATGAAACAGGTCACGCAATAGTGGCTGAGATGGTCAAATTTTCTGAACCCGTTCAGAAAATCTCTATTATACCAAGGGGTCTTGCAGCACTGGGATACACGTCTCAACGACCGCTTGAAGACAGATATCTTATGAGAAAAGATGAAATAATGGATAAAATTGCTATGCTTTTCGGAGGCAGAGTCGCTGAGGAGATAATATTTAACGATATATCGACCGGAGCCCAAAACGATCTTGCAAGAGCAACCGATATGGCTAAATCACTTGTTATGAGGCTCGGAATGGATGATACAGTGGGACCTATAATACTTGAGGATATTCAAAAATTTCCATTAAAAACTCCTTATTCTTCTGCCTACAGCGACATAAGCGAAAAAACTAAAAATATTATAGAGAAAAGTGTTCAGAAGATATTAGCCGAAGCGCACTCTAAAGCCAGAAATATACTTGAAAAAAATCGAGATGAATTGGAGCAGGTTGCAAGGCTTCTTATGGAGAAAGAGACCTTAAGCGGAGACGGCTTAAGAGATATACTCAATAAAAAGAAGAAAAGGAAAGAAACAACTGTTTAGTACGTTTTGAGACATTAACCGATTAGCTGGTTTTATGAGGTTTCCAGCACATTCCCGATAAACTTCTTTGAATTGCATTACATGTCAGTCCTTCGGGAGTTTGTCTTATCTTAAGGGCAGCTCTGTTAATTACGGACAAAAATTAGAGGCAACAGTCCCGACATTGCCTCTAATTTACAACAAAAGATATACCCCTTCGGAACTCAAGATAGACCAAAAAGGTTAAAGCTTTTTCATTCCCTCGTAAGCTGCAACAAGAATAGGATCCCACACCGGCGAATAAGGAGGAGAGTAGGCAAAATCCTGTTTATATAGTTCATCTAATTTCATCGAATGGGCTATTGCCATTGCCAGTGGATTTATTCTCTCGACTCCTCCTCCGATAATCTCCGCTCCCACAACTACTCCATCGGATTTAAATATAATTCTTAAGGTCACCTTTTTTGTTGTCGGATAGTAGTGGGCTTTGCTTTCCGATCTTATTGTTACCGATGCAACCGGTATATTTTCCAATGCCGCCTGATCAACTCCAATGCCGCTTCTTGCAACGCCCATGTCAAAGCACCTTAGTATCGCAGTTCCAGCCACACCGGCAAATTTGGCATCAATTCCGGCCATTGCGAGGCCTGCAACCCTTCCCTGCTTGTTTGCCGTTGTTCCAAGAGGAATGAAACGGTTTCCAAGCAGTCTGTGATAGGTTTCTGCGCAATCTCCGGCTGCATAAATTGCATCATCAGATGTCCTCATACTTCTGTCAACCGCTATTGCATCTTTATAACCAAGTTTGATTCCGGATGATTTTGCCAAATTGCTACAAGGTTTTACACCAACTGAAAGAAGAACAAAATCCGTATCAAATTCTCCGTTGTCGGTTACTATCTTGATATTTTTTGATTCTTCGATTGCCTGAAGCGAAGTTTCGGTTTTTATCATTATTCCGATTTCTGCCAGATAGTTTTGAACTATTTCTGCCATATCGCTGTCAATAATCGGTAAAATTTGCGGAAGCCGCTCGATTATAAGAACGGATAATCCAACTCTGTTAAATTGTTCAGCCATCTCAATTCCGATAGCGCCTGCCCCTATAATTGCTACCTTTTTCGGGGCATTTTTCCTGATAAAATTTTTAATTTTTATGGAATCGTCAATTGTTTCGAGCGTGAAAACCTTTTTTGAGTTGATTGGAACCTGCGGAACAAACGGCTCAGCGCCTGTTGCTATCAAAAGTTTATCATAAGCAATTTTATCTGTTTTTCCTCGACAAAAAACAATTTTATTAAGCCGATCAATTTTTACTGCTTCTGTTTCAGTGAGTATGTCAATATTTTTCTTTTTGAAATATTCAACCGATCTTCCCAACAAAGCCCCATAATTATCAATTTCATTTCCGATAAAATACGGCATGCCGCATGCCGCATAAGAGATGAATCTTCCCTTTTCCATAACGGTAATTTTTCCATCGGTTTTGCTTCTAATTCTATTTGCCGCTGAAAGTCCTGCCGCATCTGCACCAATAATCAAGTATTTCATTTTGCCTCCCGTTGTTTTATTATAGAGTGTCTCTATTAATTTCATGCGTTTCAAACTGAGGGCCGAGTCCGTCGGTGAGTCACAAATTGCAGACTATTGCCGGTATTCGTAATAGAAGAGGAGGTTAGTTGGACGTTCAGGATGATCGTTTATGGATTAATGGAAATACCCTAGTATACAATATTGTTGAAAATCGGTTTTTTTCAATTAAATTAAGAGATATTAATAACTGATGTTAGCTTAATAAGGGAGGGGCTATGCTTTTTGATGTACTGAAAACAGGGGGACTTGAGCTTAAAAACAGAGTAGTTATGAGTCCGATGTGTATGTATATGGCCGGCGGAGACGGCAAGGTTACCAACCGGCATATTATTCATTATGCGGCAAGAGCAATCGGAGGAGTCGGGCTGATTATCCCTGAAGTAACGGCTGTCAGTCCCGTTGGACGTATTTCTGATAACGATTTAGGCTTGTGGAATGATAGTCAGATTGATGGTTTCAGGCAATTGATCGATGCGGTTCACCAATGCGGATCAAAAATTGGAGTTCAACTTGGACATGCAGGAAGAAAGTCCGAAGCAGAAGGAGAACCGATTGCGCCATCGGCAATCAGCTATAGCAATAAATACAGAACGCCTAAAGAAGCATCAACCGACGAGATTGGTCAAATCATGGATCAATTTGCGACTGCCGGTAAACGGGCAATTGCCGCCGGGGTCGATGTCATAGAGATACACGCTGCACATGGCTATTTTATCAATGAAATGCTGTCTCCTTTAACAAACAAACGGAACGATCAATATGGCGGTAACTTTCAAAATAGAAACCGATTTTTGATCGAACTATTGAAAAAAATAAGGGAATTTTGGGGCGGGCCTCTATTTGTACGCGTATCTGCCGATGAATACGAGAAAGAGGGGAATCATATCGAAGAAACGGTAACAACGGCCAAACTTGCCAAAAAAGCGGGAGCTGATTTAATAGATGTAAGCTCGGGTGGCCTTACTCCGAAACTACCTGCAACGTATCCCGGATATCAGGTGATATTTTCAAGAAGAATAAGAAAAGAAGCTGATATTATGACAGGGGCGGTAGGTTTAATAACGACAGACGAATACGCAGAGGCAATACTGCGTGATGGGTCGGCTGATCTAATCTTTTTAGGCAGAGAGCTGTTGAGAAATCCGTATTGGGCGCTTTATGCCGCAAACAAATATGGAATTAGACTGTATCCGGAATCATATCAAAGGGCATTCTGAAAGTTGCAGGAATTTAGATATTCATTGCTTGACGAATCTTATGTGTTAATTTCCGAGAAAAGAAAAGAACGCTCAAATCTCTTTATAAAAAAGATTTCAGACAAAAAAAGTTGTCCGTTTGATGAGGGCAACGAATTAATGACACCTGCTGAAGTTTATGCGGTTCGGGATAATAACAAAAAGAATCAGACCGGGTGGAAAATAAGAGTTATTCCAAATTTGTATGCGGCAGTTTCCAAGTCTACTTTGAAAACCGGTGAAAACCAATTTTTCAAAGTCATTAACGGTTACGGCTATGCCGAAATAATTGTTGAGACACCGATTCATAACCAGCGAATGAATCAGTACAGCTTAGATCAGTTTAAGCTTTATTTTGCGGCAATTATCAATCGACTTAAGAATATAGCGAAAGATCAAAACATAAGATACATTCAAGTGTTTAAGAATAATGGGATAGCCAGCGGTGCGAGTCAAACACACCAGCATACACAAATCATTGCCATACCGTTTGTTCCAAAAATGATAGCTAATCGGTTTAAGCGATTGAAGGAGTATTATGAAAAAAACGGCAGATCATATTTTAGCGATCTTGTGAAACAAGAGATTGCTTTAAACGAAAGAGTCATATTGGAAACTTCGGATTTTGCGGCGATCTGCCCGTATGCATCGAAAGTACCTTTTGAGATTATGATTATATCTAAGGACGATATTGCATCATTAACGCTGCTCGATAGCAACAAACTTGCATCACTCTCCAAAATACTTAAAAAGCTAATGGCCGCCTTATATAAAAAATTTAACAATTTTTCATTCAATCTAACATTAAGCGAGCCGCCAAAAGGGTATGGTAATACCGGCAGCTTTTCCAGATTTTATATAACTATCCTGCCTAAAATAACTACAGCCGGAGGTTTTGAGCAAGCTACAGCTATTTTCATAAATCCATACCTGCCGAAAGAGTCTGCAGAGGAACTAAAAAATATATTGAAGCAGATATAAATTGTGGTGCCGAAGGCCGGACTTGAACCGGCACGGGTATACCCCACTACCCCCTCAAGATAGCGCGTCTACCTGTTCCGCCACTTCGGCATTTCGATTTTCTACCACAATAGGTGGAATATGTCAAGAGCGATCTGAATGATTGCCTGTAATTTTCTGCAGTGTATCTCCAACTATTGTAAAGGATAACACCGTTATCAATATGGCTATTCCCGGAAAAAGCGTCAGCCACCAGGCTATGGAAATGTAATCTTTGCCTTCAGATAAAATTGAACCCCATGAAGCAACTGGAGGTTGAACCCCTATACCAAGAAAACTGAGTGCCGATTCGGTCAGAATTGCCGACCCAACTCCCAAAGTTGCATTAACTATAACCGGAGCAAGACTATTTGGGATCAGATGATGCAGCAGAATTTTCAGATCTGTTTGGTTAGCCAGGCGGCTTGCAAGTATAAATTCCGTCTTTCTGAGCCGCATTACCTCAGCTCTCACCATCCTTGCCACACCCATCCAACTCGTAAGTCCTATAATTACCATGACATTGATGATACCCGGCCCTACATAGCTTATAACCGCAAGTATTAAGAAAAATACAGGAAAAGATAAAAATGCATCTACAATGCGCATAATAGCCGCATCAATGAAGCCGCCTTTTAGGCCGGCTATCCCTCCTAAAATAACCCCGATGGTTGTTGAAATACCGACCGCTATCAGACCAACCTCTATCGATATTCTGCTTCCATAAATCATTCTTGAAAGCAGATCTCTGCCAAGTCTGTCGGTTCCAAGGAAAAATTGTGACGATGGTCCGGAGAGTATAGAACCATGTATCTGATATGGGTTATACGGAGCAATAATCGGTGCAAAAATAGCGGACACAATAATAAAAGAGATGCAAACAACAGACAGCGTAAGCGGCAGGTTGCTTTTGATTAAATTACGCAGTAAAATTCACCTTTTTCGACACGCTTTACACTATACAAAGCGTTGTCCAATCTTTCTAAAACGCTTTCCATGCTATCATTTTTATTAATTACGGTCATACCGCATGAAGAGGTAACCTTGAACAGTGTGCTCTTGTATTTGTATTTTATATTATTTAAACTGTTCAATATTTTATTTCCTACATCGGCAGCCTGCCTGCTGTTCGTTTCAGGCAAAAGAACAATAAATTCATCACCGCCGTAACGATACACGCTGTCGGACGTTCTAATATTCGATTTCGTATAGTTTACAACTGATTGCAGAACTTTATCTCCTGCTACATGACCGTAACTATCATTTACATGCTTAAAGTCATCTAAATCAAGCATCAAAATAGAAACGTTTCTATTGTAGCGCTTTGATCTGCTCATTTCGCTTTTTAAATCCATATCAAAAAGTTGCCTGTTGCCTATTCCTGTCAAGTAATCGCGCAAGGCTACATTTTCCATCTTTTCTATCATAACGAGCTCATGATTAACGATATTGTTGATTCTATTTATATGCTTTTTAAGAAGCTTGTTTGCATCTTTTATTGCAGTTATTTCACTAACAAGTCTTTTGCTTTTTTTGATGATATCTTCAAGATTGACTATTTCTTCTAAATTTTTTTCTGATTCAGAAAGCTTATCAGTGTGCTCGCTGACTGCATTTAATATATTATCAGCTACGTAATTGATATTTTTTGTCGATTTTTCTAAAGACACTATTTTGTTCTTCCTATCAGCAGTACTTATGAACTCATCATAGTTAGTAATGCCATTTTCGGCAACACAAGCTTTAAAATATGACTCATACACTTTAGGAGTAGGGATCTCTTTCCCCTCAGACATTCTTAATAGTGCCTCATTAGCTATCTTTTCTATTAATCTACTATTCAATTACACTCCCTCAAGCACAAGATCACCTGATATCACCCTTGACAGCTTTCCTCCGCTCTCCTCAACAATCAGATACCCGCTGCTGTCTATATCTCTGGCGATTCCGTTTACAACGCCTCCAGAGCCGCTAATTATTACCTTATTGCCTATGGTATTATTGTTTAATCTCCAATAGGACAAAAGATATTCAGGGTTCATAATAATATTTTCAAGTTGTATGTCAAGTTCCCTGATAATAAGGGAAATAAACTCTATGGGATTTATATAACTTCCGGCTTCCGACAGCGAACCGTATATTCCGTTATCATACAGATCAATACCGATACCTATTGCAAGATATGCCAATTCGTTTCCCTCTGTTTCGGTTTCTATGAGAATACCGCTAATTTTTTTTCCATTAAAAAAAATATCATTAGGCCATTTTATCTTCGTGTGAATACCATATTGCTTATCAAGCAGTCTTGATATGGCAACGGATGAGGCAAGATTTATCAGAGGCAGCACACTCATCGAAAAATCAGGCTTTACGGTAACCGTCATATAGATGCCGGCGTCAGTCGCTGAAAGCCAGAATCTTTTATGTCTTCCTCTGCCGGAGGTTTGCTCTCGCGCCAAAGCAATCACACTTTTCCCATCTTTATACTCCCCTTTTGCTATATCCATTGTTGAACTGACGCTAGTCTTAAACACAATATTGTTTGGGAGCCATTTCGTTTTAGGAATTTTGTATCCGGACGGCCAAAGACAGGTTGGATTACCAATCAATCTGTAGCCTTTTTTTTGCAAGGCTTCTATTTCGTAGCCCTTTTCTATAAGATTTCGAATTCTTTTCCATACAGCTACTGTAGAGATATTCAGTCTGTCGGCAAGCTGTCGGCCTGAAATAAATTCTCCCTGATTCTCAAAAAGCAGATCGATAATTTGATTTTGCATATAATTATTATTTCCTCTTTATCTACATTGTCAACTTCTATCGCCTGTTGCTTTCTTCACAGTTCCACATTATAAGACCGCTGCACAATAAACAAATTCACAGCTTTTAATGAGGTTTTCTATAGACAAGGCAAACTTCTACATAATTAACCGGTTAATTCAAAGAAGTTCAACGCAGCCTCAGCAAAAGAGAAGGCTTAGGTGGGGCGAGTTATTTATTGCCGGCACAGCCGCAGCTATGGCGGCAAGGTTCCAACGCAGTTAGATGATGTCTTCTTTTTTCGCCCTTTGGGTGGTAATATTAACGCATGATTGCTGCGTTTAGTACGCAAAGTAAGTTATAAAACAGTAGGAGATGGAAACAAGTCGATGAATATCCATAAAATATTAAATGAGATTCGAAGCGGCTTTAAAAAAGGGGCTGCGATAAGTTTAAAAATAGTTGCCTATACGTTTCCGCTTTATGTCCTTGTGGATGTCTTAAATCAGTTGGGGATTGTAACAAAAGTAGGAAAGTTGTTTTCTCCGTTTATGAGACTTATTGGTCTTCCGGGTGGCGCATCAATTGTTCTGATATCAGGATTCCTTTTGAATTTATACGCTGCTATCGCGGCAATGGCGCCGTTGAATTTAACAGTTAAACAGATAACGATAATCGGACTAATACTGGGAATTGCTCATAACCTTTTTATAGAAACGGCTGTGCTCTCACGCGTTGGCGCCAAAGGATATATAATCGTTCTTACCCGCCTGTTAACAGCATTTTTTGCTGGAGGAATGCTGAATCTGTTATGGCGATAAACCTTCTGCGCGCATTAGGCGGAGCATTATATCTGAGTCTTAAACTATCGGCTATTATCATAATATTGACAATTGCGTATGAAATATATGAGAATTCAAAGCTATACAGAACCATAAAACAGCTTGCCGGCAAACCTCTTAAAAAGATAGGCATCTCTTCAAATGCATCTACTACCATGATTGCGGGATTTCTTCTTGGAATAGCCTACGGTTCGGCTGTTCTGATAAAAGATTCTATGGAAAACAAAATGAGTTACACCGATATTATCCTCTCTGCCGTTTTCCTATCAATTTGTCATGCAATAATTGAGGATACGCTGATATTTGTTGTGATAGGTGCAAACGGAATAGTTTTATTTGGAAGCAGAATGATGCTTGCACTCATAATTGTGACAATACTAAACAAGATGTTACAAAAATAAGCGATAAGTTCATTCCAAAAAACTCCAAAGCGCGAATTTTGCAAAAATAACAATTTCTAAGTCCCTGCTAATCAAAGGTTTGGGAAATAAAAATCTTTATATTTGAATATTATAATTACTTTTCGGAGTAAACTTAGCGATAGATAAACAAAAAACCGAAGGGAGTGCTATCCAGTGCAGTGGTCTCACAATGTAATGCAATTTATCAGTCAGTTTGCGTACTTGACAAATTTATTAATAAAGATAGGATATAAACTGGGGTTAATTATAACTTATTTCTCTCTATGAGGAGAGGAAGGAGGTCAATATGGGGGTAAAACGTAGAGAATTTCTGAAACTAACCGGTTTGATATCTCTAGGCAGTTTTCTGCCTTCAATCAAAGAAGCAATGGCGGCTTCCGTACCGCTTCTTAAGAAAATGGCGGAAAGTCCTACCATCTGTCCTTACTGCGCAGTAGGATGCGGTCAAATCGTTTCAAAAAAAGGAAACAAACTTTTGGACATAGAAGGCGATCCCGATCATCCTATCAACAGAGGTGCGCTCTGTCCAAAAGGTGCGGGTTCGCGCCATCTTGCCGACAATCCGAGACGCATCACCGAGCCGCTTTACAGGGCCCCGGGGTCGGATCACTGGGAGAAAAAAAGCTGGGACTGGATGCTTGATGCTGTTGCAAAAAAAATCAAAAAAACAAGAGACGATACGTTCATAAGATTTGACAGGGACGGTTATGAGATAAATCGTGCCGAAGGCCTGGCGTATCTGGGAGGAGCAGCTCATAACAACGAGGAATGCTATGCTGCGGTAAAATTTGCCAGAGCGCTGGGTATTCCGTGGCTTGAACATCAGGCAAGAATCTGTCATTCATCCACCGTTGCGGCACTCGGAAATTCATTCGGCAGAGGAGCTATGACTAATCATGTTATTGACATGAAAAACTCTGATATGTTTCTCATTATGGGCTCTAATGCCGCGGAAAACCATCCTTTGACATTCAAATGGATAATGGAAGCAGTTGAAAAATACGGAGCAAAGATAATATCGGTTGATCCGCGTTTTACCAGAACCTCCTCAAAAGCGCACTATTTCGCCCAGATAAGAGCCGGAACCGATATTGCATTTCTAGGCGGAATGATTAAATATATTATAGAAAACAGGCAATATGATGAGTTCTATGTCAAAAACTATACTAATGCCGCTCTTCTTATAAATCCTAATTTCAAAGACACTTCCGAACTCGACGGAATATTCTCAGGCTATGATGCTAAAAAAAGAGCCTATGACAAATCAACCTGGCAATATCAGACTGATGAGAACGGCATTCCTCTGCGTGACGAAACGCTAAATGATCCCAACTCTGTATTTCAGATAATGAAAAGACATTACGCAAGATATAGTTTTGAAACGGTTTCAAATGTTACCGGCGTAGCAATAAAAAAACTCAAAACAATTTATGATCTATATTCATCCACCGGTCAAAAAGGCAAAGCAGGCACAATCCTGTATGCAATGGGTGCAACTCAGCACACATACGGTACTCAGCATATAAGAGGGTATGCAGTCATACAGCTTTTATTGGGAAATATCGGGGTTGCCGGAGGAGGAGTAAACGCGCTTAGAGGTCACGGCAACGTTCAGGGTTCAACCGACCATGGTCTGCTTTTTCATGATCTGCCCGGCTATCTCGGACTTCCTAAACGCAAAGAAAAGACACTGGATGCAAGAATTAAAGATAAGACACCGAAAAATTATGATCCCAAAAGTTTAAACTGGTGGAAAAACTATGGCAAATATTTAACAAGTCAGCTTGCAGCATGGTGGCGGGAAACGGATCCCCGTGTAAGCTATCATTATCTCCCGAAACTCGGACCTCACAAAAACAATATTCCCGATGCCGGTTCAAACTATTCTCACATTGCAATGTTTGAGGCAATGTATCAAAATGTCATTAAAGGATTTTTTGTTATGGGTGAAAATCCCGCCGTAAGCGCCTCTAATGCAGGACCGGCAAGAAATGCAATGGCCAATCTCGACTGGCTTGCAGTTCTTGAGATATTCGATACCGAGACTGCAAGTTTTTGGAATCGCCCGGGTATCAACCCTAAAAAGATCAAAACGGAAGTTTTCCTGCTTCCTAATACCGTATGGGTCGAAAAAAGCGGAAGTTTTACCAATACGGGAAGATGGGCACAGTGGAAAAATAAAGTAATCGACAGGGTCGGTAATGTTAAAGATGAACTCTGGATCTATACAGAACTTGTTAAACGACTAAAAAAATTATACTCGGCGGGCGGCACCTATCCTGATCCGGTGCTTAATCTTTCCTGGTGGGACGTTGAAACAGAGCGATTACCGGAAGCAATTGCAAAAGAGATCAACGGATTCGACATCAAAACCGGCAAATTGGTGTCAAGTTTTACAAAACTTAAAGATGACGGCAGCACCGCATGCGGAAACTGGCTCTATGCCGGCAGTTTTACGGAAAAAGGCAATATGATGGCAAGACGCAACGATGTCGATCCTCATCCGGCAAAAATCGGCACATACTCAAATTGGTCATGGAACTGGCCCGTCAACAGAAGAATTTTGTACAACAGAGCGGGTGTTGACCTAAACGGACAGCCTTTTGATCCTCGAAGATGGGTAATCAAATGGAACGGATCAAAATGGATTGGAGATGTTCCTGATGGAGGTTCACCGCCCAATACCATACATCCGTTTATTATGCTTAATGAAGGATACGGCAGAGAGTTTGCAAGAGGTCTCCTCGACGGTCCTTTGCCGGAACATTATGAGCCGTATGAATCACCTATTAAAAATCCGTTTGGAAATACTCAAATTAATCCGGCTTGTAAAATCTGGGCAACACCGGGTATTGATATTCATGGAAATTTTGATAAATATCCCGTTGTATTAACTACATACAGAGTAACTGAACATTATCTTGCAGGTCAGATGAGTAGAAATATCGGTTGGCTTGCCGAACTTCAGCCTGATGCATTTGTTGAAATGGATAGAGAAATTGCCAAAAAGAGGGGAATCAAAAACGGTTCTCTCTGTGAAATTATAGGAGCAAGAGGAAAGGTCAAAGCGATTGCCATAGTAACCGGCAGAATACATCCTCTGAAAATTATGGGCAAGACGGTTCATCCGGCAGGACTTTTATGGAGTTTTGGCTACAAAGGACTCGTCAAAGGTGATTCGGCAAATCTTCTTACTCCAAATATTGGCGATGCAAACACAATGATCCCCGAATATAAGGCATTTCTTGGAGATCTCAGGAAATTGGAGGGATAAGATGAGCACAAATTATGCGATCTATTTTGATTCAAGCAAATGCATGGCATGCAGAGCATGTCAGGTGACTTGCAAACAGTGGAATGACAGGGAAGCCGAGATAACCGAAAATAGAGGAAGTTATGAAAACCCACCCCATCTATCATCTCAGACATGGCTTAGAATAACGTTTCATGAAGACAAAGAAGAGCGTAACGACCCGTTTTGGTTCTTCGGCAGAAATTCCTGTCTTCATTGCACAGATGCACCGTGCGTTTCAGTCTGTCCGACCGGAGCTATGGCGCACGTCAACGATAACTATGTTGTGGTTGACACGAGCTGGTGCATAGGATGCAGATATTGCGTCAAAGCATGCCCGTACGAAGTGCCGAGATTCAATGAAAAACGGGGCGTAGTTGAAAAATGCACCTTTTGCGTTGATCGCGTTCAAAACGGCTATCAGCCTGCATGCGTTAAATCTTGTCCGGACTCTGCACTGGAGTTTGGCGACAGAAATAAAATGATCAGAAAAGCAGAAGTTCGTATTGCGAAACTTAAAGAACAGGGATTTTCCGGAGCGGAAATATATGGCGAAAAAGAGCTATCGGGACAATATGTTATAAATATTCTTCTTAATGAGCCTGAGGCATACGGAATGCCGTCTAATCCAAAGGGAACAGGTAAACAGCTTGCTGCCGATTGGGGCAGCGGAGTTGTTGCAGCCGCAGTTATGGCTACTTTACCAATTGCATGGGCGGTTAATAGACGAATGAAAGCCGGCAGGGAGGAAAAATGAGTGGACCAATTGTATTAGGACAATGGAATTTTTGGATTGTTCTCTATTTATGGTTTGTGGGAATTGGAACGGGAGCATTCCTGACTGCTTATTATATAAACAAAAAAGGCGATGCGTCGGATCTATTGGCAAGAGCAAGCTGGATTGGTGTTGCAGCACTTGCAGCAGGGTCATTACTGCTCCTTATTGACCTTGGCAGACCGCTCAGATTTTGGCATATGTTCGTTTCATATAGAGGCTCATCGGTTATGTGGATCGGTTCATGGCTAATAACTATAACAACTATTTTAATGTTTATTGTTGCTCTGACAAAATCAAAAGGCGTGGCAGTACTTGCTGCTATCGGAGCGGCACTTACGGCAAGTTATGTTGGAGTGCTGCTTACGGTTTCCGCTATACAGCTCTGGTCCGGTACGCTTCTTCTTCCCTGGCTGTTCCTGGCATCTGCGTTTACTACAGGTGCGGCTGCTCTCTCTTTATCAAAAAACGGCAGTCGGCATGCCGATGTTTTGAGTGAAGTAGGAAAGGTATACGGTATTTTAGAACTTATAATTTTGATACTTTTTGTTTTCTGGAGTTTTGCAGCAGCACCGGCTGCCGCATTATCCATGGTAGCGGGCAAGTATATCGGAGCACTTTGGGTGGGCGTTTTGATCATAGGCATAGCGGCACCTCTTTATCTTGAAATCAAATCAGATAAAAAGATTAGCATAGCAGCTACAGGATTAATGATTATTTTCGGGGGTCTTGCGTTAAGATATCTTGTCGTCTTTGCGGGACAATAACAATTTGTCTGATTCCACAGAAAAAACCTTGGTCAGACTGAGTGAAAACTTAGATTTGGCCAAGGTCTACCGTATTGCTCTTGCATTTTACAGAGAGGAGCGAGCCGAAATAAAAAAAATAAGAAAAAATAAACTGCTTCATTTTAGAGATGTTGATATATCTAAGTTCCCCCTTATGCAAGATCTGAGCTTGTCTATCGATAAAGAATATTTCTTCTACTTCAAAAAGATTGCAGCAGCTCTTATGCATCTGGAACCTTCAATCGAAGATCAGATAAGAAAAGAAAAAAATATAGGGTTCGCCGAATTCAAAGCCTGTTCATATCGATTTTTATATGAGGGGTTGATAAAGGAGTCAGATCAACTTTTGTTTTTTTTACTCAATAAAACTTACAGACCGGCATTGATTATGTTTAAAAATCGTTACGGCTACCGCATTAAGTCATATATAAAAGAAAATTATCGTGATAACAGGTGCCCTGTTTGCTGGGCGGCAGCCGATATCGGTTATTTAAGCTCCGAAGACAGCGCAAGAATATTGGTATGTCCAAGATGTGATATGCAATGGAGGTATCTACGAACAGGATGCAGCGTATGCGGCACAAAAGAATCTGAAAGCATGGATATTTATGTGAAGGGCGACAAAAGAATATACTATTGCAAAAAATGCGGCGGCTCCCTGCCTGTTATCGATATGAGAGAAAAATTTGGAGATTTTAATCCGATAACGGAACGGGTTGAGGCATCAATTTTGAAAATAGGATAATTAAAATCTAATAACCTTTCATAAAATATCTTCCGTAATCCTTTCCGGCTCAACAAGCATGATGAGACCACTGGAGAAAAATGACCTCTAATTCTTATTGCTATACCAGGGATTATTTTTTATGGTGTTAAAGATGGGCTAGGATTTGTGTGTTGGCTTGTGCGACCAGCCAATGTGCTTGACTACTGCGTTGGATTTATATGTCAACTTCTACTATTTTGCTTGTATCAATTCCCAGAATATCAACCACTTTTATCATAACTTTATATCTGCCTTTTTTTTCGTATTCGTGATGTGCACTCATAAATTCTAATGCCGGATTTTTCTTTGTGCGGAAACTTTGCCACTCGTTTTCAAACAGATAGTTTCCTGTCCATTTTTCTTCTATTTCGTCTTTTTCGTTGTGAATACAAATAATCTCTTTTTTGTCTTCGTAGTTAAAATCAATCGCCCAATAATCTATCCAATCATACCAATTTTCTGTTAATACTTCACGATTGATAATTCTGTTTTTGTCTTTGGTGATTTTAATTATTTGACCGTCTTGAATCACAACTTTACTACCTTTACGCATATTAGCCTGAATATCTTCAATATCGTCTTGGGTGTAATGCGTAACAAAATCGGTGAGTTCTATTTTTATAGTTCGCTCTTTTACTTTATGCACTTTGGTATTCAAATATGCCACATCGTAAAATTTCACTTGACCTTTTTCTACTGCCCGTTTATCAAAAACATCACGCGGTATGTATTTTAGCGTAATTGAAACGCCTTTTTCTTTAAGTTCTTGAATAAATTTTAGCGTAATGGAAGCGCCTTTCTCTTTGAGTTTCTGGATAAATTGCGGTGTTAAACCCATTTCAAACTCAAAACCCAA